>JACUTW010000110.1 GCA_014859605.1 Desulfuromonadales bacterium
CCGTATGACAGCGTTGGCAATTGTCACCTGTTCGGCCCCCCCCAAAGTTGTGCATCGAAGCCGCAACCTTAGCGCTGATTGGGCTGGCAAGTGGGTCAACTACGGTGTTGTCACCGTGGCAACTCATACAGTTTTGGGCGGCGGTTCTAACGGCAGCATTCTTGGTTAAAGGATCATGACACGTAGCACAGGCGGGCGCATCGTTAGCATTCCCATCCTGGAAAATGTGACTGTCCCATGCCAGTATCCCGGTAACTTGATTGTCATGACAAGTCGCACAGCGAGCGGCATCTGGTTTCGGATACGGGATCGTGTTCTTACTGCCTTTGTGGAACTGACCACCACCATGGCAGGCTTCGCATTCGTGGGTAATAACCAGAGAATTCTGCGCAACCTGGCCGACAAGGGGGTACGACACGGTTGTATGTGCCAAGGTATGACAAAATTTACAGGAATCGCTCCCCACTGTTGCTGCATCTGCGATCGTAGTCCCCGGTCCGGTCTGATCGCCGCCCGAATCCATGTTGCTTCCGCAACCCCAAAGGGTTGCCAGGAAAATTGAAGCAACGACAAGTGCTAGATTTTTATTCTTGCGCATTTTTTCCTCCTTTTTTATTTCGTTTTAGTGGCATTTGCGACAAGTTTTAGCGTCACTTGCCCGCTTGAGACGATTTTTGATTTCATCCCAGTCACGAGGATGAGGGTTGACCCTGAGGCCGCTTTTGTCGCTGTGGCATTTGAGACAGACATCGCCATCAGGATGGCAGGCCTGGCAGGTGGCCAAGCTTTTTCGTGCTTCGCGGGCATGACTATTCGACCATTGGTGGGAAGGCAAAACCGTGAGACCTTGTGGAGTACGGTGACAATCTTGGCATTCCTGCTCACTATAGCCGGCATGAGCACCACCGAAGGAGCCGTTGATGAAGCCTTTACGATGGGAGTCAAGAGCCAGATCGGCACGATTGAAGTCGTCATGGCACTCAACGCAAAACTTGCTTTCATGACATTTATTACAAAGCTGCTGATTGGTGCGTGCCGCAATCGGATGGGAGACGGAGAACTCGGAGCGGTGCACATTGGTCATGGTGTTGCCGAGATTACCCATTTCATCAGCCCGACCGGCCTTGTGGCAGTCGAGACAATAATCCTGCTCGTGACAGGCGGCGCAATCAATGCTCTTGGAGACCGTAGGGCCACGATGATTCAGCGCCCAGGTCACGTCGTGTGTCAATAATCCCGGTAGTTTGACGGTATTGACAAAGGCCTGATCGTGACATTCGAGACAAACTTTTTTATCCGGCTGAATGCCTTGCGCATCGGCCGTATGGCAGGTGATACAGGGTGGATCGCCGGCCATGGCGAGATGGGCATCATGTTTGAAATCGGCGGCCCAGAGTGTCGACGCCCCGAGGAGCAAGCCGACGGTGAACAGTTGCAATATGCGAATCATATCGGCACTCCTTTCAGAAGAGGATGTTCAGACGAACGCGGCCCCGGTAATACTCGTCCCACAGGTCGCTTTCCGCCCGTTCGACTTTGGCCTCGACGTTGATTTTTTTACTGATCGTGGCGGTCGCATCGACCCACACCCGCGAGCTGCTGGTTTCATCGGTCTCTTCAATGCGCCGTTCGAGCACATCAAGATCAGCACCGATACCGGCCCGGAAGTAACGATTGAAGAGCCAGGAGCCGTGCGCCCGCACACCACGCAGATCCTGTCCATCGTTCCCTTCGCGCAGCACGCCGGCAAGGTAGTAAGACAAACGATCGGTGCGGATCTTCTCGACCCCGCCTTCGAGGACATTGGCGTCAGAGAAGTCCTGATAAATTTCACGGGTGTATTTGACGAAGGACCTTACGCCCTGGCCATGGCGGAAGCTGAGTTCGGTGGCGACCTCTTGATATTCATCGACGGCAAAGACGGAATAGATCGAGGTTGAGGAGAAGACCGGCAGAGAATAGAGGTATTCGGCGCGCCATGACCAATCGGGGTCACGATGGTAGTCAAAGCCGCCATTGAAATAGGAAATACTGTTCGAGAGGTAATTGAACTGCCCCTCGCCAAAGAGGCTGAACATTTTTCGGAACTCATAATTGGCGTTAGCGCCGATCAGTTCGTTGGCGAGCTCGCTCTCTTCCCAGCGCTGAATGTAGGAGAGGCCAACTTGAAGATCATCGAACTTGCCGGAGAGTTCGACGCCATCGATCAGGTCTTTGGCATTGTAGTTGGCGTAGTAGGACACATCGCCGCCGCCAAAGACGGTCAAGCTGAAGGGGCCGAGATCGCGGACTTTCAGATACAGTCCGTCCATCAGCGAGGCTCCGGCCGTTGTTGAGATAAACTGGCGGCCGAGCTTGACATCGAGGTTCGGCAGTAATGCACGCTTTTCGAGATAAGCGTAGTAGAGCCGACTGTCAACGTCGACCTCGTTGGCCAGGTCATCGGCAATGCGGCCGTAACCGCGGAAATTGAGGCCGGCGCCATCAATATCCTTGACGTTGAGCAACAGATACTCGTAGGCGGGAACTGCCGTGTCTCCGTCGGCATTGTCATACCATTCGATTTCGGTACTCGATCGTCCCGAAATCGAGAACGCCTGAGCGCTCTCGGCTAGACTGATACCAAGCAGACACACGGCAAAACCCGCCAGCAGGGATTGCCATCTTTTCATGTCGCCTCCTTTGTCATGTGTGAATCTCCTTTGACCCCAATGCGCATATGCGCATCCACTTATTCTGTCAACAATTGACAATTCATCCCCAAGGATTCCATTTCATCAAACTAAAGTTTTACAACTTTTATACCAAATGATCCTGAATAACAACCCAAACCGACCAGCCATAAATTTCCTTCGTCGATACAACAGGTTTCAAGTGAAGTTTCCAGATACCAGCAAATGCTACCACCACTTCTTGGCTTGGCAAGCGCTTAATCCCGTGAAACGACCGTTTTATTTCCAGCGACAGAGCCGATTAATTTATTCCCATTTAACTGTTGGACCAGAACCCAATCTAAAGTATGCTTTGTTGGAATGACTTAAGGAGTAGCCATGTCCATCCTCGCCCGCTATGCGATCGCTACCAGCTTGATGCTCCTTGTCACCTTTGTCCTCTTTGCGACCGTGACCTTGAGTTCAATCAGCCAGATCTATGATCGTGAAGCGGTGATGCTGGCCGAAATGATCAGCACAACCCTGATCAGCACCACCCATCACGGCATGCTCAACAATGACTCGCAATCGGTCTACAAGATGATCGCCGAGGTCGGCCGGCAGCCGGAGATTGATCATGTCCGCCTGCTCAACAAAGACGGGGTGATTAAATATTCCACCCATCCCGAAGAGATCGGAAAAAAAGTCGACAAGGATGCGGAAGCGTGCTCGGTCTGTCACCATGGCAGCTTCCCGCAGGTCGATGCGCCGTCGATGAATCGCAGCCGACGCTTTTTCAATGAGCAGGGGATTTCGATCCTCGGTCTCGCCAAAGGGATCTACAATGAACAGGTCTGCTCGGATGCTGCCTGTCATTTTCATCAGCCTGATGACAAACTGGTCGGCATCCTTGATGTGACTATTCCTCTGGGGCTCAGAGACCAGCAGCTCGCCATGTTTCGCAGTGACTTCATCATCCTCGCTTCCGGAATGCTGGTCTTTCTCTTCTTCTTTCTGGTTCTGGTTACTCATAAATATATCAAGGAGCCGATCCGGCAGTTGATTCGTCATACCCAAAAGGTTTCACAGGGGGACTTCTCTGAGAAGGAGGGTCTCTCCCTGTCGTCCAAAGAGATGCAGGAGTTGGGAACGGCCTTTGAAGTGATGACCCATTCGCTGCAGCGCAGCCAACAGCAGTTACAGGACACCAATGCGACGCTGGAAGAGCGGGTGACCAAGCGGACCGAGGAGGTGCGCGTCATTCAGGCGCAACTCCATCATTCGGAGCGACTTGCCTCGATCGGCGAAATGGCCGCCGGCATTGCCCATGAAATCAATAATCCGCTGACCAGCGTGATGATCTTTACTTCGCTCCTCATCAAGAATCCTGCCCTCACTCCGGCGGTCAAGTCTGATCTCGAAACCATCCTCGGCGAAACCGGTCGCTGCGCGACGATTGTGAGTCACCTTCTTGAATTCTCGCGGGCGACAATCCCGTACAAAGGGCTGTACCGGACGGAAGAAATTTTTGAAGACACCCTGCACCTTTTGGAGTGCCAGGCCATCTTTCACAATATTAATATTGTCCGGCGCTATGCCCCGCAATTGCCGGAAGTGCCATGCGATCGTGATCAGCTCAAGCAGGTCTTCATGAATATCTTGATGAATGCGGCGCAGGCGATGCACGGGGGCGGGGATTTGACCATTGAGATTGCGACAGATCCGACCGGTGATTATCTTTGTGTGGCGATTGCCGATTGTGGCGGGGGGATTTCAGAGGAAAATCTCAGCCGGATCTTCAATCCCTTCTTCACAACCAATGGTGCCAAGGGGACAGGTCTTGGGCTTTCGGTCTCTTACGGAATCATCTCAAATCACGGTGGGAGGATTGAAGTACAGAATCGTTTCGGTGAGGGGGCAACGTTTGTGATCTGGCTGCCGCTGGCGATTACAGCGGAAGGAGCAGGCCAACCGCTGGGCAGCTAAATTGGTTACTCCATTAATTCTCTGTAGCTAATCCCCTGTTTGCGCAACAGCGCATGGAAATTGGTACGCTGCATCCCGACTTCTTCGGCCGCGCGGGTGACGTTGCCGTCATTGCGACGTAAGGCGTCGACGAGAAAAGCCTTCTCCAAGGGTTCAACCGCTTTCTCCCGGATTCGACGTTTCTGCTCGTGTAACTCAGCCATGCTATGCGGTATCGTTTCAATCTCCGGCAACGCTTCTTTCTTCTTCTCCTCCTCTGACCTGGCATTCAACTCCAGATCATCAATCTTGATGATATTGTCCTCGACAAAGACCATCGCCCGCTCGATCAAGTTTTCCAGCTCACGGATATTGCCGGGGAAAGAGTAATTTTCCAGAAGTTCGATCGCTGCGTTGCTGATCGAACGGACATCTTTGCCGACTTCATCGGCAAAACGCTTCATAAAGTGCTGAATAAGAACACGCAAATCCCCTTTACGCTCACGCAGAGGGGGAAGATTGATCGGGATGATGTTGAGGCGGAAGTAAAGATCTTCCCGGAAACTGCCGTTTGCCACCAACTCCCGCAGTGGACGGTTGGTCGCGGCGACCAGCCGGATGTTGATCGGAATCGGCTGAGTCCCGCCGATCGGGGTGACTTCCCGCTCCTGGAGGACGCGCAACAGCTTGGCCTGGGTTGTCAGGCTGATATTGGCCACTTCGTCGAGAAAGAGGGTGCCGCCGTCAGCGACCTTGAAGAGTCCGGATTTGCTGTGTACGGCGCCGGTGAAAGATCCCTTGATGTGGCCGAAGAGCTCGCTTTCTAAAAGATTTTCTGCCAGAGAGGTACAATCGACGGCAACAAAGGGCTGATCGTGACGGGGACTGAGCTTGTGAATGGCTTTGGCGACGAGTTCTTTGCCGGTGCCGCTTTCGCCGGTGATGAGGACGGTGCTGGTGGTCGGCGCCACCTGCATGATGCGCCGATAGATCTTCTGCATTTCCGGGCTGCTGCCGATAAAATCTTCAAACCCTTGTGCGACCTCACGCTCGGCAATCTGCTCTTGCAGGGTCTTGGCTTCACTCTGGTCGAGGGCTTTTTTAATGCGCAGACAGAATTCATCGGGGACAAAGGGCTTGGCGAGATAATCAACCGCCCCGAGCTTCATCGCCACCACGGCGGTTTCGACGGTAGAGTAACCGGTGATAATAATGATCGGGATACTCGGTTGCAGAATACGAATGCTGGCGAGAACCTCCATACCACTCATCCCCGGCATCTTCAAATCGGTGACGACCAGATCGAAGCTGCTTTGTTGCAGGCGTTCGATGGCAAGATGGCCGCAAGAAAAGTCTTCTACCTGACAACCGCGTTCTTCGAGGATGCGCTTGAGTCCATGCCGGATCAGCGCGTCATCAT
>JACUTW010000111.1 GCA_014859605.1 Desulfuromonadales bacterium
CCGCTCCCACGCCGGCTTGAAATCCCTCGGCAAAGCCGCTGATTACCCGCAAGATTACAGCGCCGCAGTCCTCGAAACCTTCGACAATCGCCATCCTGGGCGGGATTACTGGACCTTGCTTGAATGTCTCGAATTCTCCAGCCTCTGCCCGATCACCGATCAGCCCGACTGGGCGACAATTTACATCCGCTATGTCGCCGATCGCAAGATGGTCGAATCAAAATCGCTCAAACTCTATCTGCACGGCTTTCGCAACCGCGGCGATTTTCACGAAGATGTTATTAATATCATCCTCGATGATCTGGTCGCGATCATGCAGCCCCGCTATCTCGAAGTCCTCGGTATCTTTCATCCGCGTGGCGGCATTGCCATTCATCCCTTTGTCAATTGGGGGAGTCCGGCAGCGCGCGCTGATGCACCGGAGCAAAGCTGGGCTGATTACGCCCGCCAGCGCCGCGACAATCTCACCCTCAGCGAAACCCTCGGCAGCGGCCGGCATTTGCGCTGAGGGGAAATGGGCTGATTCAGGAAGCGTACATCAAAACGTCCGCCGCCCATTGGTTCAAGCTCTTTCCATGCGCTTCAGCCATCATCGCCGCGTGAGCATGAACTTCCGGAGGGACTCTTAACATCAATTTTCCTGAATACGGCTTTTGTGGTGCTCTCCCCAGTTTTTCACAGGTTGCGAGATAGTCATCGACTGCTTCAGCAAAGGCAGCACGCAACTCTTTGACGGAATCGGCGTGAAAACCGACGACGTCTTTAATCCCTGCCATGTGACCGATGAAACATTCATCTTCATCGCTGTATTCAATTCGGGCTGCATATCCTTTGTAAGTCATTGTGCTCATAGTTTGACTCCCGCGTTCTCTAAAAATGTTTTAGCGTCTTTGACCTGATATTGCTTGGCTTCTTTCCCCGGGTGTGGTCGGTGAAATGTGGCGATGATTCCATTTAAAACAAAGCGAACCCGTGATCCCGTCCCCTCAATCGTCTCGGCTCCTAACGAAATAAAGAGAGATTCGATACGACGCCATTCTAATGTCGCTGGAACTGGCTGCGAAAAAATATCATGCAGGGTTTTTCGATGGGATTTATTCATACGGAGATTATAACCGTAAAGCGATGTTGTTGCAATCATATTTTGATAGCATTTTTCGGATCTTTTCAACAACAAATTTATTCCAAATAAATGGGATCTTGCCAGCAGTCTCTGCATTGACTACAATGCTGTCAATGAAATCATACGAGGTGATATTTATGGCCTGCCTGACAATCAGAAATCTGGACGAAGGTTTGAAGACCAAGTTGCGTTTGCGGGCGGCAGAGCACGGCTGCTCCATGGAAGAAGAAGTACGAAATTTGTTGCGCCAATCTTTACTCCCCTCTGCACTGACCGGCAATCTGGCTTCGCGTATCCAGCAGCGTTTTGCCTCTGTTGCCATCGACGCATTACCGATCCCGCCCCGACAGGAAGTTCGTACCCCGCCGAATCTCGAGGAATAGATTTTGGAAAAAATTCTGCTGGATACGAATGTTCTTTCTGAATTGATGCGGCCTCAACCTGACCCGGTTGTTATCGATTGGTTTGCGAAATTTTCCGGGGCTCATTTTTATGTGAGCGCTATCACTCAGGCTGAAATTCTTCTGGGTATTGCTCTGTTGCCAGAAGGCAAGAGAAGAGAGGCTCTGGCCGCTGCTGCGGAGACGATGTTTGAGGAGGATTTTTCCGGTTGTTGTTTACCCTTTGATGCTACGTGTGCCGAGCCATATGCAAAGATAGTTTCCAGCAGGCGTCGATCCGGATTTCCAAGCACGACAGAAGATGCCCTGATTGCGGCCATTGCAGTCTGTGGTAACTACGTCCTGGCAACCCGCAACACCAAAGACTTTTTACATATAGATGGATTGAACTTATGTAATCCGTGGCTTATTGAGTGAAAAGCTCGGCAGTGGTCGCCATTTGCGGTAAGTAGAGACGTAGCATGCTACGTCTCTACGGCTTACGGGCGGCAGAGCATTGTGGATAAATTTTGATACGTAGGGGCACGGCGTGCCGTGCCCAGAATTTTCCTCGTTTTGTGATGCATATAACCGGGCACGGCGCGCCGTGCCCCTACGGGATCATCTCCATGGCCGATAAAAAACTGACCGGACGTATCCTCGTCGTCGATGACGAAGCCAGTCTGTGACCATTGGATCGATTCCTTACGTGATCGTCCTACGCGGATTCGGTTGTTCCGTCGACTTGAAAAAGCTCAACGCGGTTTGTTGGGTGATATTAATTCTGTTGGTGATGGTGTTTATGAAATGCGTGAGTTTTTTGGCCCTGGCTGGCGAATGTATTATATCCAGCGAGGCGAGGTGTTGATTGTGATGTTGGGTGGTGGGGATAAAAGTAGTCAGGTACAAGATATTGAAGCTGCCAAAGCTCTTGCAGTGACGTTAATGGAGTAAATTATGCGTAAAAACGTCAATATTAATGATTTTCCAGAGTTCGATATGGCGCAGAATCTTAGGGGTGATGCGGATATTGTCGAATATCTGCGTCAGGTTCTCGAAGAAGGTGATTCTGGAGAGTTGGCGGCGGCGCTTGGCCACATTGCTAAAGCTCGCGGTATGACAGAAATTGCCAAAGCCAGCGGTATTAAACGTGAAGCCCTTTATAAAGCGTTACGACCCAATAGCCATCCTCGTTTAGATACGATTCAGCGTGTTTGTAAAGCTATCGGTGTCAAGTTGACAGCTGAATCTGCTTCGAACAGTCAATGAAATCCGTGGCTTGTTGAGTGAAAATCCTAGCAGTGGCCGGCATTTGCGCTGAGTTTGTTGCCTCAGAAGTCAGATCCGATCCATGGCATTGTGATAGACTTGATTCTTTTCCCTTTTGCCGACGGCAATAACAACGACGACTAACAGGTTGTCAAAGACCTGATAGACGAGACGATACCCTGCGTCACGAAGTTTTATTTTGTAACAATCGGGTAATCCTGTCAGGCGAGCAGACTCGACGCGAGGGGCGGCAAGGCGTTCGACCAGGCGTTTTTTGAAGATCTCTCTGAGACTGTGATCCAGCTTCTGCCACTCCTTGAGGGCAGATTCCTTAAACTCAAGTTCATATTTCATCAAGGGTGACCTTGACGCTCCGTTCCTGCTGGCGCTCTTTGACCAGTTGCAGAAGGTATTGGTCATCAAGTTGCTCCATCAACCTTTCAAAGGCAGCAGCAGGAACGAGATAGGCGGTAGGGCGGTTATGGTTGAGGATAGCGACCGGCGCCCCGTGCGCACGCGTGATGATCTCGGAAGGATTTTTTTTGAGGTCGCTGATACTGACTGTTTCTGAGGCATAAATTGTTTGCATGGTCTCCTCCTTGATTTATTTAGGTTTTATTTTAGGTCATTATTTTGGTCATGGCAAGATCTAATCTTTGATTCTGAATAAACCAGGAAACAGCAGGCGCTGTAGGGGCACGGCGCGCCGTGCCCAGAATTTTCCTCGTTTTGTGATGCATATAACCGGGCACGGCACGCCGTGCCCCTACGGGAAAGTCATCCCCATGGCCAACAAAAAACTCACCGGACGCATCCTTGTTGTTGATGACGAAGCCAGCCTGCGCGAAGTCCTCACCATTATGTTGCAGCGTGAGGGTTACGAGGTCGAAACGGCGGTCGACGGCGCGGCGGCACAGGAGTTGTTAAAGGAATCAGACTTCGATCTGATTATCAGCGATATCAAGATGCCGAAGGTTTCGGGGGTCGAACTGCTGCGTTTTGTCCGTGCGCATGCTCCCGAGACGGTGATGATTATGATCACCGCCTTTTCGACCAGCGAAGAAGCAGTCGAAGCGATGAAGCTCGGCGCTTTCGATTACATTACCAAGCCCTTTCGCAACGACGAAATCCGCCTGATTGTCCGTAATGCTTTGGAGCGGCGCGCTCTGCGGCAAGAGAATCAAACCCTGCGACAAGAACTGGTGCAGCGCTACAGCTTCGCCAATATGGTCGGCAAGAGTGCGCCGATGCAGGAAGTTTATTCTTTGATCAGCAAGGTGGCGCCGAGTCGGGCCAATGTGCTGGTGACCGGCGAAAGCGGCACCGGCAAAGAGCTGGTCGCCAAAGCGATCCATTTTAACAGTCCGCGCCGTGATCATGCCTTTGTACCGGTCAATTGTGGCGCCATCCCCGAGACCCTGCTGGAGAGCGAGCTCTTTGGTCATGAGAAGGGGGCCTTTACCGGCGCCAACGGTCAAAAGGCCGGTCTCTTCGAAGTCGCCGATCACGGCACGATCTTTCTCGACGAGATTGGCGAGTTGCCGGCGAGTATGCAGGTCAAGTTGCTGCGGGTGTTGCAAGAACGGGAGTTCCGTCGCGTCGGTGGTACCAAGGATATTTCAGTTGATGTGCGGCTGATTGCGGCGACCAATAAAGATCTGGCGGTCGAGACCAAAGAAGGGCGCTTTCGCGAAGATCTTTATTATCGTCTCAACGTCATTCACATCCCCCTGCCGCCGCTGCGGCAACGCAGCGAAGATATTCCCCTCCTGATCAGCCATTTTTACCAGAATCACGCCGGCCATGACGTCAAGGTCAGCGAAGCTGCATTACGCCTGCTCCTCGATTATCCCTGGCCCGGCAATATCCGTGAGCTGCACAATGTGCTGGAGCGCTGCCTCGTTCTTGGCTCTGCCGAGTGCATCGGCGTCGACTGCCTCCCCCCGCAGGTGCGCGGCGCGATTGCCGGAGTGCCGGCGCATGAGCTGCCGGAAGAAGGACTTGATCTTGATGCCTATCTGGCAGAGATCGAACGTGAGCTCCTGCTCAAAGCGCTGGAACGCAGCAATGGCGTGCGCACGCATGCGGCAGAGTTGTTGAAGATGTCGTTTCGTTCGATTCGTTACCGGTTGGCAAAATTTGGTCTGGATGTTGACGAGTAAGGACACGATTCATCGCGCCCACATCCGGGAAGTTGGAAGGGAATTTTGATGTTTACACAAAAGCACCTAAGACAAGCAACGACAGAAGAACAATTATTCTATGAAACAATTCTTTATCCCTTGCAGGATGAGGTTCTTTCTTTGTTGAAGACGGACAGGTTTTACCTGAGCGGCGGTACCGCGCTGTCTCGCTGGCATTATAATCATCGCTATTCTGATGACCTTGATTTTTTCTTTCGTGGTGATATCTTCCCTAAAGAAGAGTTTTTAGTGAGTTATCGAGAAGTTGTCGCTCGCCTCGCAGCAAATTTTCAAGTTGATGCCGTGATCGATGGTGAATATTACAAACGCATCTTTATTCTCAAACACACCACCGCTTTGAAGATTGAATTTATCTATGAGAATTATCCTCACTGTGGTGACTATTTGAAAGTCAATGATTGTCTGATAGATTCCGCGGAAAATATCGCCGTCAACAAAATCACAGCTGTGCAGGACAGAAAAACCGTCAAGGATTTTGTCGATCTCTATTTTTTGTTGCAAGATTTTGAGTTTGATCACCTTCTCCTTGATGCCGCCAAGAAAATTGTGCCCCTCGATTATGAAGGAGCTGTCATGGCTTTTGCCGATTCGATGCCAGAAGGGGTGGCGCTGCTGAAGAGACCCTTGACGACAGATGAATTAAACCAGTCTTCACGGGCGCTGATAAAAAGGTTGATAGAAAATGCACGACACAAAAAATAAATATTTCTGGGATGGTTCTGAAAACCTCTCGACTACCTTTAAGGTGCAAAGGATGATCGAATACGGATCATTTCCGGATATGATCAATTTCCCTTTCAAGACATTTCAGGAGGGGCTCGAAAAAATAGATTTTGAGAAGCTTCGGACCTCTGAAAAGCGTAAAAGATTCATTATCATGGCCAAGCCGTATTTTTTCGATTCGCAAAGTTGGGAAGAAGTTGTAGAAAAGATGATAGCAAATTAGGGCACCCACAAGGGGCGACCCACCCGATCAAGGGCATGGTGACAATTTGCGGCAGTGACGCCCGTGTACTCCTGACGTTTTACGGCGATCAA
>JACUTW010000024.1 GCA_014859605.1 Desulfuromonadales bacterium
CGTCCGGAGCCGCAAAGCGCTGGCGCAGGGTGTAGTTGACCTGATAGGTCTCACCGCGAGCAATGGCGGCGTGAATCGCGGCGATCGCCGTTTCATAAGCGGCGGCGTCGGGGACGGTCGTGCGCGGCGTCAGAATCAATCGGTGCGAGGAGACGGGAGGGGCCACCGACTCTTCCCGGCGCTCCGTAAAGATGGCGAACCAAAGGAGGGGGGTCTGCGGCGGGGCGCCGATCGGCAGATCAGGATTGAAAGCGGCGGCGGCTTCATAAGCAACAAAACCGGCGGCATGGTAGCCGGCAGCCACCGCCGCCTCCAGCTCGGCAAAGGCCGGAGCAACCTCAGCCAGAGTGTCGGCACGCAGGACCTTGCGCAGTCCGGCAAAGACGAAGGAGCGGCCGAAGCGGCCTCCGCCCGACGCTGCGAACCGGGCCGAAACCGGCCTCAAGGACCGTTCCAGCGCCGGCAACTCTCCACCAGGGAAGCGGCAAGCGCTGGATGACTGGCGAAGTGAAGATGAACATAGGAGGCGAGAACATTATTGAGGACATAGCCTTCATCTTCCAGAACCTGCCCGTCAGCACGGCTGAGCGCATAAGAGCGCGGCACCTCCGCAGCGATCACCACCTCCGAGTAGTGGAACTCATGGCCGCGAGCGACCGTTCCCGCCGGCCCGAGGATGGTATCAAAGCGGAAAGTGACCTGGCGATAACCGAGGGCTTTGCGTTGCGGCAACATCCGCGCCCAGGCCGGAAAGAGGGCAACAAAGGGCTGAAGGTGGTCGCTGGCGGCGCCGTCCACCCCGCCGCTGAGATAAATCAGGCCGCCGCACTCGGCATAAATCGGCATACCGGCACTGGCAGCGGTGCGAATCGCCTGGAGGAGGGGAAGATTGGCGGCAAGTTGGGGGGCATAAAGCTCGGGATAACCGCCGGGGAGGTAGAGACCGCTGATCCCGGCCGGAAGATGATGATTGCGCAGCGGCGAAAAGAATTCAATCTCCGCCCCGGCTGCCTCCAGCAGTTCCAGATTTTCCGGATAGCAGAAAGAGAAGGCTTCATCGCGCGCCACGGCGATACGGACTTTATCCAGTTCCATCCCCCCTGGCGGAGTCACAATCGTTTTCGTCCCTTCCCCTTCAAGGGGAAGGTTAGGATGGGGATGGGCTTGGTCTTGAGCATTCACCAAAAAAACCGCATCAAACCCATCCCCACCCCGACCCTCCCCTTGAAAGGGAGGGAGAGAAGAACCCTTCAGCAGCCCATCAACATCAACCCCGGCCTCAAACCATTCCGCCAGGCGCTCATAAAAGACGACATTCTCCGGTGCCACTTCCGCTGTCACCAGGCCGAGATAACGTTCCGGCAGAGCGACCTGCGGCTCGCGCGGCAACACCCCGAGGAGCGGTGGCAGACCGGGAACCGAGGCATGGGCAGCACGCAGGAGTTCGGCGTGGCGTGGGCTGGCGACCCGATTGAGGATGATGCCGGCGACCATCAAAGCCGGATCGAACTCACTAAATCCTTTGATCAGAGCAGCCACACTGCGCGCCTGCCCCTTGGCGTCGATCACCAGGATGACCGGAGCGTTCAGGAGCTTGGCAACGGCGGCGGTACTCCCGGCCTCACTCCCTCCATCCGCACCATCAAAGAGCCCCATCACCCCTTCGATTACCGCCACCTCAGCACCGGCACAGCCCAGGGCAAAGCTGCGCTGCACTCCGGCGGCGCCGCACATCCACGCATCAAGATTACGGGAAACCCGGCCACTGGCAGCAGCATGATGACCGGGATCGATGAAGTCCGGCCCGACCTTGAAGGGTGCCACCTTCAAGCCACGGCGACGCAGGGCAGCAAGGAGGGCGAGGGTGACAGTGGTCTTGCCGCTCCCCGAAGCCGGGGCGGCGATGACGAAAGCCTGCATGACTTCAGCCGTTCAGCAGTTGCACCACGGCATTGCCGTCGGCATAGTAATCGATGATATTGAGACAGCCGTAGCTCTGTTCGATGGCAAAGAGACAAGATAGCGGGGCGCCGATGGCGTCGAGGAGAATAACCCGATTGGTACCGCCATGGGCGACAACCAGCACCTCTTCGCCGCGATGAGCGGCGGCAATACGGGCGATCACCGGCCGGACGCGATCTGCCAGATCATTAAGACTCTCCCCCTGCGGCACCCGATAGTTGACAATATCAGCAAGACGGGCCTGCCACTCTTGCGGATAAAGCCCCTGCAGCTCCGCCCAGGTCTTCCCTTCCCAATTGCCGATATTGAGCTCACGCAGCTGCGCATCGCTCTGCACCGCGAGATCATGACTTGTCGCCAGAAGACGGGCGCCGTACAGACAGCGACTTAGATCGCTGCTGTAGACCGCGCTGATCTCCTTCTTCTTCAAGCGCAACTGCAGCAGACCGAATTGCGCCTCCCCTTCCGGGGTCAAAGGGACATCGGCATGGCCATTGTAACGCTTCTCTTCATAGCCAACCACCTGTCCATGGCGAATCAGATAGATACGGGTCCGTTGCATGCGAGGCTCTCCTGGCGTTAGCGGTGAAAGTATGCGGCCGAACAAAGGAGGAGAAAGAGTGCCTCACTCCATTCACAGACCGCTCCGAGAATATCGCCGGTGACTCCCCCCAGATGCGCCTTGAAGTAGCGCTCCAGAAGAAAGACAGCCAGACAAAGGGCAGCGAGAAGGGTCAACCCCCAGAGCCGGAAGAAACCAAGGAGGACGGCGGCGAGGATCAGCGTCGCGATCCAGAGTTCGCGGCGGCCGGTGGCTTCGACAAAGACACTGCCGGTCCCCCCTTCGCTGCGGGCATAGGGGGCGAGGACCGCCAGCGCCACCATCATCCAGCGACCGACAACCGGCAGCGCAATCAGCACCTGCCAGCGCACCGCGGGGGGAATAGCGGTCAGGGTCACGACCTTCAGCAGGAGGAGACAAAGGAGGGCCACGACCCCCATGGCCCCGACCCGGCTGTCTTTCATGATCCGCAGTCGACTGGCGCGGTCGCGGATGCCGTACATCCCGTCGGCGGTATCAGCGACGCCGTCGAGGTGCAGGGCGCCGGTGGCGTAAATCAGCAACAACAGAACAAGGAGGGCGCCGACAGCGGGGGGGAAGAAGATCAGCAGCAGATAATCTGCACCCGCCAGCAGGAGGCCGAGTCCCAGGCCGATGAGCGGGAAGTAAGCCATCGACCGGCCGAGTTGCTGCGCACTCCCCGCTGGCGCCGGCAGCGGCAGGATGGTGAGAAAGAGCAGGGCGTGGCGCAGTTCGCCGAGCATCCCCTTCATTACTTGCTGGCTTTCGACACGCCGACCTCTTCAAAGGTGCGAATTTCCCGCAGCCCGCGCAGCGACGCTTCGATCAAGGTCATCGCCAGGACCGCACCGGTCCCTTCGCCGAGGCGCATCTCCAGATCGAGCATCGGCTTCTGGCCGAGCATCTCCAGCATGTGACGATGACCGATCTCCACCGACTGATGCGCGCAGAAGATGTAATCCTTGACGTGGGGATGGAGCTCCGAAGCGATGATGGCGCCGGCAGTGGAGATGAAGCCATCGACCACCACCGGAATCTTCGCGGCCGCGGCACCAAGGATCAAGCCGGCGATGCCGGCGATTTCAAAACCGCCGACCTTGGCCAAAACATCGATGGGATCGTTCTTGTCCGGCTGGTTGAGGGCAATCCCCGCCTTGATCACCGCGATCTTGTGAGCAAGGGTCGGGTCGTCGATGCCGGTACCGCGAAAGGTCACCTGCTCCACGGTCCGCCCGGTAAGGAGCGCGGCAATCGCCGCCGACGGGGTGGTATTGCCGATCCCCATGTCACCGGTGCCAAGGAGATCGATACCGGCATCGCGACTCGAAAAGGCAAGTTCAATCCCTGCTTCCAGGCCGGCAATCGCCTCCTTGCGGCTCATCGCCGGCCCCTTGGCAAAGTTCGCTGTCCCTTTCGCGATCTTCTTGTTGAGGAGTCCGGCAA
The DNA here is from genome assembly GCA_014859605.1 of Desulfuromonadales bacterium. Lineage (GTDB taxonomy): Bacteria > Desulfobacterota > Desulfuromonadia > Desulfuromonadales > UBA2197 > UBA2197. The sequence goes on from JACUTW010000024.1 coordinate 3,989, forward strand.
TCGGTGCGAAGTCGTAGTCAACGCCCATATCGACAACAATCACCTCGGCGCCGGCATGGTTGGATAAAGCATTGATCGCTGCGCCGCCACTGACAAAGTTGAGGACCATCTGCGGCGTCACCTCTTTGGGGAAGGCACTGACCCCCTCCTCGGTAATGCCGTGATCGCCGGCAAAGGTAAAGACGACTTTCTTGCGGATATCCTCCCGCCCGGTGATGGCGACAAAACGCCGGGCAAATTCTTCGAGGCGGCCAAGAGAGCCTTTCGGTTTAGCCTGACTATTGATGCGGGCTTGCACTTCAGCGATCATTGTCTTATCGACCGGCTTGATAGTATTAAGAACAGCTTGCAGGGAATGGGTATTCATCGGTCACATCCTTAAGGTGGCATTTTGTGGTTTATTTCAGACGCAGCGGCAGGCCGGCCACGACCAACCAGGCACTGTTTGCCGCCGCTGCCAGCTCTTGATTGACTTCACCGGCAAGGTCACGGAAGAGCCGGGCAAGGCGATTCTCCGGGACGATGCCGCCGCCGACTTCATTGCTGACGAGATAAACCGGGGCGTCGATATCCGCAAGACAGGCGATGAAACGCCGGACTTCGGCAAGAACGGCGTCCGGTTCTTCATTATAAGCAAAGAGGAGATTGGTAATCCACAGGGTCACGCAGTCGAGGAGGATCGCCCCCTGCCCTGCCGCGGTCAGCGGCAAGCGGCTACAGAGATCGCACGGTTCTTCGAGAAGATTCCAGCGCTCGTCGCGTGCCTGCTGATGCCGGGCAATACGGACCGCCATTTCGCTATCCGCAATCGTCGCGGTCGCGACGTAGAGGAGGGGGCCGGCATGGGCTTCGGCGCAGCGCTGGGCAAAAGCGCTCTTGCCGGAGCGGGTGCCGCCGGTGATCAGGATTATTTCCGCCATCTTTAGTATTCGATTCCTTGCCGGGCCGCAATCCCCTGCGTCAATGGATGTTTGATCGCCGCCATCTCCGTCACCAGATCGGCACGCAGGAGAACTTGCGGATGGGCATCGCGCCCGGTGAGAACGATCTCCAGGGCCGGCGGTCGATGGTCAAGGAGGTCAAGGAGTTCGGCAAGGGGCAAGGCATTACGCCGCAGCGCGCCATTAATTTCATCGAAAACGACCAGATCAACGGCAACGCTCGCAATCCGCTGCCGGGCTGCGGCAAAGACCCGCTGCACACTGGCTGCCACCTCTTCGGACGAGGCCGTGCCGGCGATCACGCCGATCCCGGCATCCAGCAGTTCAAAACCGGGAAGGCGGCTGAGGCTGGTCAATTCACCTCCCTGCAGGGCCGCCGGTTTGAGCAGCCGCACCCAGAGGACGCGCCAGCCATGCCCGAGGGCCCGGGCGGCGAGACCGGCCGCCGCGGTCGTCTTCCCTTTGCCGTTGCCGGTATAGACCTGCACTCGTCCCTGCACCATCCGACCTTCCCTTCATGACGAACGAAAAAACCCGACACGAGATTCGGTCGGGGAGCGTCAAGAAAACGGCGCACCCCATCCCGAGCAGGGTTCGTGAAAGTATCGTTACGGCAGGTCTCCTGACTTACGGGTCGTCCTAATCGCCGCGCCTTCCCGTCCTTGTGGACAGTGGCTTCACTTCAGCTTTCGTCACCGCTTACAGTTGCGGGGCAGCGAGGGAGTTGCACCCTCTTCCCTATTCTCCCGGCGAACGGGCACCGTACGAATTTAACTGAAAAATTAGTAGCAGATGGCGGCAAAAGTGTCAATCGTCCTCTCTTTCGATTGACAGTCAAAGGCACTTTGTGTACCTTGATTCCCGTTTGGGGCTGTAGCTCAGTTGGGAGAGCGATGCGTTCGCAATGCATAGGCCAGCGGTTCGATCCCGCTCAGCTCCACCAAATTTCAATGGGTTAGCGATTTTTCGCTAACCCATTTTTTGTTCAAGTGCCTAAAAAGTGACGGGCACAGGCCGTCGGCCTCGACTTGTCGTTGCAATCACTGCAGCCAATAAGGTGAAAGCAATGTAACGCGCCTCAAATAAACTCTTTTACATAATGATCGTAAGCCAGTATTGACAGTGCGACGATCAAGGGTATAAGAAAATTAGTCAATTAATGAAGAAGGGCCAACGCAATCCATCCCAAGGAGAAATCGTATGTCCATGACCAAAGAGTTCAAGGAATTTGCCATGCGTGGCAATGTCGTCGACATGGCCGTCGGTATCGTCATTGGCGGCGCTTTCGGCAAGATCGTCAGCTCGTTGGTCAGTGATGTGGTTATGCCTCCGATCGGCCTGATCCTCGGCGATGTCGACTTTTCGAAACTGTCTATCGTTCTAAAGGAAAAGAGCGCCGCCGCAGAGGCGGTGACGATAAACTATGGCCTCTTCATCAATACCGTGCTCGACTTCGTCATTGTGGCCCTTGCGATCTTCATGGTCATCAAGCAGATGAACCGGCTCAAAAGGAAAGAAGAAGAGGCTCCGGTGGAAGTGACCACCAAGGAATGCCCCAAGTGTTTCTCGACGATTGCGCTCAAGGCAAGCCGCTGCCCCAACTGCACCTCAGAAATCTAAAGCAGCGAACAAAAACTCTCCCACCTTTAAAGCTCAGCCGGTTCACTCCGGCTGAGCTTTTTCGTCTCTATGTGATAATCAGGCCCACGTTTCAATAAAATCCGAAATCGCCGTCAGTCGTCACAGCGAATTCGACCCGGTTTCCCAAAGGATAAAACAGCAACGCCTCCGACAAGCGAATGTCGGAGGCGTTGCTGTCAAATTCATGATTTTCGACTTATTCCTGAGGTTTGACGATGACTGTTTCGATCGCCGCTTCGATACGTCGATTCTGTTGCCGTCCTGCAGCCGTGGCGTTGTCGGCAACCGGCCGGTCAGGACCATAACCGACAGCTTTGATCCGGTTGGCATCGATGCTGTAATTCTTGATCAGGTAATCACGAACCGCGTCGGCACGCCGCTGTGAAAGTTCTTTGTTCAGGGCCGCAGAGCCGACACTATCGGTATGACCTTCAATAACCGTTGTGGTTGTCGGGTAAGTCTGCATGAAGACGCCGAGCTTTTTGATGTCATCGGTCGAATCTTCTTTGATATCGGCTTTCCCGGTCGCAAAGAGGACACCGATCGCAATCTTGACATTTTCTTCGATCGGCGGCGGACAGCCCTTGCTGTCGACTGCCATCCCGGCCTTGGTATCCGGACACTGATCAAGACTATCGATGACCCCATCCTTATCGCTGTCAAGAGGACAGCCTGTGGCGTCAACGGCGACACCGGCTGCGGTCCCCGGGCATTTGTCATCTTCGTCAATAACACCGTCTTTGTCGCTGTCAACTGGCAGCGGGGCGGGGGCGACGGTAACCGGGGCCACAACTACCGCCTTAGCAGGCTCTGGAGCCGGTTTAGCTTCTTCGGGCGGCGGGCTCATAAAGAAGCAGCAGCCACTGAGGGCAAGGGCACTGGCTGTTACACTCAGTAGAGTCAAAGTTTTTTTCATGATGGGACCTCCTGGTTAATTTGTGAGGAAAATACAAATCTGACTTAAAATCATTAAAAATTTACCAGACGAAATATATTGCACAAGGGGAAAAGTCATTTCTTTTTCGTGATCAGGCTTTAATTTCTACACAGAAAAGATCTCTCTCATGGGCTGGTCGGCAGCGGCATCAAAAAATGAAGAGAGGAACGACTTACCCCGGCTCGCTGTGCGCAGCGTCGTAAACGACCTCCCGCAACTTGGGCAGCAGGGAAGATTCTGCAAAGGTCTGGGAAAAACGTTGCAGCCCCGCTTGGGCCGCGTCGATCTCTCTGATTTTGGCAAGCGCCACCACATACTGATAAAGGGCTTTTTCCAGTTCCGATACCGACGTGCGCTCATCATCGCAGACCGAAGACAGGACACTTGCTGCCATCCCCGTATCACCCTGCCGCAGATAAAGGCTGGCCAAACGCAGGGTCAATTTCGGTTCAAAGACTTCCTGATGCCGGCGATTGAACTCACGATAGATTTCGGTGGCCTCCTTCGGTTTACTGGAAAGACGGCCGTTAATGGCACGACGATAGAGCTGGCGCCCCTCATCTGTCAGCTTTTCAGCGGAGACGACCCGGGCTAACTGTACCAGGAGATCAGGATTGTCGGGATTGGCGGCAAGACGCTGCCGTAACGTCGCCTCTTTCGCCGCAAAGACCAGACCGCCGGGCAGCGATTCCTCCTCCTCGTCTCCGGCTTTGCTGCCGAGACCAAGCGCATAAGCCCCCGACAGACCACCGAGAAAGCCCGCAAGGAGAATCAGCGGACCGAGAGCGCTGCGTCCGGCCCTGGCCTCCTCGACCGGAGCGCCGAGATCGGCAAAGACAAAGAGGCCGGCAACGAGGAGTGAGCTCCAGCGCACCTGACAGGGGGTGCCGACGAGGAAAGATTCAAGCCGGCCCAAAGGGAGAGGGAAAGTCATGATGCGGCGATGGCTGCAAATGGCAAAGACCCCGAGAAGGGCGGCAAGGGCGCCGCCGCTGCCGATGATCTGCAGGGTCGCGCCGGGGAAAAGTTGCTGTACGCCGACACCGAAAGACGCGGCCAGCAGACCGCCCAAAAGATAGAATCCGACGAGGAGTCCACTGCCGATGCGTCGCTCCAGGGTGGCGCCGATGACCCAGAGGAAAAAGATTCCGCCGAGAAAAGCCCAGCCGCTGGTATGAAAAAAAAGTGAGGCCAAGGTGCTGACAACAAGATTGGCAGTGCTGCTGTCAAGGGGGGGGAAGAACCAATATTGCTGCAAAATCTCAACCGGGGTGCGCCGCTGCAAGCCAAAGTAAAGCATAATATGAAGAAAAACCAGCCCGTAGGTGGCAAAAGGGAAAGGGGCCGTGCGCTCTTCCGGGGCAGTCAGCGGAAGGGGGAGCAGAGAACGGTGCTCGGTCAGGAGGTCTTCAAAGGGACGGTCGACCACGGCACTCAGCGCTCCGAGATAAAGGGCAAAACCGAGGGGCAAAAGGAGGAGAATGAGGGAAGTAAGATCGGCGGCGTAGAGGGTCCGCAGTAACAACGCCCCGACAACGACCAGCTGGAGCTTGCCGTAATAATAGCCGAGCGGGTGCCGCTCTTCCAGGCGGGCCAAAGGATCAGTGCGGCGCTTGGCACTGCGCTGCAGCATCACCGCCTGCGCCGAGACCAGCGAAGGCGAAGCCGCCGGTTCCCTCGCGGCGCCTTGACGGGACGAAGCAAAGCGGGCATAGACAACCCCGCAGTCGGGGCAGCTTTCGCCGCCCTGCCGGGGATGACCGCACTTCGGGCACGCCTGACTCGCATCTCCGGTGCCCGGGGCTTCGCGCCCGACAACAGCGATACTTATAGCCGCTGCGGCAGCAGGGTTCTCGGGATTGGCGTTGGGCACGGCTTCTTTGCGGCAGATAATCCCGGTGTTGTTTAAGGAGTTGAGCATGCGGTCGGCGGTCGCAGCATCGAGATCACTCTTGATGACGCAGTGACTGCTGGACAGAAGCTGCGCGATCTTTTTGTCGTCCCAGCGGGTGAGACGCGCGAGATTTTCCCGGATTTCGTCCTGATTGTAGCCAAGCCCGACCTCGCCGCGAAAGACGATACGGTAACGTGTCGTTTCCATCCCTGCCTGTACCTTTCTGCTGAACAATTCCCGTCAAAGGATCAAAATTATTCCCGAATCCCAAAATCCTGGTCGGCAAAGAGAGTAGCACAAACGAGCATCCAACCGTAATGCTCTTTTTTGTCCCGGTCTATGCCAAAATGACGATCTCTCCCTTGACGATAACCAGGTTACTGGAAAAGAGACGCCCCCGGTTTCCTCTTGCCAGCAGCATGCGATACAGGTAGGTTACAAAAAAATTATCAGGTCATTTAAAGGACACTTTGATGGAAGAGTTTGCTCTGGCCGGACACGAATTTATCGAACTCCATAAATTGCTGAAGATCACCGCAGTTGCTCTAAGTGGTGGCGAAGCCAAGATGATGATTGCAGAGGGACTGGTCAGCGTCGACGGCGCCGTGGAACTGCGCAAACGTTGCAAGATCCATCCGGGGCAGGTCGTCGAATGCCAGGGTACAACGATCACGGTGGTGGAGTGAGCGAAGAGCTGATCCCGGCGCCGGATGCCCTGTTGCGGCTGGTGCGAACGAAGATGCCCTTTGGCCGCTATGCCGGCACCGCGCTGGTCGATCTCCCCGAACCTTATGTGGTCTGGCTGGCCGGGCAGGAACTCCCGGCCGGCGAACTCGGCCGCATGTTGCAGGAAGTCTACGAAATCAAGGTCAATGGACTTGAATACCTCTTCAGATCGATCCCGCGCTGAACTCCCCTGGAGTCCCGACACGACGCCGTTGATGCTGGCGCCGCTGCAGGGGGTGACCAACCGCGCCCTGCGTGCCTGTTTTATCGATCGCGTCCGTCCTGATACGGTCTTTACCGAATTCATGCAGGCGCGCAATCAGGGGCCCAAGGCGCTTTCGGCAGCGGATCGCCGCGAGGCCGGCGCCGTCCATGGCAATGTTCCCCTCGTGGCCCAGCTGATCGGCCACCGCCCCGAAGTCCTGGTCCTGGCGGCGCAAACCGCGCAGGCCGCCGGCGCCCGCCACCTCAACTTCAACCTCGGCTGCCCCTTTGGCCGCCATACGACCGGACTGTCCGGTGGTGCCCTCCTCAGCCGCCCCGACCTCCTCCCCGAAATTGTTTTTGCCCTGCGCGCCGCCATCAGCGGTTCCTTCTCAATCAAGCTGCGCGCCGGTTATGATGATCTTGAACAGATCTTTTCCCTCCTCCCTCTTTTCGCAGCCGCGCAGGTCGACTTTCTCGTTCTCCACCCGCGCACCGTTGTCCAGAAGTACGGGGGGAACGCTGATCACACGATCACCGCGCGCGTTGTGAAGGAGACGCCGCTTCCGGTCATTGCCAACGGCGATATCGTTTCAGCCGCGCAGGGGAAGGAGATTCTTCAGACCACAAAAGCTGCCGGCCTGATGCTTGGCCGCGGCGCCATTGCCGATCCCCGCCTCTTTTCACGACTGCGGGGTCTGGCGCCGGAGAGACCGAACGCCGGAGAATTGCAACAGGACTTTGTCGACTATCTCGGCGATCTGCTGACGCGCTATGAACCCCTCTTCTGCGGTGAGCAGCAGATCCTCGCCAAACTCAAGGAGGTGCCGGCCTTTGTCACCGATCCGCGTCTCCTCCCTCTGGCGCAGCAGTTGCGCCGCGCCCGCACATTACAGGATTTCCGCGCGCTTTTAAGTTTTTGAGTGGTAAAATCAGTATGACAATAAATTGCTAAGACAGGAGGTCACGATGAAGGTCTTTGTTACCGGTGGGAGTGGCTTTGTCGGCACTGAAGTAATTCGTCAACTGCTGGCGGCGGGACATACGGTGCGCTCGCTGGTGCACAGCAAAAAGGCGGCATCGACTCCGCAGCTTGAGCTCTGGCCAGGGGACGCGACCCGACCGGAAACCTTGCAGGGGGCACTGGCGGGGTGCGATGCTATCATTCACCTCATCGGCATTATCCGCGAATTTCCCGATAAACAGGTCACCTTCCAGCGGCTGCACATCGACGCCACCCGCAATATTCTCGCTGCTGCCGGGGAGCAGGGGGTCCGCCGCTATCTGCACATGAGCGCCAACGGCACCCGCCCGGACGGCGTGGCCGAGTATCACAAAACGAAATGGGCCGCAGAGGAGTTGGTGCGCGCATCCGGCCTTGACGCCACCATCTTCCGCCCCTCGCTGATCTTCGGCCCCGGTGACGCCTTTGTGAATATGCTCGCCGCCATCATCCGCCGCACCCCGATCGTACCGGTGATCGGCGACGGCGAATATCAGATGACCCCGGTGGCGGTCGCTAATGTCGCTACCGGCTTTGTCCACGCCCTGACGCAAGCGGAAAGTATTGGCGAAATCTACCACTGCTGCGGCCCGCAGACCTTCACCTACAACCAACTCCTCGATGAGATCGCCCGCGCCCTCGGTCGCAGCGGCATCACCCGCATTCACCAGCCGGTACTGATGATGCGTAGCCTCTCCGCCCTCCTCGAAGGGATGAGCTTCTTCCCGATCACCAGCGGCCAGCTGACCATGCTCCTCGAAGGGAACGTCTGCGATCCGCAGCCCTGGGCCCAGACTTTCGGCATCGAGCTGACCCCTTTGGGCGACGGAATCCGGCAATATCTGCATTAAAGAGCAGCACGGGCGGGTCTTGTGCCCGCCCGATCTTTCCCACCCCGACATAAAAAGGCGCAGCAGCTGATGATTCAGCCCTGCGCCTTTTGCCTTCAAAAATTTTATGGTGTTCCTATCCCAGCAGAATCTTGTCGCGACAGATGAGAATCTCAAAGGCGAGCGCGGCTTTGTTAAGGAGCCGCTGCACCTCGGGGAGGCTGTCGGCGAGATCACCTTCCCCCCCTTCGAGATAAAGGATATCGACGACCCGACCGAGGACGACCACCGGCATGACCAGCGCCGATTTCGGCGGGGTACCGCCCAGAGCGTTGAGGATGCGCTGGTTAAGGGGATTGACCGTCAAGGGCCCAAGGTAGAAGCTTTGCCCTTCCGAAACGGTCTTCAGTACCGAGGGGCGGGCAAAGGGAATATGCACCTTCTCAAAATCGGCGATGTCGACACCACTCTGAAACGCCCGCCAGCCGGAAGCATTATCGCCGCGGACAATAAAGAGAGCCGCGCGCCCGAATTCCTGCGATAAAGACTCGAGTACCGCCGCGGCAATCTCTTCGCGATCTTCGACATAAGCGAGGCGTCGGGAAATTTCGCCGATGGCATAATGCTGCACCTTTTCGGCCCAAGCACCCTCGGTATGCGCGTTGTCCGTGACCGGAGCCAGTCCGACCGCCGCCGCATCGATCGGCCGCCACACCTCATCCTCGACCTCTTCAAGATCGACAACCATCGCATCGACCTCGCTTTCCGGCGCCAAAATGACAGGTTCATCCGCAACCGGCGGAGCTGCGACCTTTTCAGGTTCGATCCAGCTCGCCGCCACGGTTTCGGTATGCAAACGATCGATTATCCGCTGAAAACGCGTGCTGATCTGCAGACCGTAATAAAGGTTGAGCGCTTGCAGCAGACGGAATTCCGGGGCGATCATCGGCTTGATAACGTAACCGGTGATAAAGCTGATCTCGTCGACAGCCGCCAGATCGGCCGGATCAGACATGACCAGCGACAACCGCCGCTGCTTGAGTTCGAGAGGGATGACCCGATATTTAAGGGCCATCTCCTCAGGGATCAGGGCGATCGTCTCGGGCGGGATATGCAGAAGCGCCTCGGGAGCAATATAGGGAACCATCAGCTTGCGCCCGAGAAATTGTGCCAGATCCTCTTCACTCAGAAAACCGAGCTCAACCAGACTCGTGCCGATTTTTCCGCCAAAAAAGACGCGATTTTGCAGGGCATCGTCAATTTGCGCCGGTGTGACCATTTTAGCATTCAGCAACATATCAAGCAGTGTAATCGCCATGAATTCAAACCTCCTACCAGCTCCGGAATCCGGACATTACCAAGGAAAGACCTGTGGCTCACCATGGCCGAGAAAGACAATCTCACCGCCGCGAATGCAAAAACGATCGCCGGTGGCGCGCACTGTCCACTCATCCCCTTCCTCCGGGGGGAGAGGAAACTCACGACTACCGAGATAGCAATCTTCGCCATCTATGACCGCCCACCACTCCAGGGCACCGGTCTGCCATAACTGATTCTTCAAATTGTACGCCATCTGGGCATCTCCTTTAGATTCTTCCGGTCGCATCATACGGCAGCCCCGAAACCAGGTCAACTTCCTGACGCGGGTGCAGGACAATAACAACGTCAGAAGGTTCTCGTCGATTGCTGAGAATGGAGAAAACAACGATTCAGGATCAGATGGCGGGTCGCCCAGGGGGTCGCGAGTAGAAAGGCTCCAAGGCGTTGCACGAATACGGCAGGAAGGGAAAAAGACGGAACATTTTTGCGACGGCGAGCTAAACAGGTCGCATACGCCTCCAGAGTGGCGTAGGCATAATCGCCCTGCGCGGCGACAATGGTTGCGGCGGCGAGGAGCGCCGATTCGACGGCCGGGAGGATCCCTTCACCGCTGTGTACGGCAGCCAGACCGGCCGCGTCGCCGATCAGCAGCGCCCCCTCGCCGACGCAGCGCCGCCCAAAGTGGCGATCATAGAGACCATAGGCATGGCCCTGAAAATGGCCGGCAAAGTCAGCAGGAAGGTCACCGCGGGCAACGAGAAACGCACGGAAATCCTGGAGATGACGGCGAAAATCCTGGCGATCATGACGCCCCAGACCGACATTAAGCACATTTCCTTTGCGGAGTAGCCAGCCATAGCCTTGCAGATCCGGGCAGAAGAAGAGGGCGGGAGTATCGCCGGGAACCGGACAGCGCGACGCTTCTTCCGGCGTCAGGATCTCCTCAGCGACCTGGGCCACGACCACTGCTTCCTGCCCCAGGCGGGCGCCGAGGCGACGTGCCACCGGACAGAAGTGACCACCGGCACCGATCAGGAGGCGTGCTTTTATCCGCCCGTTCACCAGCCAGCCGCCGTCCTGGCGGTCGAGTCGGTTTACCCCCTCCCCCAAGCGGCGCCGGACATGACTGCGCTTCAGGAGGTAGTCATCGAATTCCCGGCGGAGAATGCCGTAACTGACGACCTGATCATAGCAGGTCACGACTTCCGGGCCGGAGATCAGTCCGGTACGAAAGCCGCTGATCGCCTGCAGAACCCGTCCCTGGCCATACTCGGCGGGATCGATCGCCAAAGCGTCGAACACCGCCGGAGTGATCCAGCCGGCGCAGGGTTTGGTTCGCGGGAAGTTGGCCTTGTCGAGGAGGAGGACATCGAGACCTGCGGCGACCAGCTTGGCCGCACAGGTCGAACCGGCCGGCCCGCCGCCGACGATGAGAACCTCACAACTCTCCATCAGGGGGCCACCAGATAACGCCGGGTCAAGGGGATGTGGTTGTTGCCGGGGCGCGCAAAGAGGAGCTGATAAAGTTGCAGATCCCCGACCTGAAAGTTGGCAATACAGCCGGAGAGGTAAAGCCGCCAGGCGCGGACAAACGCATCATCGAACATCTCCCGGACCTGCTCCCGGTGCGTTTCGAAACGGTTCAGCCAGTGCTCGCAGGTCTTCGCATAATGCAGCCGCAGGTTTTCGACATCCAGGATTGAGAAGTCGTACGGCTCGAAGAGCGCCATCATCTCCCGCAGGGTCGGGGGGTAACTGCCGGGGAAGATCCGCTGTAAAAACCAGGGGCTGAGCGGCGCCGCCCGGTTCTGACCGATGGTGTGGATGAGGCCGAGACCATCTCGTACCAGGGAGCGATCGATGAGCTGACCAAACTGCTGATAGTGATCCGGGCCGACATGTTCCAGCATCCCCACGGCAACAAAGGCGTCGTAGCGACCGGAAATATTGCGATAATCATCCTCGATATATTCGATCTGCCCTGCCAGCCCTTCGTCCCTGGCGCGCTGCCGGGCATAAGCGATCTGCTCGGAAGAGATGTTGTAGGCCTGCACCTTGACCCCGTAATGTCTCGCCATGTAGCGCGCCAGCCCGCCCCAGCCGCAGCCGGCCTCCACCACCCGCTGCCCCGGCTGCAGGCGCAGCTTGCGACAGATCAGCTCCATCTTGGCACGCTGGGCGTCTTCAAGGGAGACGGCCGGCTCCGGAAAGTAAGCGCAGGTGTACAGCATCTCGGCATCGAGCCAGAGCTGGTAAAAATCGTTGCCGATATCGTAGTGGTGATGGATGTTGTGGCGGGAGCCGTTCAGCGAGTTGAGACGGGGTTGATGGCGGCGATAAGCGCGCGGCTGCGAACGCCGCTGGAAACGCGGCGTCTGCTGCATGGCGCGATAAACACTCTCGATGCAGGGGACCAGCCCCCCTTCGATCTCGATGCGGCCGGCGCTGTAATCATCGCCAAAGTGCAGGAGGGGATTTTTCAGAAGGCGCCAGAGCGTGCCACGGTCCCGGAGGATCATGCCGCCGGGCGAAGAGGAAGTGCCAGCCGCAATGGCCGTCCCGTCCCACAGGGTCAGCCGCAAGGGGGGACTGCCGAGGGCGTGCAGAAATTTGCGCGCCATCCAGCGGTCAAGAACATTAACCCGCGCATTCCCCTGCGTGCCCGTGGTGAGGTCGAAGGACGGAACAACGCAGGTATTTCGCTTTTGAACTTCCATGGCAGTAACCCCCGACGGAAAAAGGCGGATTAAAGTCTTCTTCGAATAAAATCAAACCGCCCGCTTTTGGTTGATCAGATTTTATCCGTCAGATCCGTGTCATCCGTGTGCTGATTTTAAAAGCATTTTTCACACGGATTTAACGGATGGGACGGATAAAGACGGATTAAAATCTTTCTGCGAGTAAAAGCAAAAAACCGGTGACTCCGATTAATTATGTGGGGCTTTGCGACGATGTCAAGGGGGCCTCCGGCGGTTCTGCCATTGTCGCAATCAGCCGCCGCAGCTGCTTGGTTGTCGACCGCTCCATCGCCTTGCCGGTAATACTGCTCTTGGGGATGCGGTGCAGATCTGACAGGGGGTAGACAGTACATTCGACCACCACCCCCTCTTCCTCCAGATAAAGGTGGGAATAATCGACAAACTCGCCGCCGTGGCGGATCGTTACCACCTCCAGCTCAAAGGGGATCTCATGCAGTTCGAGAAAATCCTCGACCTCCTCGCTCGATTCAGCAAAGAGGTGGAGATCGATATCGCTTTGTTCGGTGACGACACCGCTGAGGACCGAGCCGACGAGATGGGGACGAAACGGTTCGAGGAGCTCCATCAGTCGCAGGGCGATCAGGCGCAGGTGGAGGAGTCGCTCCGGCAAGACCTTCTCTTCGTGGAGAAGCAGCAGCCGCTGCAGCTCGGCATGGATCTCGGCATTGGTGGGGAGGTGGCTGCCGAGGGAGAGGGCCTTCTCCGCACCGTAGCGCCGCCCCGCCTTGCGCTTGGCATCGCGGTATTCCCGCACCCCCTCTTCGTACATGAGGCGCGCCGCTTCCTGAGCGATAAGCTGGCGAATTTCGTCTTCTTTGTGCTCTCCCCGATGCATAGGCCTCTCCCTAGTCGTTGCGGTTGCATGAATTATAGCAGACGGAAAAAGAAACGCCGGGAGCGGAGATGACATAAAAAAACCGCCCGCAATCAGGTCGATGCGGGCGGAGAGAGGAGCAAAGCGGCGCGCGGAACCCCTAGCGCTCGCGGAAGGTGAACTTGTAGGCAAAGGCCTTGGCATCGTAGAAATCGAGGGGCTTGCCGCCGACTTCGGCATAAGGGTAGCCGAAGGTATTAAGGGGCGCGCCGGCCTGGGGGGGATTGAGCATCAGGTCACGACCGATTGCCAACTTCATCCGGTAGGAATCGATCCCACCCCAGAAGTAGTCGCGGTACTCCTTGACCTTGGGATCGTTCGCCTCCAGCTTTTCGACGAGGATCGCCTTGCGGACATCGGCCGGATCGGCCGGGACCCAGCCGCGGCCGGGGAGGAAGAACTCGGCCCAGCAGTGCTGCCAGGTGGTGATCTCCTCTTCCGCCTTCTTGCCGAGGCGCAGACCGAAGACTTCGCGGGCCGGCACGCCGGCGGCGCGGCAGAGGGCGACAAAGACCGAGGAGATGTCGGTACACTTCCCCCCCGGCTTGAGCAGCAGCAAGCAGACATCCCCCTTACCGCAGCCGATCGTCGCCGGATCGCGGTACATATTCGTCACCGTCCAGTCGTAGATCGCCTGCGCCTTGGCGAGAATCGTCTTCTTATCCTTGGTGATCTGCTCGGCCAAGCTCTTGACGGGACCATCGATCGGCCCGAGAGAAGTGGCACCGAGATAGTCGGCGTAATCCGCGCGATTCCAGGCGACCTCCTTCTCGACCAGATCGGCGATGCGGACTTCCTGACGTTCGACGCCGAAACTGAGGGCGAGCTTGCGACTGGCAGCCTCTGGCGGCCACTCGGCGTAGAGGATCGGCGTCGAGTGGGCGGCATCGCTATAGACGCCGGAAGCGGCAAAGTCGCCACTCACCCGGATATCGCTCACCGTCTGCTGGCGGTCCGTGAGCGGATAAGGGAGCCAGAGGCGGGTAACCTGCCCCTTGGGCTGGGTGGAGAGATCGATCTCCATGGTGACGTTGCCACTGCGGCTCTTGGCCGAGGCGGGGGTGACACAAAGGATGAGCAGGAGCAATAAACAGAATTTTTTCACGTCGAGACCTCCGTTTTTTATACACGTTTGCTGGCGCGGTTACCAGCAACGGCGGGCGCTACTCTAGGGGGTTGACGGCTCCCGGTCAAATTGATAATTTCGTACCATCCGTGCGTCATCAAATCAAACCCCAGGAAGGACAGCTATGGATATCAAGGATCAGGTACTCGCCGTCATGAGTCAGGCCGGTGAACCGCTCAACGCCGGCAAGGTCGCCGAACTCGGCGGACTCGAGCGCAAGGCAGTCGACAAGGCGATGGAGCAGCTCAAGAAAGAGGGGAAGATCGTTTCCCCCAAACGCTGCTTCTGGAGCCCGGCCTGACTTTTTTCTCAGACCTGATTTGATCGAAGTACGAAACCCCGCCCACTGGCCAATCTACCCGCAACCCGCCAGCGGATCAGCACAGCGCTGATCCGTTGGCGTCATATTTTATAACCTCTCCCTCTCTCAATCCCACTGACCCGCTTCTCCCCACCATCAACCGCCAGCCCACTCAAAACAGACCAAAAAGCAGTTGACATGGTGCTAAAATATGGTACCGTTGACTGATGAAACGCAAACACGCCAAGACGCTCTCCCTCATCTTTTCCCGCCCGGTCTCCGGCAACATCAAATGGCAGGAGATCGAATCACTCCTCGTCGCTCTGGGGGCGGAAACGGTCGAGCGCGAGGGATCGCGTCTGGAAATTTACCTCTTTGGGGTCGTCAGGGTCTTCCATCGTCCCCACCCCTCGCCCGATACCGACAAGGGGGCTGTTGCATCGATCAGAAAATGGCTGGAAGAGAATGGAGTTACACCATGAATATTATGAAAATCAACGGATATGACGCAGTGATTGCCTACGACGAAGAGATTGAGATGTTTCGTGGCGAGTTCGTCGGCTTGAACGGCGGCGCCGATTTTTATTCGACCGACATCGCCGGCCTGCACCGCGAAGGAGAAATCTCCTTGCAAGTCTTTTTGTCGGCCTGTCAAGAGCGGGGCATCGAACCGAGGAAGAACTATTCAGGAAAGTTCAATCTGCGCGTCCCCCCCTCTTTACACGAACAGATCGCCACCCAGGCCGCAGCGCACGGTAAAAGCCTGAATGCCTGGGTGGTCGACCTGCTCAGCGAGCAAGTCACCTCGCACAGTTAAGGCGTTACAAGACGAGTCAGTGCTTAATCCGTAAAAATCCGTCCAATCAGATTTTATCCGTGTGCAAAATGCCTTTTTTAAAGAAGTCCGCCCCTGGAAATCGGGAGCGGCCTTCTTTGTCTGATCGTTTTATCTCCGGCCGAGCTCAGCCGAGATTGGCGTTGACGAAGTCCCAATTGACCAGATGGTCGAGGAACGCTTGCAAGAAGTCGGGGCGACGGTTCTGGTAATCGAGATAGTAGGCGTGCTCCCAGACGTCGGCGACGAGGAGCGGTTTGAGTCCCTGGGTCAGGGGCGTCTCGGCGTTGGCGCTCGAGACGATGGCGAGCTTGCCCTCCTTGAGGACCAGCCAGGCCCAGCCGCTGCCGAACTGGGTGACGCCGGCGTTCTTGAAATCGGCGGCGAACTTGTCGTAGCCGCCGAGCTCGGCGTCGATCTTCGCCGCGATTTTGCCGCTCGGTTTGCCGCCACCGCCGAGCTTGAGGCACTGCCAGAAAAAGCTGTGGTTCCAGACCTGAGCGGCATTGTTGAAGAGCCCCTTTTTGCTCGGGTCGGCGGCGGCCGCCTGGATGATCGCCTCCAATGCCTTGTCGGCGAGGTCAGTCCCTTCGATGAGCTTGCTGGTGTTATCGACGTAGGCCTTGTGGTGCTTGCCATGGTGAAACTCGAAGGTGCGCGCGCTGATATGCGGCTCAAGGGCGTTGGGGGCGAAGGGGAGAGCGGGCAGAGTGATCGGCATGGTCTTATTCCTTCATGGGTTGGGGTTGTTTTCGGGATGACGACACGGTCCGAATTATTCTAACCGCCTTGCGCAACTTCGCAACTCCCCAAAACGCGACCATGCCCCGCGGCAGCTTTAAGCAGGCACCCACGAGGGGCGCTACTACCAGTCGAAAACAGAAACGCGGACGGGTTCATTCCTGTTATTTGTGTTGACTGCATGCACATAAAATATAGTATTATCTGTGTAAATCCTTATGGAGGATCCAATATGGCGAGAGCAACCGTTACCCTTCCCCAAGATCTTCTCACCGAACTGATGGCACTGGTCGGCGCCAAGAGCAAGACCGAAGCGGTACTGACTGCGGTCAAGGACGAAATCCGTCTGCGCAAGGCGGCACGCATCAAGGCGATGGCCGGCAATATGGAGTTCACCATGACGGCAGAAGAACTGCGGCATGGAGATCATCGCCTTGGCTAAGGTACTGCTCGACACCTCGGTCTGGATCGAGTTTTTTCGTAAGCGTGAGCCGTATCATGCCCTGGTGACGAAACTGATCGACAATGAGCAGGTCGCTTGCTGCGGGATCGTCCTGGCGGAACTCATGCAGGGGGCAAAGTCGGAGAAGGAGTTGACAGTACTGGATGATTTCATCCACGTCTTCGCTTTTATCCCCGAGACGCCAGAACTGTGGGCGGCTGCCGGCAAATTGTCTTTCCAACTGCGCCGCAAAGGAGTGACCATCGGGCTCTCTGATTGCTTTATCGCCGTGGCCGCTGCTTCGGCACAGGTCCAGGTGGCAACCCTTGATGCTCATTTCGGGGAACTCTGCATGCCCGCCAGGTTTTCTCTCTACCCCTTATGAGAACGGGGAGCAAGCCCTCTTGCCCGCTCCTCTCCACTCCCTCCCCTCCAGCCACGAATAGAGATTGCCGCCAGCGGGCAATTAATGCTATATTTGCCAACCACCTGAAGCCGCAGGGGTTATCCTGCGGCCTTTTATTTTGCACAAAGGACAGCAGACGCAATGATCAGTGCCAACAACGTCGCCCTTGCCTACGGCAAGCGCGTCATCTTCAAAGACGTCAATATCAAGTTTGTCCCCGGTAACTGTTATGGCCTCATCGGCGCCAACGGTTCAGGGAAATCGACCTTCCTCAAGATCCTCGCCGGCGAGCTCGAAGCGGACAAAGGGACGATCAGCGTCAGCCCCGGCGAGCGCATCGCCGTCCTGCGGCAGGATCAGTTCGCCTTTGACGATGAGACGGTCTTCAATACCGTCATTCGCGGCCACGAAGAACTCTTCAAGGTGATGAGCGAGCGCGAGGCGATCTATGCCAAGGCCGACTTCACCGAGGCCGACGGTATCCGCTCCGGAGAACTTGAGTCGGAATTTGCCGAAATGGGCGGCTACGAAGCCGAATCCGAGGCGGCTGTCCTGCTCAACGGTCTCGGCATCCCCGAGGAACTCCGCCAAAAAAGGATGAAGGAACTCGAAGCCGGTGATAAGGTACGCGTCCTTCTCGCCCAGGCCCTCTTCGGCAACCCGGAGATCCTCCTGCTGGACGAACCGACCAACCATCTCGACCTCAAGTCGATCGCCTGGCTCGAAGATTTCCTCTTCCGCTTTAACAATACCGTCATCGTCGTTTCCCATGACCGCCACTTTTTGAACCAGGTCTGTACCCACGTCGCCGATATCGATTTTGGCAAGATCACCGTTTATGTCGGCAACTACGACTTCTGGTATCAGGCAAGCCAGCTCGCCCTCAAACAGAAGCAGGAAGAGAACCGCAAGTCGACGGACAAGGCGAACGAACTCAAGGAGTTTATCCAGCGCTTCTCCTCCAACGCTTCAAAAGCGAAACAGGCGACCTCGCGCAAAAAATTGCTGGATAAGATCACCATCGAGGATATGCCGATCTCTTCGCGCAAATATCCTTACGTCGTCTTCAAACCGGAACGCCCCTGCGGCGATATCATCCTCGAGATCGACGGCCTCACCAAAAGTATCGACGGCGTCAAGGTTCTCGACAACCTCACCCTCTTCGTCAACAAGGGGGACAAGATTGCGGTCATCGGCGCCAACAGCCAGGCCAAGACCGTCCTCTTCCAGATCCTCGCCGGCGAGATGGAGCCCGATTCCGGCACCTTCCGCTGGGGGATCACCATCACCAACGCCTACTTCCCGAAAGAGAACAGTGCCTTCTTCACCGGGGAGTACACCCTGATCGAATGGCTACTGCAATTTGCCGAAGGGGAAGGCGAAAGCTTTGCCCGCGGTTTTTTGGGCCGCATGCTCTTCTCCGGCGACGAAGCGACCAAAAAAGTCAAAGTCCTTTCCGGCGGCGAGCGGGTGCGCTGCATGCTGGCGAAGATGATGCTCACCAACCCCAACTTCATCATCCTCGACGAGCCGACCAACCACCTCGACCTCGAATCGATCACCGCCCTCAATAACGGCCTGATCGCATATAGTGAAGCGATGTTCTTTGCGTCCCACGACCATCAGCTCGTTGCCACCGTCGCCAACCGCATCATCGAACTCTTCCCGAACGGTTTTATCGATCGCTCGATGAGCTTCGACGATTACCTCGAAAATGAAGAAGTGGCGCGGCAGCGGGCGATCCTCTGCCCGGAGCATGCGGAACTGAATCTTTAAACCGGCACACGGATAAAATCTGATTGTACGGATTTTCACGGATCAAGCCGCTTGTCACATGATTTATCTGCCTTTATCCGTTTAATCCGTCTTATCCGTGTGAAACTTTTTTTAGCTCTAAATTTTCGCAACCAGTTCACCAAAGGAGGCCGACATGGCCAAAAAACCGAACTATTCGTTTGAAAAGCGTCAGAAAGAGTTGCTGAAGAAGGCGAAGAAGGAAGAGAAAAAACAGCGGAAACTCAACGGCGAAGACGTCGACGACGAGATCGAAGGGTCTGAAGATGATGATGGCGAGGAAGAGGCCGAAGACGATACAACCGGAGCCTGACCTGTGTCCGACGGCACCTTACGCAGTAATCTCCGCCCCGGCCTGAAGGTCGCGATCATCCTCAAGAAGGATCAGCGCAGCGGCACCCTGACGACAGGGGTGATCGACAAACTCCTCACCAGCGCCCCGAAGCACACTCGCGGCATCAAGGTCCGCCTGACTGACGGCCAGGTCGGCCGGGTGCAAAGTATCGCCGAATAGAGACGAAAAAACCCGCAGACGCGGGCTTTTTTGTAGCAACACCCTGAACTCCTTAACTACCCGCTTCCACTTTCTTCTCCCGTCGCAACCACCAACACATCCATCGCACAAATCTTATTTTTTTCCCCAAAGGCCGCGACCGGCACTCTGCGCCGCCGCTTCGGTTTGGATAAAATCATCTTTCCAGCGAAAATCGAAACGTCGGTAAACGCAAGCCAACCCTTCCCGCAGGAGTTCGCGATTAAGCATGCGTCCATCCGGCAGGGTGAGATAGGCAAGGGTGCGACCGTAGCGATCGGTCTTGTCACGGTCAAAAGTCAGAGTGACGATCTTTCCCTTGGCATTGCGAATCAGATAATCTGTCGCTCTTTTTGCTCCGGGGCGCAGTTGCTGGGGGGCAACCCCGGCGCGCCGAAAGGTTTTGTCGCGCTCCGAGGCTTTTTTCTCCGGGGTATCGATGCCGATCAAACGCACCTTTCCGACCCCCTCGACCTTGACGGTATCCCCATCATAGACCCAGCTGACCCGGCCGCGCACCTCGCCCGCCACTGCACTGAGAACAGAGGAGAACAGGAGACAGAGGATCAGGAGGAGGTTTTTCCAACGGTAGCAGAGCATCTGATGACATCCTTCTGGTGACTAGATAAAATACATGAAGCGGTGATCGAGTTCCCGCTCCATCCCCAGGGCGCGGGCTTTGTCGCAGATATCCTTGAGGGTCACCGACGCAAAATAAGCCTCAAGATGCTGGCCGGCCTCGGCCCAGAGCGACTGGGTGACACAGTGGTTCATGCGCTCACAAGCCGTTGCCTTCCCATTCTTCTCGACCCCTTCCTCGGAACAATCGAGAAGGGCAATCCGCCCTTCGGTCGCGGTGATAATATCGAGAAGAGTAATCTCCGCCGGGGGGCGCGCCAGCGAATAGCCCCCTTGCGGCCCCCGCTTGCTGTGCAGGAGTCCCGCTTTTTTCAGCACTTGAAAGATCTGTTCGAGGTAGCGGGGAGAGATCTCCTGACGGCGAGAGATGTCTTTGACCTGCACCGACAGGGTGCCGGCGTGATAAGCCATATCAAAGAGGGCGCGAACACCGTAGCGGGTTTTGGTTGTCAGTTTCATAAAAACACCTCCTTTAGAGTTGAACTAATATCGGCTAAACCCACAATTTAAGTCAAGAATAAATCGGAAATTCTAAAGGCGCGCAGTAATGCCCATCAAAACAATGCGCAAGTTTTTTGTAGACCCCTGCCACAGCGCGTGATATAAGACTTCAAAAGTCATAAATAAGGAGATTCTCATGACCATCTTTCAGCGCCTTACCTTTGTCGCCCTCTTCCTGGTCACCATGACCTGCACCGCAGCCGCCGCTGACAAAAGTCCCGTTGTCCTCTTCGATGAAGCTCACGGCGAGCAGTTTCTCCCTCTGCAGGAAGGGACCCTCGCCCTCACTGAACTCGGCCGGATCTTTACTTCGCAGGGGTTCACCATTCGCAGCGCCAAAGAGCCCCTGACCCCGGCGCTCCTGGCAGAGGTTGATGCTGTCGTCATCTCTGGTCCTTTTACCCCCTTTGCAGCGACGGAGATCGACGCCCTTTATACTTTTGTTGAACGAGGGGGCCACTTGGCGATCATGCTGCATGTGGCGCCAATCACTTCGCAGCTCCTGTCCCGTTTTGGGGTCATCCATGCAAACGGCGTCATTCGCGAAGAAGCATCGGCACAAATTGATGGCGAAGCGATTAATTTCCAGGTGACGCGCCTGGCGCAGGAACCCCTCTTTGCCGGCATTGAGCACTTTGCTGCTTATGGCTGCTGGGCGCTGGCGACGGAAGGGACGCTCGCCCGGATCGTCGCCAGCAGTGGTGAAAAATCCTGGATCGATCTCAACAAGGATCGTCGCTACTCGGAGGAGGATGCCATGCAATCCTTCGGGATTATCGCCCTGGGTGAAATCGGCAAAGGGGATTTCGTCATCTTCGGGGATGATGCCATCTTTCAGAACCGCTTCCTGACCGGCACCAATCGCCAGCTCGCCGAGAATCTGGTGCAGCGCCTCAAACCCTGATTCATGACACCCCCCAAAAAATAGCGGAGCGGGCCTCTTGGCTCGCTCCGCTATTTTTGTCGCTAAACCTGAAAAAAGCATTTGGCCGCTGAAAAAGCAGATAACTGCGGATAAGGACTGATAAAACTAGAGACAAGTATTTCTCCAGGCGGGTAAGCCGGACAACACAATGAACGTCTCGATTATCAGATTTTATCCGCCCTTATCTGCGGCTAACTGCCGTTTCTAGGGTAAAATCAGCCTGCAATCTTTTTAAAGCTGTCTCACCGCTCCCACCGCTAAAACCGGCCAGGGGAATCAGCGTCTGCCCGACGATGCCGAGGGCCTGATAAGGGCGGAAAAAGGCGAGAACAAGGCCAAGAACAATGGTGATACAGCCGAACCAGACCAGCGGCTCACCGGGGTCACGCCCCAACTGGAAACCGGCCGACCAAAAGCCGAATTTATCGCGATTATAAACCGTCTGATAAAAAGCTATCCCATCATAAACGAGGGGGGCATTGATCGTAATCACGCCGCGGCGCACCACCTCCCCCCCCTTGAGAATCGAAACTTCACTGCGTAACTGCTTAACGAGAGGATCCCGATACGCCAGGGGTTTGAGAAGCATCGGCAAAGGGGGATTACTCTCGGCGCTGCGCTTACCGCCAAGGGCGTGGTAAATGCCGAGATCCTGTCCGCCGCGATAAAGGTTGAGGACGAGATCCTCTTCAAAAAAGTAGTAACGGAGAACTTTAGCGCTAAAGCCGCCGGGGAGTTGAACACTCTCCCCTTCCCGCGTCGTCAGGGTCGCCAATTCCTGACCGCTGACCGGATCGAGGGCGACAAACTGCAGTTCGATAGGATAATAGACCGGTTCAAAATTATCGAGACGAAATTCAAAACCCATGGGCCGGTCACTTTGACTGCTCCAGTCAAAGTAGGTGGCGGTCTTGTCGCCGTTGTAGAGATGGATCGTCCCGACAAAACCGAGAGAGGACGACAGCGCCCCTGCCATAATCAGCAAACAGGAGAGGTGAACGATCGTCGATCCCCAGCGTCCGGCCAGATGCCGTTGCGCCAGCAGGCGGTCGCCTTCTTCCTGCACCAGATAACCCTGCCGGCGCAACCCCGCAGCGATGCCGTCGACCGGGACCGAGATCTGCCATGAACTGGTGGCAGCATGCGCCAGCGTTGCAAAATGCCGGTTGCGATCCTGCAAATTGCGCCGAATCGTCTTGATCGTGCAGAACAGCATGTTGATGGCTAAAAGGACGATGAGGAAGCGAAACAAAGGGGTCTGAAAGTAAAGTTCAAAGCGCCCGTCATCGCGCGTTTGAAATGTTCCGACCGCACTGTAAAGCGCAATGGAGCAAAAGAGCCCCAGCGTCAGCCGCAAGGATGTCAATAATTGTTCGATCTTTGACCAGTTCACTGAAGAAGAATTCTCCTAAAGACGAGGGATGCGGAGCCGGCGTATTTTAGCATTCACATATTTCAATAGCAAGACAGGGCCATCTTCACTATAATTGCCGGACTTTAACCCGAGGTTATGATTATGCGTTCTTTCGCTACTGCCGCCGTCATTGTCATCTTCTGCCTTTCCTGCTTTGCCTGCAAATCCGAAGAAAAAGCCACGCCACCAACGCCGCCGCCAGCCAAAGAATCCGCCGCAAACGGACCAGAAGCAGAGCCGACTCCCCCCGGCGTTCCGGTCACCGAGACCTTTGAGCAAGAGCCGCAACTCAGTCTCTTTGCCCGGGTCGCTTCTTTCCGACCGGCGGATGACGACAGTGAAGCTCTCGGCTTCTGGACAACCTATATTGATCATGTGCAGCGCACCTCGGGGATGCGCCCCAAGGCGGGCCGCGACGACAGCAACGGCTGGGTCATTCACGGCATAAAAGGGATGACTTCCGTCGCCTTCTTTGCCCCCCTCGCCGTCAAGCCGGTGACCCGCTACCACGTCAGCTTCGATTACAAAGGGGAGTTGCCCAAGGATGCCAGCGCCGGGATCGGTGCATTGGAGTTCAAGGAGTTCCTTTGGATCGGCGAGCAGTTCACTGAAGAACTCAGCAAAAAATATCAGAGCGCCGCGTTTCCCGGCATGGCCGTGAAGAGCAAGAAGGATTGGCAAACTTATTCCTTCGACTTTACCACTTCGCCGCAAGCCGGCATGATCCATCTGGTTCTATATCGCGACGGCAATATGGACCGGGAAAAACCGGTCTTTTTTGACAATATCGCCATCACCGAGGCAGCGAATCAATAAACAGCAAAGGAGATCATGATGAAAAAGAGAGTGCTTTTCCTGTTGTTCCCTTTATGTCTGGCCGCAGTACCCGACAGCCAGGCGTCAAACGTCGATGTCGGCATCAATATCAACATCGGCGCCCCGGCGGTCGTCATCGCCAGCCCCCCGGAATTTCTGCTCATCCCCTCTCTCGGCCTGCATATTTCGATCGGCGCCCCCTACGACCTTTTCTACCTGAACGGCTACTATTACCAGTTCAGCAAAAACCGCTGGTATCGCAGCCACCACTATCAAGGACCGTGGGGGTATGTCGACCGGGGCTCCCTGCCGAAACGAATCCTCAAACATGATTACCGGGAGATGCTCGAACGCCGCGATCGGGATTATCGGGAGTACAACAAGGATCGGGGAAAATTCCGCGACCGCTACTTCCGGGCCGAGGATAAACGCGAAGGGAAGAAGGAGCACAGGAACGACGACCACAAAGATAAGAACAGAAACAAGAACAAGGGCAAGAACGGCGGCAGAGATTAGCGGTCGGCAAAAAAGAAAAAGGGTGGGCCTCCTGACGGGGACCCACCCTTTTTTTCTGTCTGATTCGTTTCAATCTTTCGCAAGGTTTAATTCCTCCCCTTTCAAGGGGGAGGTTAGGAGGGGGATGGGTCTTGTTGGTGTCTGAAAACTTCCCATCCCCACCCCGGCCCTCCCCTTGAAGGGGAGAAAATTTCAGTGCGGAAGATTGGTGCTGATCCGTTTTTTGTTTAACGCCTGACGATCAGCCCGTCAACATAACGGGGGTCAAGATCCTCCACCGCCACGGCGCAGAAGCCTTCAGCCCAGAGATCGAGGCACCAGTTGACAAAGCCCCCGAGACCGGGAACCTCCGTATCAAAACGGTGAATTGTCTCGGCGCGCAGCTTGGCATCGAGATCTCCGGCAACGCTGATGCACTGATGCAGCGTCGGCAGAGCCGTTGCCGGCAGCGGTTCAGGCGTAAAGGCGTCACCCAAAAGACGATTGGCAAGAGCGGTGAGGAAAAGATCGCTCAAGGTGAGATCGGTCAGAGTTGCCGGTTCACAACCGCTGAGATCAAAGTTTTCGACCGTCGGCAAAGCAAAGGGGGCGACTGCCTGGAAGAAGTGCTGCTGGGCTTCAATGCCGGCCAGCCAGCTTTGCGCCGCCAAAAGATCGGCTTGAGTCGCAAAGAAGCGTTCGCCAGTCCGGTCGATTTCGTTGATACCTTCGTAAAAACCCGGCCGATCGCGGCGCAAAATCTCCAGACCGGCGCGAAAAGGGCCGTCGAGGAAAGGAGCAATCGCCGAGGCCGTCAGGGCCCTGGCCCGCTGCTGTAACGCCAGGGTAAGGGAAAAGCCGAAACGGAACAGGTCCTCGGGGTAGCGCTCGGCAAGGAGCTGCTCAGCAGCGGCAATATCGTGGCCGCAAAGATTCTCCAGCGCCAGATTAAGGAGTGAGTAGACCCGCTCCGTCGCCGCGCGCAACTCTTTGTCTTCACCGGGATCGATGCGATCGGCACTGATCACCTTGTTGATCAACAGGATCAGGTCATTGGCGACATCTTCACCAATCCCCTGCTCCATAAGCGCAGCCAAAAGTCCCCCCGGCGCTGCCGCTTCGAGGAGGCGAAGAGCCTGCACCGGCGCGTCGTCATAGCTTGCCGCCGGTGTACGCCGCGCCGCCGTGGCCGCGAAGTTGCTGCAATCGATGCGGGCGTAAACGCTCAGAGCGTTGTGCGGCGGGCTGAAGCCGAGATCGAGCAGGCGCCCGCAGCGGGCGGTATAAACATCCTCTTCGAGCTGCGCTTCGGTCTCCCAGCGAATCCCCTCCATCACCAGATAAAAATGCTCAGCATCGAGACGATACAGGGTATCGAGAAAGAGCGTCACCGCCTTGCTCTCTTCCTCATTAACATAATCGAGGACATAGCCGCCATTGCCGCGCGTCACCTCGAAATTGATGTCTTCATCATCGATATCGCCGGGGGCATGAAGGATGGTGAACTGCTTGGCGAGCATCAGGATCAACAGCCCGAGATCGATCTCGCGCAGCGTCGTCAAGAACTTTTCGTCGCCGACATTCAGCATCATCTCCAACCAGCGCAGCGCTGCCGGGCCGTTGAGCTGATCGGCGGGCCAGCCGTCGAAATCGATGAGGGCGGTGAGCTGTTCTGTCGTTGCCAGGGCAACGATCTCCTCCAGATCTTCGATGCCGACCTCACGCACCATCAGATAAAAATCCTGCACCGCCAATTGCGGCACCAAAACTTCCGGATCCGGAGCATCGAGGAGGAGTGCATACTTTTGCCGGCCGCGCGTCGCCTGAATAAGGTTGAGGCGCTCGGCAAAGGGGAGGAGATTGAGATCACGCGAGGTGAGCGGCTTATTGCGGTCTTCCAAAATCAAATCGCCACGGTAGCTGGCGGCGGGGCGGAGAATGCGAATCATTGCGGGGAAAGCTCCTGGTTGCGGTTGGTCCGGAAAAGGTGAAGCGGCTCTTCGCGATGGGGCGAAGAGCCGCTGTAGGGATTGTCGCTGTGGTGTGCGTTTTTTCGTTAGCTAAGGCTGCGCAGCGGCTTGCAGGCAGGCATTAACCTCATCCCCTGGAACTGCTGAGATCTCATCGCGAACCGTCCAAACGGCGTTTTTATTGACTACAGGGTAATAGTCAGACCAAGGATCTGTATCAGGGTTTTGCGCTCCGGCAAAGTCGACTATATAACCATATGTAACCATATTTGTGACAAACGTAGGTTCTGCCGTCCAGTAGATCCAAAAAGGGCTGTCCCCGACATTAACAAAAACATTCCCCGGAGACCACTGAGCATTCCCAATCCCGTTCACAAGGTCAGGCGGGGAGGTATAATTGTTATCTTTCTCAATAATTGTTTCGAATTCTGCTAGTAACGGTAAACGCCAGTTCGTAGCGAGTGAGCCATCATTCAAACCACAATTAGGCGCTGGCGAAGAAAAGCCGGATACGTTCGCTTTGGCTGTAGCAAGATTGACCCACCATAAGTCGGAGGCGACACCATGAAGGTCAGAACATCCGGCATCTTTCAGCCAGAACAGATTGGTCGTGGTATCCAAAACCGTACCATTATAACAATCAACAAAGCGGTCAGCCACCCATTTCACCAGAATTTCCCGCGTGATCTCTATAGAATCAAGAATCCCGTCATTGGCTGTCAAACGGAGAGTAAAGACTCCTTCTTTCGTCGGCGTTAAGGTCGCAACGCCTTCCGGTGTGGCCGCGATATTCGCGAGATCTGTGCCATCAGGATCTGTGACGCTCCACTGATAGGTGAGCGGGTCTTTATTCCCGTCGGAACTTCCTCGCGCGTCCAGTTTGACCATTCCCGACAATTTCTTAACCTTAATCGGCTGAACAACAGACTCTGGCAACTCGATCGCATTCGCCGTCATCTTGGCCACCGGTGCAACATTGATCGTAGCCGCTAAATTTTTGATGTATGTACCAGTTCTAGTGCCGCTGGCTGTCCAAACAGTTGATGCCAACCATAAGTGCTTACGGTTATTTTCGACGGGCAAAGCCATTGCTAGTCCCTCGTAAGTCAGAAGCGTATCATCCTTACAATCTCTGAGGAGATAATCTGAAAATTTCAAGTTGAGTTCAAAAATATTCCAGGCAGGGTCGATCAACTTCAATGTGCCGGAATATTGGCAGGCATCGCCATCGTTGCCACTGAGATTGCCGTCGGTATCGACGATCAGGTTGGTAATATCGGGCTCCGGCTCATTAACAGAAAGACTCCAGCGCCCGGCAACATCAGCTTGTGCGCCAGGTCCGTCAGCATCGTTGGTGCGATTTAAATTATACGGAGCATCCAAGCTAAAAAGGCTGGTTCCAGTCAATTTCAAAGAAATTGTCGGCAAAATTTCAGCAGAATCTGGCGGACGAAGAAATGTTACCGTCATCCTGCCGATGTTATTCTCCTTATCGACAATAGTGACTGAGCCGACATATTCGCCGGCACCCTCAATAAAATCGCCATTCACATCAACAACCGCCAGGTGATAGCTGCCGTCCGGGGCGATAATCCCCCGCACGCGATCAGCGCCCAGCGTCCCTTCCCACGAACCGGTTGCCTGATAATAAACTCTGGGGTCAGAGCTGGCA
>JACUTW010000025.1 GCA_014859605.1 Desulfuromonadales bacterium
CCAGAATCACGCGTAACAGCAGGATGAATGCGACCAGGCCGAGCGCCACCAGCAGCGGGCGCCAAAGATGATTCTTCACGGATAAGACCTCCCTTGGTTAAGTTGCCCAGCTCAGGGTGAGCGATGTCAAAAAGAGGAGAGGGGTGCTGGATAAACTTGAAAAAAAGATTAGCAGAAGGAATTGAAATGAACAACAACTTTTAAAATAGCGTTCTATTATATTCCGCACATATAATTGCATTTATAAAACTGTACCAAGGATCAGAATCCTGAGCATCCGGCTTTTCTGTGGCGAGCAACTCTGATATTGTGAGTGATCGATTGAAACAATTTGTGACCGTCAAGGAGCCCGCTGTGCCAATTATCTTTAACAACTCTGTCCCTCCTGATCTCACAGGCGACACCAACTGGAGCCCCTTTGATGCCGCAGCTCTGGTCGGAAAATCGCTGCGATTCGTCTCCGGTGATCCAGAAGGAAACCGTTTCCGTGTCCGTTATTTTCGTGACCAGGCGCAGCAATTGCGCGCCCGCATCTGGTTCGGTCCCGAGACTGAAGGACCGCCGGGGAACGCCCATGGGGGAGCGATCGCGGCGGTTCTCGATGAAGTTCTCGGACTGGCTGCCTGGGCCGCCGGTTATCCGATTGTCGTCGGTAACCTCAATGTCAGTTTCCGCAGTCTCCTCCCCCTGCAAGAGGTTGTCACGGTCGAGACCGACATCGTCTCCGCGGCCGGACGCAAGATCATGGTGCACGGCCGGATCTGCCGCGGCAAAACGGTCTTTGCCGAAGGGGAGTGCCTCTGCATCACCCTGCCGGGGAGTTGAAATATCTATGAAACGTCTCTTTGTCTGGCTGTTATGGGCTGTGGTTATTGTCGGTACCTGCGTCGCTGCCGATCAGTTCCTGCTGCGTTACTCCCTGGACGCTCCGGCTTATCGCGTTGTCCAAACATTTTACAAAGATTTTCGCAGCCGGATTATTCTCCTGGTCCAAAAGGACGATCTTCGACTTGACGGAGTGAAAGCAGACTGGACGCCAACGCTGCCGCCGGCGATGCTCGAAAAGATTGAACCTCTACTGCAACAAAAAGAGCAAGTGGTCGAGCCGGGTGGCTATGTTTATATCGACAAAGCAGGGGGATTACACTTGACAACGCGATTGGATGAAGTCCCGAAAGAGTATCGCACCTCGGCAAAACCCTTGAAAAAGTAGATAAAAAAACGGGGCAGCTTTCGCTGCCCCGTTTTTTTATCTTGTTTCCCTGGCGGTTATTCGCCGCGCAGAGTTTTGAGAATGGCGGGATCTTTCTCGCCCTCAGCGAGAATGCTGTGACAAATGTTGCAGTCAGAAGAGATGACTTCACCACTCTCGGTTGCATGCTCGCCGCCATGGCAGCGGAAACAGCCTTTGTCAAAGTCCGCACCATGCTGCAGCTGCGAGGTGTAGTTCCCCCAGCCGATATTCATATCCGGGAAGACATTCTCGGAATAAGCCGCTTGAACGCCGGCAATAGCTTGAACCAGCTGGGCCTGCTTTTCCTTCAAAACTTCCGGATAATTCTGCTGATAAAAGGCCTGCAGATCGGCGGCAATCCCACTTTTCGCTGCCGCGAGGGTTTTGTAGCTCTTGTTGACCGCCTTCAGCGCTTCACGTTTGATGAAAGGCAGATCCCGGGGAATTTTTCCTTCTTCAAACTTGAGATCGATCGCCTCCAGGTCCGACAGATAGATGTGGGCCGGACGGTTGTGACAATCGATGCAGTCCATGGTCCGCGTCTCAGTCTTGCCGCTTTCGATCTTGACGCCGGAACGGAAAACCTTTTGGGTGCCGTCAGCCAGGGTCAGGGTAACCTCGGGGACAATCTCCCGCGAGAGGTCTGAAACATAGGTGACTTTATGTTCCGGAGAGACGTGCCAATGGATGCCGTGTGAGCTGACCGCCCGATCGCCGGCCGAGCCGACTTTCATCATCAGCACGGTATTGACCTTGGAATTGCTTTCGTCGTCCAGAGTATGTTCACGAATAACTAGTTTGTCGCCGTGAAAGAGCTCAGGACGATGACAGGCTTCGCAGGTTTCGCCGGCCGGGCGCAAGCCATGCACCGGGGTATGAATCGGCCGCGGATAGGTGTCGAGGGCGACCGCAATAATCTGACGCGTACCGGAAAGTTTCGACTTGGCAAACCAGGCCGCGCCACTGCCGATGTGACATTCAACGCAATGGACATTGGAGTGCTGGGAGTTCTTGTGCGTGGTATATTCCGGGTTCATCACCGTATGACAAAACTGTCCGCAGAATTCATTCGACTCCATGTAGTGGTAGCCACTGTACGCCAGGAGACTGACAACGCTGATATTGACAATAGTCAACGCAACACCGAGGACGATGAGCTTTTTCACCCGGGAGAAACGGACAGGATCGCTGACCTGATCCTGCAGATACTCGATGGTGAAGATCTGCACCTCACGGCTCCCCTTAAAGAAGAAGAGTCCGGCAAAGACCAGAACCAGGCCGAAGATAAAGGCCGGGCCGAGGATCATGTAGATAAAGAAGCCGTAATAGGTGTTGGTAACGTACCCCAACATATCAAGAATGATCGCCCCCACCAGGACCGGGAAGGTGACCGTGGTAATGAACGCCCCCAACAGGGAAACCTTGCTCTTTTGAATCCCTTTGACAAATGACAACATGACGCTGGACAAACTGACCATAGTTCAGTAGCCCCCTTTCGAGTTTAAAATTCTATGCAACGGTCTTTATTATCAAACAAATCCTTTTTTTCCCACTTAATTTTTTTTAAGGGCTTGCTCTGGCGGTGTTTTTTGCTGATACCGGGTCAGGATACCGCACCCCGCAGCAGCCCCTTTTCCCTTGCCGGCGCGTTGTTTTATTGACTTTGCCTTGACGCCACGTACAATAGAAAAGTCACACAAATAATTTCTTCACCACCCGGAAAGGAGTTTGTTATGGGATCAAAAGGCCGTGAAATTATTGGCATGGATGTCGAAATACTGCTGGATCTGCTGCGGCGCGCCTATTGCGACGAATGGCTCGCTTATCACCAATACTGGCTGGGCGCCAAGCTGGTCAAGGGGCCGATGAAGGATGCGGTCGGCGCCGAACTTTTGCAGCATGCGACGGAAGAACTGCTGCACGCCGACATGGTCGCGATGCGCATCATTCAACTCAGCGGTACCCCGCCGACCAAGCCGGAAGATTGGTACAAGCTGACCAACTGCGGTTATGAGGCCCCTGATGATCCCTTCGTCAAGACGCTGCTGGTGCAGAACATCAAGGGAGAACAGTGTGCGATCACCACCTACAAGCGTCTTCTCGATCTGACCAGAGAAGCGGATCCGATTACCTATAACATGGTCCTGCAGATTATCCAGCAGGAAGTCGAACACGAAGAGGACCTGCAATCCCTCCTCGAAGATTTTGAACTCATGATCGGCGCGATGAAATAAGTCCTTCAACCCCTCACAGGAGTGCCCCATGCCCGAACTCAAAGGGAGTAAAACCGAGCAGAATCTGCGTGACGCCTTTGCCGGAGAATCGCAGGCGCGCAACAAGTACACCTATTTCGCCAAGGTGGCCCAGAAAGAAGGCTACGAAAGAATTGCCGCTTACTTTCTCGAAACCGCCGACAATGAAATGGAGCATGCCAAGCTCCACTTCAAACTTTTAAACGGCATCGGCACCACCGCCGAGAATCTGCGGGCGGCTGCGGCCGGCGAGATGGACGAATTCAGCGAGATGTATCCGCGCATGGAGCAGCAAGCCAAAGAAGAAGGCTTTCCGGAGATCGCCTTTCTCTTTCAGGCGATCGGCAAGATCGAAAAGGCCCACCAGGAGCGCTACCAAAAGCTTTTGGAAGAAGTCGAAGCCGGGACCCACTTCAAGCAGACAGAGGCGGCGCGCTGGCGCTGCCGTAAATGCGGCCATATCCATGAAGGGGTCGAAGCCCTGAAGATCTGCCCGGTCTGCAAACATCCGCAAGGCTACTTCGAACTCGTCGAAGAGCACTACTAACCGGATCGAACCACCGGCTCCCCAGATAAAAGCGCCCCCCGGAATGATGGCAAAGTTCTAGGGGGCGCTTCTTTTTATTTTATGTACTTTTCACGCAGGGCGACCTTGTTAATCTTGCCGACGCTGGTCTTGTCGATCGCCTCAATCAGACGCACCTTCATCAGCACCACCTGCTTGTTCACCACCCCGGTCTCGGCATACTCCCGCACATGATGATTTAACTCCTTTTCAGTGAGCTCATGCCCGGCCTTGGCGACGACCAGAGCCAGGGGCCGTTCCCCCCACTTGTTGTCAGGCAGAGCAATAACCGCCACCTCGGCCACGGCGGGATGATGGGCGAGAATATCCTCCAACTCCAGGGAGGAGACCCACTCCCCCGCGACCTTGATGACATCCTTGGTCCGGTCGGTAATCCGCACATAACCACTTGCATCGCGAACTGCCACATCATTGGTATGCAGATACCCTCCTTCCCAGAGGCGCTCTGAAGCTTTCTGCTCCTTGAGATATCCCTGAGTCAGCCACGGCGCCCGCACGACAATCTCGCCAGGGCTGACACCGTCCCGGGGGAGTTCCTTCATCTCTGCATCGACAATCCGCAGATCGACCAACGGCAGAGCCAGTCCAGTCTTGCAGCGAATCACTGCCTGCTCTTCAGCAGAGAGAGCAAGCATCTCCTTGGTGAGCTGCGAAATGGTCAGGATCGGGCAGGTTTCCGACATGCCATAGCCACTGAAGACATCGATGCCATGACTCAGCGCCTCCAGACAGAGAGAGCGCGGGAAGGCGGCACCGCCGATGATCACCTTCCAGGCAGAGAGATCGACCGTTGCGGCGTGCGGATGTTTGAGGAGCATGTGCAGAATCGTCGGCACACAGTGCGAAAAGGTCACTTTTTCCCGGTTGATCAGCGACAGGAGATGATCGGGTAGATAGCGCCCCGGATAGACCTGTTTGACCCCGAGCATCGTCGCTACATAGGGCATCCCCCAGGCATGGACATGAAACATCGGCGTCAGCGGCATATAGACATCGTCGCGATGAAAGCTCCCCTGGGTTTTGGCACCGAGGGTCGCCAAAACGCCGAGGGTATGGAGGACGAGCTGCCGATGGCTGAAGTAAACCCCCTTGGGGAGCCCGGTCGTGCCGGTGGTATAAAAGGTCGTGGCGCGGGTATTCTCGTCAAAATCCGGGAAGGTAAAGTGATCAATCGCCGCTTCGAGGAGGGCTTCATACTCCCCAACAAAGGGGATCGAAGACTCCGTCTGCACGGCGTCATCGCTGAGGAGGACATAACCGTGACTCAACTCGATGCGGCCGCGAATCTGCTCCAGGATCGGCAAGAAATCGCTGTGGACGAGAATCAGGTCATCTTCGGCATGATCGATCGTATAAAGGATCTGCTCCGGTGAGAGGCGGACATTAACCGTATGGAGGACCGCGCCGAGCATCGGCACGGCAAAGAAGAGTTCGAGATAACGATGGCTGTCCCAGTCCATCACCGCCACTGTATCGCCGCGCTTGACCCCAAGGGCGGTCAGGGCAACCGCCAGAGACTGAATCCGCCGATGCAGGTCGAGGTAAGTGTGACGCACCTGATCACGATAGACGATCTCCTGCGCCGGGTTATTGACAATCGGCGCAGAAAGAAGATTCTTGATCAGCAAGGGATAATCGTAAGCCGAGGGGGTGCGGACAATGAGATTTTCGGGCATGAGGAGACTCCTGCGGGAAGAAAATTATGCGGATCAGGCAACCAGTTATAACATTTTTTATCCGGAGCTTAAAGGATCATCACCAGGATCTTCACCGCAATAATCTTGGCGATCATCGCCAGGGGGTAGACCGTGGCGTAGGCAGAGGCGGCGTAAGGAGTGGATGAAAGATTGTTGGCGGCAGCCAGACCGGAAGCGCTGGTCATGGCGCCGACCAGGACGCCGAGGAGACGGAGGAAATTGATCCGGAAGTAAAGAAGACCGAGCGCAGCGCCGACAGCGAGCGGGAGGAGCGTCACGGCCACTCCGGCAACAAAGAGACTGAGCCCCTGCTGTTGCAGGGTGGCCAGAAGGGTGCCGCCGGCAGCGGTGCCGACCGCGGCCATGAAGAGGGCAAGACCAAGGTCGCGGATAAGACGGTTCCCGGCGGCCGGCACATCCCAGATCAGCGGCCCGGTGCTGTAAAGGCTGCCAAGGAGGAGACCGGCGATAAGGACGCCGCCGGTGGTGCCGAGGGTAAAGTCACCGAAAAACGGGAGCGGCAGGGTAATACGACTGAGAGCAAAGCCGGCCAGAAGACCCATCAGGATCGGCAGCATACCGATCTCGTAGGTCGCCTTGACATCGTTGCCGATGATGCGGGTGACATTCTCCAGGGCACGCTCGTCGCCGACCAAGTGCAGGACGTCACCGAGATGAAGACGAAGATCGGTCGCCGGCGGGAGATCAATACCGTTACGGGTGACGCGGGTGATCTGCACATTGAAGACCTCGCGCACATTAAAGAAACCAAGGGTTTTGCCGACAATTTTACGCCGCGAGACAATGATACTCTTCTTGGTCAGGACCCGGTCGAAAGCAATCTCCTTCTCGATCGGGTGGCCGAGGAAAGGGGAGATGCGCGCCAGGTCATCGGGGCGGCCGGCGATCCGGATCCGGTCGCCAAGGCTAAAGATCGTCCCGCCCCGCACCAGTACCGGTTCGCTCGCCCCCTGGGTAAGGAGACGAGTGATCGTCACCGGCGCAATCGCCTGCAGTTTGAGGGAGTCGACGCGACGGCCGGCAATTTCGGGGTTGGTGATTTCGAGGTGGATAGAGCTGATCGGCGGATTTTCCCGATCGAGTTCCGCCTTGAGACTGGCTTCTTCGTCTTTGATCGTCCGCCGGCTCAAACGGGGGAGGAGCTGCACAAAGAGGGCAACGCCGAGCACGCCGAAGGCGTAGGTGACGCCGTAGGCGGCCGTAGCCGCGCCGGGCCCAAGGAGATCGACAGCCGCAGCCAGAGCCGGGGTGCTGGTCATGCTCCCGGCCATTAAGCCGGTGACGGTGCCGGGATCGAAGCTAAAGAGGAGCGAAGCGCCGTAAGCGGTGAGGGCGCCGGTGGCGGCGACCGCGAGGACGCAGAGGGCCATCGCCAGGCCGTGATGACGGAAAGAATTGATGAACCCTGGAGCCGATTGCAGGGCGACCGCATAGATGAACATGGCGAGGCCGATATTGCGGATCCCCTCGGGGAGGAGAAGACCGAAGTGGCCGAAAGCAAGGGCAACGAAGATCGTCGCCGCCGGACCGATGACAAAGCCGGCTATGCGCACCTTGCCGAGGAGTTCGCCAAGGACGATGATCAAGAGCAGCAGGAAGATCGGGTCGTAGATCAAAGACATTGTGCCTCACGATGGAAGCCCTTCTCCCCTTGGGAGAAGGTGGCCGCAAGCCGGTTGAGGGGAGATTCAGCCCATCCCCGCCACCACCGCCCAGGCGAGCAGACCATAGCGACCGAGTTTACCGGCGCCGACCAAAGGGATGAAGAGGGTCAGACGTACCCGGAAAATCCCGGCGATGAGACAGAGAGGGTCGCCGATCAGCGGCACCCACGAGAACAACAGCGACCAGATGCCGTAGCGACCGTAACGCTCCTCGGCCCGCCTTTGCGTTTCAACATCGATGCGCAGGCAGCGCCGGATAAGAAAATCGCCGCCATAACGGCCGACCAGCCAGGTGCTGACAGCGCCGAGCAGGTTACCGAGGGTGGCAATACTGACCAGCAAAAAGGGCTCGCCCCCGTTGAGAAGGAGCGCCGCCAGCAGCCACTCCGAACCGAGCGGCAGGAGGGTGGCAGCCGTAAAACTCAGGGCGAAGAGGGCCAGATAGCCGGTCGCGGGGTCGAGGTTGGCAAGGTCCATACAGCGGCAAATTAGTCGACTCCCTGCCGCTTGTCAAATCGGCAAGCCACAACCGTCACCACAAAATTATTTTTTTCTCTTCCGGGGCTTTTCTGTAGACGTAAAATACGTTGATGCCGTATCTTAGACGATAAACTCAACCACAGGCGCTAAGAAGAAAGGGATTCATATGGCACAGGTAAAAAAAGGGGATCGCGTCAGAATCGATTTCACCGGTAAACTGGAAGACGGTACCATCATCGACTCGACCCGTCCCGGCGAATGTGATGACGAAGGTTGCGGCTGCGATGATTCGAGCTGCGAAGATAGCAACTGCTGCTCGGATGCAGGCGACGATTGCGGTTGCGATTCGGAAGTCGGCCCGATGGAGCTGACGATCGGCGAAGGCGACTTCTTTGAACTGATTGAAGAAGGTCTGATCGGCATGACCCCGGGCGAGACCAAGTCGATCGTCATTCCCGCCGCCGAAGCGTTTGGTGAATACGACGAAGAGCGGGTCATGGTCATCGAGCGCAGTGAACTGCCGAGCGATCTCATTCCCGAGATCGGTTCGGAGCTTGTCCTTACCGACGAAAATGACGAAAGCATGGAAGTTGTCGTCATCGATGCCGACGAGAAGACCATCACCTTTGACGCCAATCACCCACTGGCTGGCGAAGATTTGATCTTCGACATCGAGCTTATCGAAATTCTCCCGGCCTAACCGCCACGCTCTGAAACGGAAAAGGGGCGCCTGCAAACGGCGCCCCTTTTCTTGTTAATAATGGCCGCCTGCCCATGACCAACGCCGCCCACGTATCCCTCCTGACAGAACTCTCCCGACTCGATGTTGGCCAATGCACCTTTGCCGCCCCCTTAGCGGAATACTGCACCTGGCGTATTGGCGGCCCCGCCGATCTCCTTGTCGAACCGCAAAACATCGCCCAGATTCAGCGCCTCCGCCGCTTTGCGTCCGAGCACGCCCTTCCTCTCGTCACCATCGGTCAGGGGAGTAATCTCCTCTTTAGCGACGCCGGCGTGCGCGGCATCGTCCTGCGCCTCGGTCAGCGCTTTGCCCGCTTAGCGATTAAAGAGGACCGGATCACCGCCGAGGCGGGGGTCTGGATCCCCGGTCTTGCCCGCAAAGCCCAACAGGCCGGACTGACCGGACTAGAACATATTGTCGGCATCCCCGGCACCGTCGGCGGCCTGGTACTGATGAACGGCGGCAGTCATCGCCAGTGTATCGGCGATCTCGTCGAGCGCGTCACCCTCGTCACTCCGGATGGGGAGACTCAGGAGTTGAGCGCGACGGCGTGTGACTTTTCCTACCGGCACAGCGCTTTGCAGGAAAGTGGCGGGGTCGTCGTCAGGGTCGACCTCCTCTGCCCCCGCGGCGATCGCCGCGCCATCCGTCAGGTGATGCTTGCCGACCTGCGCGAGCGGCGGGGAAAGTTCCCGCTGCACACCCCCAACTGCGGTTCGGTCTTTCTCAGCAGCGCCGCCATGCATGCCAGCGTCGGCCCGCCCGGCCGCATCATCGAAGAGCGCGGCCTCAAAGGGCGCCGCGTCGGCGGGGCGGAAGTCTCCCTGCAACATGCCAACTTTATCGTCAACCGCGGCGGAGCCACAGCCGAGGATGTCCTGACCCTGATCACCGCCATCCGCGCCGAGGTACGCAACGCCATCGGCTTTGAGCTCGACTGCGAAGTGCGCTACGTCAGTCCGGAGGGTGAAATCGGGCCGGCGCATCGGGCTTGCCCACGCCCCTGAGCACTTTTATCTGACCCTCAAACGCCAAAAGGCATCCCGAAAACGGGGTGCCTTTTGGCGTTATAACCCTGCCACTGCCAGCAATCTACATTTATACACCGCGCAGCAGCCCATGCCAAAGGGCGAGAGTGAGAAAAGAGAGGGGAATGCCGATACCGATCATCAGGTTGGTCAGGCGAGGATTGAGCTGATGGTCATTGGCGATGATGCCGGCGGAGATCATCGGCGCCATCGCTGCTTCGAAGATCGTCACCTGCAGCGTGGTGCCGCTGCCGCCGAGGAGGAGGACAAAGAGGACGAACATCAACGCCGGCCCAAGGAGGAGTTTATACAACAGGCCGCTGCTCAGTGCCTTGAGTTCACCGCCGATGCCGGCAAAGCGAAGCTGAAAACCGACCGAAGCCAGGGCCAGGGGCGTCAGGGTATCGCCGAGGCGCTGCAGCACGATGATCAGCCCTTCCGGATAAGGGACAGGGCGGAGGAGAAAGGCGATGACCAAAGCCTGAAAAGGCGGGAAGAGAAGGATCTTGCGCAGCATCGTCCCCGCCGAGATTGCACCGGACGAGCAGTAAGTCGCGACGGCGATACCGAGGGTGGAGAGGACGAGGAAGGAGCCGAATTGATCGACGATCAGACCGACCGGAAGAAACTCTTTACCGTAATAAGC
Source organism: Desulfuromonadales bacterium (assembly GCA_014859605.1). GTDB lineage: Bacteria > Desulfobacterota > Desulfuromonadia > Desulfuromonadales > UBA2197 > UBA2197. The sequence goes on from JACUTW010000025.1 coordinate 10,351, forward strand.
TTCGATCATCGGCAGGCCGACAAAGGAGGTATTACCGAGGCCGCCGACGAGGATGAGGACGCCGATGCTCGCCTTGTCGAGGCGCAAAACTTTCCCCACCCCCCAGAAGAAGGGGATGGCGGCAGCAAAGAGGAGCCAGGGCATCAGCGCCGAGTAGATCAGGGTTGGATCGAGTTTGAGTTTGTGGATGTGCAGCAGGGTGATCGCCGGCAGCGACACATGAATGATAAAAGCGTTAAGAGTGGCTGCGGCCGACTCGGGAAAGCGTCCGGTCTGGCGCAGGACGATACCGATAAGGAAACAGACGATGAGGAGGATAAAGTTATGCATGCAAGCGATTCCCAAGGCTCTTTACAGTGATAACGGGGGTTCCTGCATCTGCGCCAGCTGTTCGCGCAGTTCATGGATATGCGACTCCCAATAGCGCGAAGTATTGAACCAGCTAAAGGTCGCAGGGAAGATCGGATCGCTCCAGCGGTTCGCCAGCCAGGCGCAGTAGTGGAGCATGCGCAGGGCGCGCAGCGCTTCGATCAGGCGCAGCTCGCGGCGGTCGAAATCGTGGAATTCGTCGTAACCGGTCAGGAGGATTTCGAGCTGCCCGCGTTTGGCATCATCATCGCCGGAGAGCATCATCCACAGATCCTGCACCGCCGGCGCCATGCGCGCATCATCAAAGTCGACAAAGTGCGGTCCGTGGCCGCGCCAGAGGATGTTGCCGCTATGGCAGTCACCATGCGCCCGGATCAGCTGCACCTCGCCGGCAGCGGCAAAGTGGGCATCGATGGCGGCGAGGAGATCACTGCTGACCGCGGTGTAATTGGCGAGATATTCCGGGGGGACAAAACGCTCGCGCAGCACAGCGACACTCTGCACCCCGAAGCTGGCGCGATCGAGAGTCGGACGATGGCGAAAGGGACGGACCGCGCCGATGCGGTGGATGCGGCCGAGACAGCGGCCGAGGCTGAGGAGCTGCTCGGGATTGTCAAACTCGGGGGCATGGCCGCCTTCGCGGCGATAAAGGGCAAAGTGAAAACCGGCAAAGTGGTGGAGGGTGACGTCATCCGCAGCGCCGAGAGGGGCGACGACCGGGAGCTCATGACTGGCGAGTTCGCGGGTGAAGTTGTGCTCTTCCTGGATCTGGGCCACACTCCAGCGTTCGGGACGGTAGAATTTGGCGATCAGCGGCGCGCCATCATCGATGCCGACCTGATAGACACGATTTTCGTAGCTGTTCAGGGCAAAGGTGCGACAATCGCAGTGATAGCCGCAGCTCTCCACCGCATCCATGACCCGCTCGGGGGTGAGGGTAGTAAAGGGGTGCTCGCTATTCTTCATCAGCCCATCCGCCGCTGCAGCAGCGTCAGATCGGCAAGGACCAGGGCCGCCATCGCCTCGACGATCGGCACGGCACGGGGGACGACGCAGGGGTCGTGCCGCCCCTTGGCGGCGAGGAGGGTCGGCTCACCGCTAAAGTCGACGGTCGCCTGTTCGCGGCCAATGGTCGGCACCGGTTTGAAGGCGACGCGAAAGTAGATCGGCTCGCCGTTGCTGATCCCGCCCTGCACCCCGCCGCTATAATTACTGCTGGTGCCGAGCCGCTCCCCTTTCATGACAAAGGGATCGTTGTGGGCGGAACCGCGCATGCGGCTGCCGGCAAAGCCGGAGCCGATCTCGAAGCCTTTGGCGGCGGGGAGGGAGAGCATCGCCTGCGCCAGCAGGGCACCGAGCTTGCCGAAGACCGGCTCGCCGAGGCCGGCCGGGACGTTGCGGCAGACACAGGTGATGACGCCGCCGATCGAATCGTGCTCAGCGCGGGCGGCAAGGATCTCCTCCTCCATCGCCTGCGCGGTCGGTCCGTGCGGGCAGCGGACGATGGTGCGGTCGACAAGTTCGCGCGAGATGGTGAGCGGATCGATCTCCGGGGCATCGATAGGGCCGACACTGCTCACCCAGGCGACGATCTCGATGCCGTGACTGCGCTGCAAAAAGAGTTCGGCGATGGCGCCGGCGGCAACGCGGCCAATCGTTTCGCGGGCACTGGCGCGCCCGCCGCCGCTGGCAGAGCGCAGGCCGTATTTCATCTGGTAAGTATAATCGGCATGGGACGGTCGCGGGATCTGACTCATGGCGCCGTAATCGCCGGGGCGCTGCGTGCTGTTCTCGACCAGCAGCGCGATCGGCGAGCCGAGGGTCAAGCCCCCTTCAATGCCGGAAAGGATCCGCACCTGATCGGCTTCGGAGCGCGGCGTTGCTACCGCACTCTGGCCGGGCCGCCGCCGGTCGAGCTGACTCTGAATCTCGGCGGCGCGAAGCGGGAGGAGGGAGGGGCAGCCATCGATGATAACGCCGACGCCGTCGCCGTGCGATTCGCCAAAGGTCGTACAGCGAAAGAGGGTGCCGAAAGTGCTGGACATGGGGACCTCCTGGAAAAAGCTAAAGGAGTCTCAGCTCCGTAGGGCATTGACCTTAGCTTATTTGCGGAGGAAATTCCAGAAAGAAGCAGGGGGAGGGGAATTCGCTCAGGTCGGGACGCCGGCGGCGATCAGCAGGACGACCGCGTGAGCGGAGATCCCTTCACCGCACCCCTCAAAGCCGAGCCCTTCGGTCGTTGTCGCCTTGACATTGACCTGATCGCTGCAACAGCCGCAGGCCGCAGCCAGCTTCTCGCGCATGAGTGGAATAAAGGGGGCGAGTTTGGGGCGCTGGGCAATAATCGTTGCGTCGAGATTGCCGAGGCGATAACCGCGCAGGGCCACTTTCTCCAGCACGACAGCGAGGAGCTTGAAGCTGTCGATCCCTTTGAAGCTGGCATCGTTGTCGGGAAAGTGTTTGCCGATATCGCCGGCGCCGATAGCACCGAGCAGGGCATCGCAGAGAGCATGAACAAGGACGTCGGCATCGGAATGGCCGAGGAGACCGAGATGATAAGGGATGGTCACACCGCCGAGGACCAGGGCGCGGTCGCTGACCAAAGTATGAACATCGTAACCGTGACCGATGCGGATCATGATCAGACTCCTTGTGTCGTCAAAAAAGCGCTGGCAATGACGAGATCTTCGGGGGTGGTGATCTTGATGTTGCGATAACTCCCCGCCACCATCGTCACCGGATGCGGCAGACGTTCGACCAGCATGGCGTCGTCGGTGCCGGTAAAACCGTCGGCGCGCGCCTGGCTGTGGGCGGCGAGGAGGAGCCAGTAGCGAAAGGCCTGCGGCGTCTGTACCTGCCAAAGGGCGCTGCGCTCGGGAGTGGCGACGATGACGCCATCCTGCACCTCTTTGATCGTATCCTTGACCGGCACACCTAAAGTCGCCGCACCACTCTGGGCAGCGGCAGCAAGGAGCGCGTCGAGGTCAATGGCACGCAACAAGGGGCGGGCGCCGTCGTGGATAATCACGAGATCGTCGACGGCAGCGTTGCAGCCGAGCAGGCCGTTAGCGACGGAATCCTGGCGGGTGGGGCCACCGGCGATGATGACACTGACTTTATCCAGTCCGTACAGCGTGACAATTTCAGCGCGGCAGTAGTCGATTTCGTCGGCAGGAACAACGATACAGATCCGGTCGATACGGGGGTGGGCCGCAAAGAGCGCCAGGGTATGGGCCAGGATAGGACGGCCGGCGAGGAGGAGATACTGCTTGTTGACACCGGCCTGCATGCGACTGCCGGTGCCGGCGGCGGGGATAATGGCAATGTTGGCCATAGTTTCTCGCGAGAGGAGCGGACGGAGGATGGAATGAAAAGACCGCTATAGCAGCGGTCTTTTTCATACGACAATTCCAGTGGTGCGGTGGAGCTTTACATGTAGGTGCCGTCGACACGGGCGGCGACCAGATCTTCCGCCGATCCCTGCGACAGGGCAATCTCCTTGACCAGCAGACGACGGGCGTGTTCGAGGACCTTCTTCTCACCGTAGGAGAGTTCCTTGGCGCCGCGAATCAGGCAGAGCTCCCGCAACACTTCAGCCACGCCAAAGATGTCGCCGGTCTTGATCTTGTCCTGATACTCCCGCTGCCGGCGACTCCACGAAGTCAGGACCGGGCGGATCTCCAGAGGCTTACCAAGGAGCGAGAAGACATCACGAATCTCGTCGTCGCCCACCAGTCGGCGCAGGCCGACATTGTGAGCATTCTTGGTCGGAACCATGATCGTCGTGTCGGTGTCGACAATGCGCAGAATGTAAAAATCGTGAGTCTCGCCGCCAAAGTCTTTGGCCTCGATCGACTCAACGATTCCTACCCCTTGGGCCGGATAAACGGCCATTTCACCAATTTTATACATTTATACCTCCATCCAACCTAAAGAAGATACCAGTCAAATCGAAAAAAGTCAAGTCAACGCTCGAAAAAACGCGGGTTTACAGAAATTCGACCCAGACCGGCAAGCGCTTTAATGACTGTGCTGTCCGTGCCCAAAAAGCTTGATTCTGCAATGAAATATCTCTTTGCCTTACCGCTCTTTCGCGCTACAATGGCGCGCCGCTTAAGGCTTAATCTTTTCAAGGAGCCCCTTCCGTGACTGCTATCCCTTCGAAACAACAAGATAAATTGTGTGCTGACACCCTGCGTCTCCTCGCTGTCGACATGGTCGAAAAGGCCAACTCCGGCCACCCCGGCCTGCCGATGGGGGCGGCCGATATGGCCTACGCCCTCTGGACCCGCCACCTCCGCCACAATCCCGCGGACCCGACCTGGCCGGATCGCGACCGTTTTGTCCTCTCGGCCGGACACGGATCTTCCCTCCTCTACTCGCTCCTCCATCTCACCGGCTACGATATGAGCCTCGACGACCTCAAGGCCTTCCGCTCCTGGGGGAGCAAGACCCCCGGCCACCCCGAGTGCCACATGACCGCCGGCGTCGAAGTCACTACCGGCCCTCTCGGCCAGGGGATTGCCAATGCCGTCGGCATGGCGATCGCGGAGCGTTATCTCGCCGCCCGCTTCAACCGTGAGGGCTTCCCGATCGTCGATCACACCACCTACACCCTGGTCGGCGACGGTGACCTGATGGAAGGGATCTCCACCGAGGCGATCTCTCTGGCCGGCCATCTTCGCCTCGGCAAGCTGATCTGCCTCTACGACAGCAACGGCATCTCCCTCGCCGCCGATACCCGTCTCTCCTTCACTGAAGATATCGCTGCCAAGTTTGTCGCCTGCGGTTGGCAGGTCCTCACCGTCGCGGACGGCCACGACGCCAGCGCCATCGATGCCGCGATCGTCGCCGCCAAGGACGAGAGCGATCGCCCGACCCTGATCGTCGTCACCACCCATATCGGTTTCGGCAGCCCCAACCGCCAGGACAGCTGCGATGCGCACGGTGCCCCCCTGGGTGCCGACGAAGTCGCCAAGACCAAACTCAACCTCGGCTGGACCGCGACCGAACCCTTCACTATTCCGGCGGAAGCTTTGGCGATCTTCCGCGCCAGTGTTGATACCGGCGCGACGCAGCAGTCCGCCTGGGAAAAACTCCTCGCCGACTACGGCAACGCTTATCCGGAGCAGAAAGCGGAATGGGATCTCTTTCTGGCCGGTCAGCTCCCGGCGAGCTGGGATGCTTCCCTCCCCGTCTATCTGCCGGGGAAGACGATCGCCACCCGCGCTGCCAGCGGCGAGATCGAGAACGCCATCGCTGCCAGTGTCCACAACCTCATCGGCGGCTCCGCTGACCTCGATCCTTCGACCAAGACCAACCTCAAAGGAAAAGGGAATTTCCAGTCGCCGCTAATGGAAGTGGCTGGCCTGCAAGGGGCAGAGAAGGGCGGCTGGGGTTACCACGGCGCCAACATCGCCTTCGGGGTGCGTGAACACGCCATGGGCGCCATCATCAACGGCCTTTCTGCTCACGGTGGTCTCCTCCCCTTCTGCTCGACCTTCTTCGTCTTCTCCGACTACCTGCGTCCCTCGATCCGCGTCGCTGCCCTGAGCAAACTGCGCGGCACCTATATCTTTACTCACGATTCGGTGGCGGTCGGCGAAGACGGCCCGACCCATCAGCCGATCGAGCAGCTCGCCTCCTTGCGCGCCATGCCGAATCTCGTCATCCTCCGCCCGGCGGATGCGACCGAAGCGGTCGAAGCCTGGAAGATCGCCATGACCCGCAACGACGGCCCGGTCATACTGCTGATGAGCCGCCAGAATCTGCCGATCCTCGACCGCAGCGTCCTCGCCCCGGCGAGCGGCGTGCAAAACGGTGCCTACATCCTCGCCGATGCGCCGAAGGGCCAGCCGGAGATCATCCTGATCGCCACCGGTGCCGAGCTCCATCAGGCCCACGATGCCTGGAAGGAACTGACCGCCGCCGGCGTCGCCGCCCGCCTCGTCAGCATGCCGTCGTGGGAACGCTTCGAAGCACAGAGCGCAGAATACCGGGCCACCGTCCTGCCGCCGGCCGTGAAGAAACGTATCTCCATCGAAGCCGGCTGCACCTTCGGCTGGAGCCGCTATGTCGGCGACAACGGCCTCAGCATCGGCGTCGACCACTTCGGCGAATCCGCCCCCGGCGATGAAGTCCTGCGTCGTTTCGGCTTCACCAGCGCCAACATCGTCGAAAAAGCCCAGCAGCTGTTGCGCGGCTAAACGCACCTGCTCCGCAGTTCACCCGCCTCCTCAAAACGAACCGCCCGAATGGCTGCTGCCACCGGGCGGTTCGTTCGTTGAATCTTCCCCTGTAAAAATTACCGATCCATCAGCGTAGCGTTTTCGCCGTATCGTGGGCAAAGGTATAAAGCCCGATCGCTACCACCAGCCCGACAATCGGCAGAAGGAAGGCGCTGTGGTAAGCGGCAGCAGGGGGCGTTCCGCCGAACGGGGTCTGAGCGCCGATGATCATCCCCATCACCTGCTGGGTGACGGCGGCACCGAGAAGGACGAAGAAGTTGAGGGAGGTCAGGGCGGTGCCGACGATGCTCACCGGGAAGCTGGCGCGGATGATCGGATAGATAAGGACACCGCTGGAGACGGCCATGCCGAGAAGGAAGAGGATGAACGCCAGCAACCACGGCGGAAGGAGTTCCCCCCAGCCGAGGAAGGCGGTCATCAGACCGGCAAGAAAAGCAGAGCCGACGATCAGCATCCACTTCTGCGAACCGGCAAAGAAGCGGCGCACACAGGCATCGCTGAAGTAGCTGCCGCAAACAAAACCGATGGAGACATACATGAGCATCTGCCCGGTCTTTTCCCGACTCAGCCCCATGAGTTCACGCAGATAAGGTCCGCCCCACAGCCCTTGAACGGCCAGATAGTTGCCGTACCAGAAGAAACAGAGGAGCCCCAGCAACCAGAAACTGCCGCTGCTGAAGATCATCCGCCAGGCGGCAAAGATCCCGACCTTGCCACCACATTCCCCCTCGCTAGCGGCAGCAGGAAGGGGGGGGCGATCACGCACCAGGATGAAGATGAGGATGGTGGCGATTCCCTGCAGAACGGCGATAAACAGGAAGGAGTGCCGCCAGCCGATGGCCGCCACCCCGAGGGCCAACGGGGCGGTGCCGCAGAGGTTGCCGAGGTTGCCGAAGGCGATCATCAAACTCGATGCCCGCCCGAACTCCTGGCGGCTGTACCAGCGGCTGAAGATGGCAAAGGTCGCCATCAGGACCGAGGCGGTGCCGATGCCGATGAGCATGCGCGCCGCCATGGCGCTGCCATAACTCTGAGCCTGGCTGAAGAGGAGGCCGCCGGCGGTGGTGAGGAGGCCGCAACCGCTGATCACCAGGCGGCCGCCGAAACGATCGATGAGGGGACCGAGGGGGAGCTGGGCAAAGGCGTAAACGTAAAAGAGGATACCGGCCAGGGTGCCGAGCTCCGCAGGGGTGAGCTGCAGGTCGTGGCTGACATCGCCGGCGATCACCGCCAGCGAGACCCGGTAGAAGTAGACGAGCATGTAGATGAGAGAAAGGACAGCAAAGAGGGACCAGCGACGGCGGGAAAGGTGCGCAGGGAGGGAGAAAATATCCATGGTGGAGAATTACTCCGCTTGCTTGGCCTTCTTATTCCGCCGCTCTTCAAACCAGAGATCGAGGATCATCAGCCCGACGCCGATCGTGATCGCCGAGTCGGCGACATTGAAGGCAGGCCAGTGATACTGATACCAGTGGACATCGAGGAAGTCGATGACTTCGGCGAGGCGCACCCGGTCGATGATGTTGCCGATGGCGCCGCTAAAGACCAGCACCAGCGCAATCTGCAGCAGCTTCTGGTCGGCGCGGATGGCATAGAGATACCAAAGGAGGCCGATGCAGGCGACCACGCCGATGGTGACAAAGAAGGGGACGCGCCAGGGGCTGCCGGCGAGGATACCGAAGGCGGCTCCCTTGTTGCGGATGTAAGTGATGTGAAAGAAGTTTTCAAAGACGGTGATTGATTCGCCGAGGAAAAAATTGCGGTCGATATAAATTTTGCTGAGCTGGTCGAGGATCAACAGCAGCGGCGCGACGACGAGGAGAAGACGGGTGCGAAAGGGCACGAAATATTCCTTTGATTTGCCGTAGGGGCAACCCCCCGTGGTTGCCCGCTTGCAGGGCATCGATCAGGGCAGGCACGGGGGCCTGCCCCTACGATATATGATCAACTAATCACAGCTTCGCAGCGCGGACAAAGAGCAGGGTGGGCGGTGCTGGCGCCAACGCTGGTCGAATAGTTCCAGCAGCGCTCGCATTTGTCCCCCGCCGCTTTTTCGACATGGATGAACAGCTCCTTGAGTTCTTCCCCGGCCACGCCGCCGCTCGGCGCCATCTCCGTCAGGACGACCTGGGAGACGATAAAGAGAGTGGCGAGTTCGTCGCGGTAGGCAGTGAGAAGGTCGCGCCAGGGGCCGGCCGGAGCGTAGATGGTGACGCGGGCATCGAGGGAATGACCGATGGTTTTGGCGATGCGGGCGACTTCAAGGACCTTGGAAACATCGGAGCGGACCATGAGAATCTGTTCGTAGCGAGCTTCGAGAGCGGCGTCGAGAAGACTGGTTTCAATCTTCGGCAGGGTGGCAAGATGGACACTGGCTTCTCGTTCGCCAGGGAGACACCACCAGATTTCGTCGGCGGTAAAGGAAAGAACCGGCGCGATCAAGCGGGTGAGAGCATCGAGAATCCGGTACATGGCGGTCTGGGCACTGCGCCGTGCCAAACTTCCGGCTTTAGCGGTGTAAAGGCGATCCTTAAGGACATCAAGATAGAAGGCAGAGAGCTCGACGCTGCAGAAGTTGTGGACGGCGTGATAAAGGACGTGAAACTCATATTCCTGGTAACAACGCTCGACCCGCTGGATCAACCCTTCCAGTTTGGAGAGGGCCCAACGGTCGATCTCGAACAAATCACCATCGCTGACCCAATCGCTCTCGGGGTTGTAACCGTCAAGATTGCCGAGGATATAGCGAGCGGTATTGCGGATGCGGCGATAAGCATCGGCGAGACGTTCGAGGATTTCGTTACTGATGCGGATATCATCGCGATAATCCTGCGCCGCCACCCACAGGCGAAGAATCTCGGCGCCGTACTTTTTGATTACTTCCTCCGGGGCAACGACATTCCCCTGTGACTTTGACATCTTCTTTCCCGAGCCGTCGACGACAAAACCGTGCGTGAGGACCGCCTTGTAGGGGGCAATGCCGCGGGTACCGATAGAGGCTAACAGGCTGGAGTGGAACCAGCCGCGGTGCTGATCCGAGCCTTCAAGGTAAAGGTCAGCCGGAGCACCGAGATTGCCGCGGCGCTCCAATACGGCGGCGTGCGAAACGCCGGAATCGAACCAGACATCAAGGATGTCGCTTTCGCGGGTAAATGTGGCATGACCACACTTAGCGCAGAGGGTACCGATCGGCAGAAGTTCTTCGACCTCCTTCTCATACCACAGGTCGCTGCCGCCCTTTTCGAAGAGATCAGCGACATGGTGCATGGTCGGGCCGTCGGCAAGAGCTTCGCCGCAGGCGGCGCAGTAAAAGACGGTGATCGGCACCCCCCAACTGCGTTGGCGGCTGACGCACCAGTCGGGACGGTTTTCGATCATGCCGAAGATCCGCTCTTTGCCCCAGCGCGGAATCCACTCGACATCGTTGATCGCCTTCAAGGCCTGATCGCGCAGATCGTTCGCCTCCATGGAGATGAACCACTGCTCGGTGGCGCGGAAGATCACCGGCTTTTTGCAGCGCCAGCAGTGCGGGTAGCTGTGGATGATCTTGCCAAAATTGAGGAGGGCGCCGACGGTATCGAGTTTTTCGGCAACGAGAGTATGGGCTTCATTGACCTTGAGCCCGGCGAAGAGTTCGACATCGGGACGATAGCGCCCGTAATCGTCGACGGGATTATAGATCTCCAGACCGTAGCGCAGGCCGGTGAGATAGTCGTCGTGACCGTGGCCGGGGGCGGTGTGGACGCAGCCGGTACCGGCTTCGAGGGTGACATGACTGCCGAGGACGATGAGCGACGGACGATCATACAGGGGGTGGCGGCAGGTCTGCTTCTCAAAGATCGGCGCCGCAAAGGTGGTAGCGACCCGGTAGTCTTCCCAGCCGAGAACCCTGGCAATCTCTGCCACCAAACCTTCGGCGATGACCAGATACTCGCCACCGACCTCGACCAAGGCGTAGGGGAGATCGGGATTGAGGCAGATAGCGAGGTTGGCGGGGATGGTCCAGGGGGTCGTCGTCCAGATGACAAAGGCCAGGGCCTTGTCGCTAAAGGCGGCAAGTTCGGCCGGCAAGGTCCCGGCAAAGGGGAACTTGACGTAGATCGAATAGGAGGTGTGGTCGGCATATTCGACTTCGGCTTCGGCGAGGGCGGTGACGCAGGAAGAGCACCAGTGCACCGGTTTCTTCCCCTTAAAGAGGCCGCCTCGCTCGGCAAAGCGCGCCAGTTCACGGGCGGTGGCGGCTTCGTAGCCTTCGGTCATGGTCAGGTAGGGATTCTCCCACTCGCCAAAGACGCCGAGACGTTCAAATTCCCGGCGCTGAATCTCGACCCAGCCGGCAGCATAGGCCCGGCAGGCCTTGCGGATCTCCCCTTTGGTCATCTCCCGCTTTTTGTTGCCGAGTTGCTTGTCGACCATCAGCTCGATCGGCAGGCCGTGGCAATCCCAGCCCGGCACGTAGGGAGCGTAAAAGCCGCTCATCCGCCGGCTCTTGATGACGACATCCTTGAGGATCTTGTTGAGGGCATGGCCAATATGAGTATGGCCGTTGGCATAAGGAGGGCCATCGTGGAGGATAAAGGCCGGGCGGTTCTGTCCGGCTTCTTCAATCTGCCGGTAAAGCCCCATTCCTTCCCACTTCTTGAGGAGTTCAGGCTCGCGCTGGGGCAGATTGGCGCGCATCGGGAAGTCGGTATTCGGCAGATTCAGGGTCTCTTTATAGTCCATGATACACTCCAGTTCGTCAGTCATTGGCCAAAAACAAGCCTCATAACTTAGCAAAACCCCCTGCAAAGTCAAGGGAAAACCGGAAAAATGGAACGTTTCGTGCTTAAAAGGCGGATAAGAGTTATAATTGGGAAATATGTCGGAGATCTGGCGCAGATCGCCAGAAAAAAAGCACAGAGAGTGTGGTCGTTATGCGACAGGACTCAACCCAAAAAAATCACCTGAGCAGCCTCTGCGTCGGCCTCGCCGTCGTCCTTGGTCTCGGCACCTTCATCCCGCCGGTCTTTGCCGGCGAGTCTGCGCTGATTTTGCCGGAGCGATCGGACTTTTCACCTTCACTCTTCGATGATGTCGACGCTTCCCCGGACTTCCTTGCCCCGGTTTCGGGCAGCGAAGCGGCGACAGATGGAACTCGCCGGGAAGAGACGATTATTCCATTTATCGGCTCGAATCCGGCGCTCACCCTTTTGCCGACGCCGGAGCGCCCGACCATTTCCGCCAGCGACATCCTCAACCTCGAGCGCCCGGAAGTCACGGCCGGCATCCATGTCGATCTCGGCCGCGTCAAATTCAACCTCGGCTACACCCTCCCTGCAGAACAGGTCGACGAATTTGTCCGTCCTTTGGGCGTCGAACTTGAACCGGGACGAGAAGGCAAAGGCTTTTCGCTCGGCGTCAAAATCCCTTTCTGAACCGATGCCCCTTCAAAAACGCAGCCACAGGGTCAGATAGCCCTGATCCTCTCCCCCTTGATCAAAGCCTTTGGCGACCACCAGCCGCAGGGTCAGCGGCAACCGGTAGCCGAGATCAAGATCACAGCGCAGCTCTGCCCCGGCGGACCTTCGAAAGTCGTTGATCGTCACGCCCCCCCCATCGTAAACATCGGCCCCTTCAACAAAGAACGCTCCATGCAAACGCCGGAAATAAAGGGGGGCGTTGCCGGCTCCTCCCTCCAGGTTGACAAGAGGGAAACGGTACTCCGAACTTGCCAAAAGGACCCGCTGCCCGCGCAGGGCATTGAGCGGATAGCCGCGCAATGAGAGATTTTCATCATCCAGCCCCTGGAGGAGATCGCCGGGATTGTCGCCGCCGACCTGAAAGGCACGCTGCGCGAGGAGATCACCTTGCGCCAGACCACCGAAGAGGCGGGTGGAGAGAACCTGATGCGTGCCCCAGGGCAAAGTCGTGAACTCGTGCCAGTCGAGGGTATATTTGCGCCGGGAAAAGTCGCTCCCCAGGGCGGCAGCGCTGAACTCTGCTGCCAGAGTCAACGCCCGGCCCCCCTCGGGACTGATCGCCTTGGGCGGACGGACACTATTGGCAAAGGCGTAGGCAAAACGAAGACTCGTCAGCTGCCCCTCCGCCGGGGGGATAAAGCCGGGGAGTGGGTCCTCGACAGCGGCAAAGTCCTGATAGCGTAAGCCCGTACTCAGCTCCTGGCGCGACCAGAGGCCGGCGCCAGGGAAGATCAGATCGAGGCCGAAAGAGCGGCGGCGCTCCCAGTAGCTCTCTTTTGCCCCGGAAGGGAAAGTGAAGAAGTCAGCGTAAGCAATCGCTGCATCGGCCGCGAGAAGTTGCAGCGTCGGCGTCCAGCCGTCGTAGCGGTAAAGGAGACTGTAGGCAGGGCGATGCGTCTCGATACCGTAGCTGGCGCTAGCAGCCCAGCTGTGACGATCGATGGCGTCGTTTCCCGAGGTAGAGAGTCCGAGCTGGGTGCCGAGCTCGTCGACGCCCAGCCAGGGAAGCCAGTAACGCGGGCGCAAGTCGCGCCAGGGGGAGTAAGGACGGGCGGGAATTTCCGCGGCTGCCGGCGGCTGCAGCGCCGGCGCCACGGCCGGAGAGGGTGACGCCGGCGGAAGCGCTTTCCATTCTGCCAGCTGCAGCGGGATGGTGGCGAGATCAAAACCGCTGGCGCTGTAGTTGACAAAGAGCAGGCTCTGTCCGTCCGGACTCGGCTGCGGCGCAAAAGCGCCGCCGAGGAGGTTGGTCACCTGGAGAAGTTCGCCACTGGCCGGTCGATAGGCGTGAATGTTGTAGATCCCGCCCCGGTCGGAGCTAAAGAAGAGGAGCGTCCCGTCACGACTCCAGGCCGGGCTGACATTGATTGCCCCGAAATCCGGGAGGGTGACAAGGAGGGCGCCGGCGGAATCGAGAATCTGGATGCAAAAGCGACCGTCCACCTCCTTCACTCCCACGGCAATCCTGGTTCCGTCCGGCGACCAGCGCGGCGTTGCAAAGAGGCGCGAATCATCTTCCGGGGAGAGGTAGCGCTGAATGGCACCGTCGCTGTTGACCACAGCCAGGCGATTGCCGTTGGCATGGGCGACGGTACAAAGGATTTCTCCGCTGAGCGGCGAGAGATCCGGGCTGCCGGCGCGCAAACCGTGCGTCAGACGCTCTTCCCGGTTGCGGACCAGATCGTAACGGTACAGGTCACTATAAAGGTTGTCGTAGCGATCCCTTTCGAGCTTGGCGTAGATCAGTCCCGAACCATCCGCCAGCCAGGAAATCGCCGCTTGCGCCGGTGTCACCGCCCGGCGCAGCAGGGGGCGAGCCTCGCTACCATCCGCCGCTGCCAGCATCAAGGAGGAGTTTCGGTCGGCGGTTTGTGCCGAATAGGCAATGTGCCCGCCGGTAGGGGAAAGAGCAGGGGCCAGGGTATATCCCCCCTCCTGACTCAAGGGGGTGACGGCGGTGAGACCGGCCGCCCTGATCTCCCGCGCTTTCTCTTCGTATTTCCGCTGCAACTGCTGCTGCCACAGGAGCCACTCCGCCTTGAAGGTGGAGCCAAAGACGGCGCGAGCCGTCGAATCGATCATAAAGGGGAGAGGACGACCGGCGTAGCGCTGGCTGAGCTCACCGGGCAAGGTCGATCCATATTTGGCGACGAGATACTGATAAAATTTGACGCCGTAGAGATAAGGGAGTTCCCCGCCCGGCCAGCTATCAGGATAGGTCGCCCCCTGGGCAAGGTCGGGGAAAGTCCCGGTCAGGATCGCCGTGCGCAGCAGCATCTCCGTATAGCTGGAGCGCCCGCGCCCGCCCTGGCTCAGAGCCGTCTCCTCATACGTCGCCAGCCCTTCGATCAGCCAGTTCGGCTGAAAAACATTCGGGAAGTAAAGGCGGCCGAAGATCCGGCGCAAAAGTGCCGGCCCCTGCTGCACATTATCAAGATGGAGGATATGGGCATATTCGTGGGTGATAACAATACGCAGCCACTCTTCTGTGTCGGTGATCGAAAAGGGCGCTTCCAGAGGGGGGCTGAGATAAATAACGATGCGATTAAAGGGGAAGGGGGTGGCGAAACCATTAGCGGCATCACTGACATCGGCGAGGATCAGGCGGGTCTTTTCCGCCGGTTGCCAGCGCAGCTCCGGCGCCAGTATGGCGTGAGCCTCTTCAGCGAGAGTTGCGGCGCGGGCGGCGAGCACCTCGCCGCCGGCGTGAAAGAGGACGAGAAATTGCGGGGTCTCCAGAGTCGACCACTGCAAGCGGGGATCGAGACGGGATTCCCCCGGCGCCGGGACGCCGAGGAGAAGGAAGAGGAAGAGCAACCAACCGAACGCCGAACGTTTCATCCCTTCCTCCTCATTGCCGGCTTTACTTGTCCCGTTTCGTCCCAGGTCCTTTTCGCGGTGAATTACTCCGGGTCGGAGCGCTGCTCTTGCGGCGGGGCGGCGCGCTCCCGGTCGGCGCGGCAGTCCAGTCCGGGGAGCTGCTTCTTTCTCCCTCCCCATCCTTACGGCGGGGCGTCGCCTTCTTGCTCGGCGCCGGACCGGTCCAGTCGCCTTTGGCGATCGCTTTGTCGCGCTTTTTCTGAGTCGCAACTGCGACCACCGGGCGGACGGCTTTCTTGGGCGCCGCCGGCTTGACACTCCCCGCCGGGGTGCGCGGCAAAGCAACGTCGACCGAGATATACGAATTCATATAGCGCGCATCATTGAGAGCGTTGATCGCATCTTTGGCTTCCGCCTCGCTCGACATCTTCACATAAGCACAGCCAAGAAACTGCTCGGTCTTGGGATCGACGACCATGTGGATGTAAGTCACCTTGCCGGCCACGGCGAAGAGGGTGCGGATATCCTCTTCCGTCGTTTGCTGCGACAGGTTTTTAACGTAAAGGTCTTTGCTCATAATTGATCCTCAGTGGCTGGCGTTCTGTTTTTCCCGGCGCTCGTTCATCACCTTGTAGGCGCAGAACTCGCCGCACATGGTGCAGGCACCGTGCTCTTCGTCGACCCCCGATTCGGCCCGCAGGCGGCGCGCCTTGGCCGGATCGAGGGCGAGGGCAAACTGCCCTTCCCAGTCGAGGGCCTTGCGGCACTTGGCCATGGCGATATCCTGCTCCATCGCCCCTTTGACCCCCTTGACGATGTCGCCGGCGTGGGCGGCAATGCGGCAGGCGATGACCCCTTCATGGACATCCTCCACCGTCGGCAAGCGCAGATGCTCGCTGGCAGTGACGTAACAAAGGAAGTCGGCCCCGGCCGCGGCGGCGACGGTGCCGCCGATAGCGCAGGTAATGTGATCGTAGCCCGGCGCGATGTCGGTGACCAGCGGGCCGAGAACATAAAAGGGGGCGCCGTGGCAAAGACGCTTCTGCAGCTGGATATTGGCCTTAATCTGGTGGAGAGGGACATGTCCCGGCCCTTCGATCATCACCTGGATGCCGGCATCCCAGGCGCGCTGCGTCAGTTCGCCAAGGAGGATCAATTCGTGAATCTGGGCCCGATCGGTGGCATCGGCGAGACAGCCGGGGCGGAAGCCGTCGCCGAGGGAGAGGACGGCGTCGTAGGGTTTGACGATCTCCAGCAGCCGGTCGTAATGCTCGAAGAGAGGATTCTCGGCGTTGTTGTGCGCCATCCACTCGACGGTGAAGGAGCCGCCGCGGGACACGACATCCATGATCCGCCCTTCGCGATCCATCCGTTCGACGGTGGCACGGGTGACGCCGCAGTGGACAGTGATGAAGTCGACGCCGTCATCGAGGTGTTTGATGATCCCGGCAAAGATGTCCTCGACAGTCATATCGACGATCGCCTTCTTCTGGCGATTGATTGCATCAAGGGCTGCCTGATACAGAGGGACGGTGCCGATGCAGGCATCGGTCTCGGCGATGATGGCGCGGCGGATCTCGTCGACCGGGCCTCCGGTAGAGAGGTCCATGATCGCGTCGGCGCCGGCAGCGACCGCCACCCTCGCCTTTTCCAGCTCTTTGTCGATGCTGGTGTCGTCACGGCTGGTGCCGATATTGGCGTTGACCTTGGTACGCATCCCCAGGCCGACGGCCAAAGGGATGCCGTTGGGGCGGCGGTTGTTGTGGCAGATGATGGCGGTGCCGTCGGCGATACGCTGCCGCAGGAGTTCGGGTTCGATCCCTTCGGCAACAGCAGCTTTTTGCATCAGATCAGTAATCAGGCCCGAACGGGCGGCTTCGAGTGTGGTCATGGGAACCTCTTGGGTAGTGCGGTGACGCGTAACGCGTGACCGGTGACAAATGCTGATAGAATATTTAATTGCGGCCCGTCACGCGTTACAAGTCACGCGTCACAGCCTTTGCCCCCTGCCAGTGATTGACCGGACCGTGTCCGCTCCCCAAGGGCAGGGCACTGGCGATGGCCGCCTGCAAAAAAGTCTTGGCGCGACTCACCGCTTCCGGCAGCGGCCGGCCCTGCGCTAAAAAAGTGGCAATCGCCGCGGCAAAGGTGCAGCCGGTGCCGTGAGTGTTGGTGGTAGCGAGGCGCGGCGCAGTAAAGCGATGCAACTGATTGCCACAAAGAAGGAGATCGACCGCTTCGTCACCAGCCCGGTGTCCGCCCTTAAGCAGGACATTGGCGGCGCCCATCCCTTGCAGGGCTCGCGCCGCAGTTGCCATGCCATCTTCGTCGCGAATCGTCAAACCGGTCAGGGCCTCGGCCTCGGGGAGATTGGGGGTGAGGAGATAGGCCTGCGGGATCAGCTCTTGACGCAGCGTTGCGATCGCTTCGTCCTGGAGCAGGGCCGCCCCCCCTTTGGCGATCATCACCGGATCGACCACCGCAAGGAGGCCGTGACGCTGGATCGCCGCCGCAACGACGGCGATAATCCCGGCATTGAGAAGCATGCCGGTCTTGACCGTGTCCGTGCCGATATCGCTGAGGACCGCTTCGAGCTGCGCGCTGACAAACTCCGGCGGCACGGCGTGAATGGCGCTGACGCCGCGGGTATTCTGGGCGGTCAAGGCAGTAATCGCACTCATGCCGTAGCTGCCGAGGAGAGTAATGGTCTTGAGATCGGCTTGAATACCAGCGCCGCCGCCGGAATCAGAGCCGGCCACCGTCAGCACCCGCCCCTGCGGCGAGGGGAGACGCCGGTTAAAGAGGAGGGTCAACTCTTTGGCGGCCAACTCGGGACGGGGCGCGCCCATCACCGCCGAAACCACGGCGATGCAGTCGGCGCCGGCGGCAATCACCGCGCCGGCATTATCGCGCGCAATGCCGCCGATGGCGACGATCGGCAAAGTCACCGCGTCCCGCACCGCCCGCAATCCTTCGAGGCCAACGACGACCGCGTCACCCTTGGTCGTGGTCGGATAAAGGCTGCCGAGACCGATATAATCAGCGCCGGCCGCGGCCGCACGCTGCGCTTCGGCGACGGTCCGGGTCGAGACCCCGATCAATCTTTCCGGACCGAGGAGAGCGCGGGCCACGGTCACTTCGCCGTCCTGCTGGCCGAGATGAACACCGTCAGCGTTACAGGCCTGCGCCAGGGCGGCATCATCGTTGATGATCAGGATCGCGCCAGCTTGATGACAAAGGGCGACCAGGCGCAACGCCATGGTCAGCTTCTCCGTCGCCGTCGCCTGCTTGTCCCGGTACTGGACAATGCGCACGCCGCCACGCAGCGCCGCCGCTACCCGCTCCGGCAGGGCGCCGTCGTGATTATCATCGGTAATCAGATACAGGCCAGAGAGCATCATTCTTCTTTGTGGCGCCGCGCACGCATAAAAAGACCGCCGTACCGGGAAGGCACGGCGGTCCGCTATCGGTCCGTCCTGTCGCTTCCCTACGCCGGTATCATCCGGATCAGGTTCAAAGGGTCGTTCCATCGTTGAATGGAACTCTCAGTGCGTTGCACTCCCCTAGCGGTGAGTCAAATTGTCAAGATCAGCCGAGGACGATCCGGCGATTCAGCAGGTCAATCTCGCTGATCATGCCGACAACCGTCCGGCTTTTTCCGTAGACATCGATGAGCTTGAGCCCATCGGCAAGGACGAGAATAGCATTAATTTCCGCCAGCGACTCTTCTTCCTCCCCCTGCACGAGCAGGAAGGGGCCGTGATCGATACACATGGGTAAACCTCCGCGTAAGTAGCGTTCAAACTAGCGGAAAGGAGCGTTTGCTGTCAACCGCAAACGCTCCTTTTTTACCATGCGCTGTTAGACCTCTTCAAAGTTGCTTTTGTCGGCGCCGCAGATCGGACAGACCCAGGAATCGGGGATATCTTCAAAGGGGGTTCCGGCGGCAATGCCGTTATCCGGATCGCCGAGAGCAGGGTCGTAAATGTAGTCGCAGATCACACAACGATAACTCTTCATGGTTGGCTCCTTGGGTTGAGGGTTGACGCACAAAAGATTAGCAGAGTTCCCCGGAGACGCAAGGGAGAAATCAAAGCAGGGAGATGACCGCCCGCACCGTCTTCTCGATGCCATCCGCCGCTTCACTGATCCGCCCGGCAAGCATGTAAGCCGGCGTGCTGACGATCTTGTGCTCGCGATCGATGACAAATTCCCGCACCGGACAATCCTGATGCTGCGCCCCGGTCGCCTGGATCGCCGCTGCGGTGCCGGCATCGTTGCCGATGGTCACGGTAATTGGCGCCACTTTGCCGAGGGCTCGGGCTAAAACCGCCGGAGCAATGCAGATGGCGCCGATCGGCTTTTGGGCGGCGAACATCTCCTTGAGCAGGCGTTCGACCTCGGCATTGAGGGCGCAGTCTGCCCCGGAAAGAGCGAAGGTCGAAAGATTCTTGGCCGCGCCGAAACCGCCGGGGAGGATGACCGCATCAAGGTCGCCGGCGCTGACGGTGGCGAGGTCGCGAATCTTGCCACGGGCAATGCGTGCCGACTCGACCAGCACATTGCGACTCGCGCCGGCTTCGACTTCGCCGCTGAGATGGTTGACGACATGCAGCTGCGCCACATTCGGCGCCATGCACACCGCCTCAGCCCCGGCCCGGTCGATCGCCAGCAGGGTAATGACTGCTTCGTGAATTTCGCTGCCGTCGTAAACACCGCAGCCCGAGAGGATGACACCGATCTTCTTCATCGTCGCACTCCTTTACTTGAATATTATTGTGGTCAATCCCGCGAAAAGATCACCGCCACAGCGCGCGGCCGCACCGTCCCCCTGGCGATAAAGGCATGGGGTTCGGTTGAATCGTAATAGACCGAATCGCCGGTACTCATGGCATAAATCTGGTCGGCATAGTGCAGGTCGATTTCACCTTCGAGAAGAAAGACAAACTCCTCCCCTTCATGGCTGACCATCATTTCGTCCCGCCATTCCCCCAGGTCGAATTCGACGAGAAACGGTTCGAGACTGCGATTCTTCTTACCGTAGGCAAGGGAGTGATAGGTATAAAGGATCGGATGCTCATCATCGACGGGGCGACGCTGCATCTTGCGGCTCTCCCCGGCCCTGGTCAGAACACAACGGCTCGAACTCCCCTCTTCCTGAAAGAAGGATTGCAGCGGCACGCGAAAGGCCTTGGCGACCCGCAACAATGTGGCCAGCGGCGGAATCACCTGCTCGTTTTCGATCTGGGACAGGAGTGGTTTGGAGAGGCCGGTGGCATCGGCGAGAGCCTGCAGTGTCATCCGCCGTTCTTGACGGATGCGGCGGATTTTAAAGCCGATCTGCAACTCCCGGACTTCCTCACGAAAACTATCCATAAGCACACCTTTGGTTGATTCGCTCTATCGCTTCTACTGTGACACTGTTTTACTTTGCCCAAACTGACAAGTCAAGCGCTTCCTCCCCCCCTTTTGCGCCGGATTGCACTGCCGTGGCGATTCTGCGACAATGGCGACCATGCACGCAATTCTCCAGCGCTATCGCGCCCTCCTCACCACCCTTGACCACTGGTTTGCCGCTAAGCAGAACGAAATGCCGCAGGCCATCGTCTGCGCCGACGGCTGCAGCGGCTGCTGCCGCGGCCTCTTCGATATCTCCCTCCTCGACGCCCGCCTGCTGCGGATCGGCTTCGATCAGCTCCCCGCCGCCACCCGTGCCGAGGTGCTGGCCAAGGCCGAAGCCCGCCTGGTGGAGTTGCAGGAGCGCTGGCCGAACTTTGTCCCCCCTTACCTCCTCAACCATATGGACGACAGCCTCTGGACCGAGATGCCCGAGAATGATCTCACCCCCTGCCCCCTCCTCGATGCCGCCGGCCGCTGCCTGGTTTATGCCGATCGCCCGATGACCTGCCGCCTGCACGGTCTGCCGCAGATCGACAAAAGCGGTGAAATCTTTCTTGAGGAATGGTGCTCCCGCAACTTCATCGGCCTCAACCCGCTGGAGATGGGCACCCTGCGCCATGACTTTCAGCAACTCTTTACCGAAGAGTTTACCTTATTGCGCGCCTTTGCCAAGGAGCTTTGCGGTCTTGACCGCGCCGAGCTCGACACCTTTATCCCCCTGGCGGTGCTGATCGATTTCGAGGGGTTTGATTGGCAAGGGTGGGCGGACCGCGAAATTCTCCCCACCTAAAATAAACTGTCTCGTCTCAGTAAAATCTGTTAATCTGTCTGCCGTCACGTCTCCTGGAGGGGATGCTTTTCTTTCTTCCCGATCTTTTTCAACTCCTTCTGCACAACGTTTTGCGACTACACCGGATCATTGC
>JACUTW010000112.1 GCA_014859605.1 Desulfuromonadales bacterium
GCATGGCTCTGCAGATCGATTTGCGACAATTAGTCCTCCTTATCGCCAGTTCCGTCGACCTGGTCGGGGTTGACGATGTTCTGCACGGCCGGCGCGTTGCCATTCTCGCCGTCGAATGCGCCAAGCGTCTCGGTTGGAATGAAGAGGAGCAGCAGCTGCTCTTTGATGCCGCCCTGCTTCACGATGTCGGCGTTTCTTCGACCCGTCTGCACTGTCGTTTGGTGAATGAGTTGGATTGGGCCGAAGCAAGTCTCCATGCTGAACGCGGCTATGAGCTGCTCAAGGACTTTGCGCCACTGGCTCATCTTGCGCCGATTGTGCGTTATCATCACACTCACTGGCAGGATCTTCAGCGTGACAACATCGATCCTGACATTTCTCGCTTCACCAATCTCATCTACCTTGCCGACCGGATCGATGTCAGTGCTCATCCTTATTATGCCGAAAACTCTTTGCTTCTCCACGTGCAGGAGATCTGTGCGCGGATCAAGCAATACCGCGGCACCTACTTTGCTCCGGAACTGGTCGACGCCTTTCTTGCCGCTGCCCAGGCCGAAGCTTTCTGGCTGATTCTCGACAGCGACTTTATCCCCCAGTACGTCAACGATATGGGCCGCAGCGCCGATAAAGCGCAGATCGGCCTCGAAAATCTCAAACAATTAGGCTCGATCGTCGCCGCTATCGTCGATGCCAAGTCCCACTTTACCAGTGAGCATTCGCACGGTGTGGCCCGCGTTGCACGGTTTATCGGGGGCGAATTTGGACTCCGGGGTGAGCATCTCGACCGCTTGGAAGTCGCTGCTCTTCTCCATGATATCGGCAAACTGCAGATCCCCGATGAAGTGCTGGAAAGTCCCCTCAAGCTGACCCCTTATGAACGGGCAATCATGAAGAAGCACAGTTTTGCGACTTACCAGATTCTCAAACGGGTGATCGGCTTGGAAGAAGTGGCACGCTGGGCCTCCCAGCATCACGAATCGCTCAATGGCGGCGGTTATCCTTTTCATAGACTTGCCGGCGAACTCCCGTTAGAATCCCGTATCATCAAGGTCGCTGATATCTATCAAGCTCTTGCTCAAATGCGCCCGTACCGAAACCCTTTGCCGCCTTCCGAAATTTTGCAGTTGCTGCGACAGATGGAGAAAGCTTTGGAAATCGACCCGCAGTTGGTCGATTTTGTCGCCGGGCATCTTGACGACTGCCAATCGGCGGCGGTCGGGCCGCAAGGGAGTTAACGGCGACGGGGATAAAATTTACTCAGAAGAGCTCATCTTTCGCAGAACTCTAAATGTGTCATTCCCGAAGCGATTCCGATCGGGAATCCAGCTTCTGACCAAAATCATGGATCCCCGATACAGACATTCGGGGATGACAAACTTATTACGGAAGATTGAAATTAATCAGGTAAAATTTTTACGATAAACAACGCGAGGGCTTTATGGAAAACAGTTCAACAGGAAATGGTCATAGCATTTTCGAGGCGATATCCCGGCTCTTTGGCAGTGCAACACCAGCGCAACCGGCAGCGGTATCCCCGTCATTGTCAGAGATGGAGAGCGCCTTCAATGTGGCTCTGCAGCAATTGAATGGAAAGATTGAGGAGTTACAGCGGCAGAAGCTGCAAACGGCGGGTGGCGCCGTCGCATCCCCGGCGGCGTATGCCGAAGAGCGCGAGCGGCGGATGAATGAGGCTCACTCCCGGATTCTCAACGATATTCTTGCCATGCATCGCCGGTTGGCAACCGGAATCGATAAACCGGCTCTCGATGCACTGGCAGCGTTTCTCCATGAGTGCGTTGAGAAGGTCGCTAAAGAGCGCTCTGTCCCGGAGGTGATGCCTTGTTGTCGCAGCAGCATTTTGCGCCGCTTCCATCATGAAGCGGGAGGGTTTGCCTGGGATGAAATGGAAAGGCAGTTGGCAGCGCAAAATGAAGCCTGGCCTGAGACAACGCAACGCGACCCGATTGAGGAAGAAGCGGCCTTCGAGAATCGCCGGCAGCTTAAGTACCGGGAAATGAAAAATGATTTCGTCAATTACGATTTAGCCCGCAGCGCTCAACTGATCCGCGGCATCGAGCGCGCCTGGCAGGCCGATTATCCGGATCCGGGCACTCCCCTTTGGCGCGAACTGGTCCTCGAAGGGGTGGCGACAGGGTTGCGGGCGCGGATTCTTCAGGGTTATTACGAGCGCTTATTGGCAAATAAAGAGAAGATTGTCGCCCGCGCGACCGAGTTGGTCGGTCGAGAGTTAAGCGCCCTGCAGGCGGTTTTGGCGGAGAAGAATTTGACCAGTTTGGAGGATGCGCACCGGGTTGCCACCACTTCCGGTCGTGTTCTTGACGAAGTGATCCCGGACATTGCCTGGCAGGTGATTGAGGAAGAGAAACAGGGTCGCTGAGGAGCCAGAATGCAGAAAAAAGTCAGCCCGCGCGCAAGGCGGGCTGTGGGTGAATACTGTTTCGGTTTCGATTAGAAGTCAAAGCGCAGTCCGGCAAAGAAGTTGTGGGTCTGGTACTCAGCTTCTGCGCCAGCGAAATCTGCGTCGGCGGTGGCGAAGTAACGGTACTGCAGATCAAGGGTGGTGACATGGGTCAAGGGGAAGCCCAGTCCGGCGATCGCCTGGTAAGCAAAGACGGTGTCGTCCTTATCACCAAAAACATTGCTGTTAACTTCGACATTGGCCAAACCAATCCCGGCGCCGAGAAAAGGCCGGACAGTTTCACTGACAGCAAGATCGACCAATATGTTACCCATAACCGCGAGGGAGGTTATGTCACCAGTTGTGTTGTTATTAGAAAATTTATCCAGATCGTTGTTCCGATAAGCCATTTCAATTTCACCGCGCAGACCGTCAAAACCATTGCCGACAGCAGCAATAAAACCGAAGCCCGGATCAAATGTCAGCTCACCTGAATTATTTCCACTGACATCGGCATCATTCACTGACACCATACCGAAACTCCCTGATACATAAGGTGCTGCCAAGGCCGATGAAACCAGTCCGCCCAGTACCACCATCATTGCCAGTCCGACGATACTCATTTTTTTCATAGTCTACCTCCTGTCATTCATGTTGATGAGTGCCTCCGGATTTGAAGACTGATAAATGATAGCAGACTAATCGGGAAAAGCTACTGTGAGGCAATTTTACCAGTATCTTCGGCGGCGCGACTCCTGTCCGCTAAACGACAACTCCGGCCATGACTCCGGCGCCGTTGGGGAGGGCGATCTCCAGTCGACGGATCGATGAAACGCCGGCTGCGCGCAGCATCGCTTCGAGTTGCCCCTGTGCATAAGCCTGGCCCTGCGGGGTGTTGAGCAGCATATTGAGGGAGAAGAGAGCCGGGAAGAGCGGCCCGTCCATACTGTCGTCAAGGATAAACTCCTGCACCAGCAGCATGCCGCCCGGTTCGAGGGCTGCAACTGCCCGTTGCAGGATGATGGCGCACCCTTCCGGCCCCTCGCCGTGCAGGATATGGGAAAGCCAGGCAACGTCGAAACCGCGTGGGACGTCATCGCTGATGAAGTCTCCCGCCGCGAAGGTGATGCGGTCGCTGAGGCCGAAAGCAGCAATGGTCTTTTCGGCAAAGGGGCGGGTGGTGGGGAGATCATAAACGGTAGCGGTCAGTTGCGGATTGGCCTGACAGAAGTGGATGGCATAAGTGCCGGGGCCGCCGCCGAGATCGAGAAGGCGCCGCCGGTCGCACAGATCGACTTGGCCGACAATGCGCGGGGCGATCTGCATTGCGAGATTGAACATCCCCATCTCAAAACTTTCCCGTTCGGCTTCATCCGCGTCGTGCGAGACCCGGCCCCGCAGCGGGGCGCCGCTTCTTACTGCTTCGTCGAGACGGGACCAGCCGGCCATGAGGTGTTGGTGGTGCATGATGATATAGCCGAGGTAGCGGGGCGAGCTGCGTGCCAGATATTCGGCGGCAAAGGCGGTCGGTGCATAACGCTCTCCCTCCTTGTCCAGCAGTCCCAGCGCTGTCAGGGCATTGAGCAGCATCTCCAGGCCGCGGACATCGCTGGCAGTCGCCCGGGCCAGTTCAGCGAGCGTGCCGCTATGGCTGAAGAGGTCGAGTTTTACTCCGGCATGCAGAGCGCAGGCGCTCCAGTAGCCGCCCGAGAGTTTCAGCAGTTCGGCAGGGGTCCAATCGGGGTGGTCCATAGAGGCCTCCTTATTCACGCGCTGTTACCCTTCGTTGCGGGTCGGCAGGCGCAACAGATAAACGGTGACGCCGATGGCAACGGCAAAGAGCGTCAGCTTGACCGGCAGAATAGGGACGAGCAGCAGCGTCGAGAGAGAAATCGACGTCCAGAGCAGGAGAATAGCCCATACTTTAGCCCGCAGCGGAATGCCGTTGCCATCAAGATAATCGCTGACCAGCGGCCCAAGGCGGGGATGATCAAGGAGCCAAGTGTAACAGCGTGGAGAGCTGCGCGCAAAGCAGGCCGCTGCCAGCAGCAGCAAGGGCACGGTCGGAAGGAGGGGGAGGAAGATGCCGAGGACACCGAGGGCGGTCGACAGCACGCCGACTGCGAAAAGCAGGGCGCGCAGCAGCGGCGACGCGGGGGAGGGAGCGGGGGAGTTGGGTGAATTGTCAAGTGGCATCGCTTCGACCCTCTTAGGCATGGGGTTCGACATTATCGGCTTACACCCTTAAACTGCCAACTGTTCGACACGTTGGACCTTGGGGGTGCCGGCCTGGCGCGCTTGCCAGAGGTCGTAGGCCGCCTGTTGGCCGAGCCAGAGATCGGCACGGCCGCCGTTTTCAACGCCCAGCCAGCCTTCGAGGCGCAAGGCCATTTCCAAAGAGATGGCGGCGTGCTCGTTCAGCACGCGGGAAAAAGCAGCCCGCGTCACGCCCCGCTGTTTTGCCGCCTCGGTAATCGTCAGCCCGAGAGCCGGTAAGACGTCTTCCCGTAAGGTTTCACCGGGATGGGGTGGGTTGTGCATTGTCGTCATGGTTTTCCCTTTTTGCTACGCACCCTGGCTTGTGCCGCGTCAATCTTCATCTCAAACGCATCGACGCAGGCGTTGAAAAATGCCCGCAGGCAGGTGGTTGAGCAGAAATAGAGATCAGCCTGACCGCCGCGTACGTCCTCAACGATATCGAGAAAGGCTGAGGTGCCGGCATGATTACCCCTGCCGTCTTGGTGTGCGCCGTGCCAGATAAAGCGGAGAAAACCGTCGAGATCATCCGACATCATTCCCGCCCCATTGGCTCGATTCGTCATCAGCATGGCACCGAGATTGACGATCGCCATTGAGTGCGGCTCCTGGACTCTGGTGGTTTTGCACATCGGGCAGAGCGCTTCCTTGGGGAAACAGACGCTGCTTCCCGAGACGACGGGAAAGTTGATCTTTTCGCTCGGCACTTTCATGCCGCCGGGTCCTCTTGAGCGCCGGCGAGCAACTGTTCCAGGTCAACGCGCAGGGCGGCGGCGAGTTTCTTCAACAGGGCGACCGAAGGGTGGCGCTTCCCGGATTCGAGTTGCGAGATGGCGGCAGCGGAGACACCGCAGGCGGTGGCGAGCTGGGCGCTGGTCAGGCCGCGAAATTCGCGCCAGACGCGGATGGGGTTGTCACCGTCGAGGAGGCGGTCGACCACGGATGCCGGGATAAGCTCTTCTTCACCGTTGGCCAAAGCCCTCTTGGCGGCGTCGTAGGCGACCAGGTCGAAGAGCATTTCGGCGTTGGCGAGGAGTTTTTGGTATTCGTTGTAGGGGACGACGGCATATTCGGGCTGGCCGTCCTTGCTGATGATCTGGGGTTTCATGAGTCGATGCCTCCACGGGGGCCGATGTCGAGTACCAG
>JACUTW010000026.1 GCA_014859605.1 Desulfuromonadales bacterium
GTCAACGCGGCCGGCAGTAAGGATGCCCAAAAGGGGAGTGGTCTTGGCACTGAAGTGCGGGTCAGTGCCTTTCTCGATAGTGTCCTTGGCCTCCTTCATCTCCCGTCCGGAGTGAATCCACCAACGATGTCGGCGCAGGATTACATTTTCGTCGAAGCCCTTGGTGAAAGCTGGTACCTCTTCCGGAATATTGCCGCAGAACCCTTGAAGGAAAAGGTCGCCGCATGAAAAATCCTCTGTATATCCCGGTCGTCGCGATCGTCGGGGTCGGCTTGATCGGCGGTTCTTTTGCGCTGGCTCTCAAGGAGGCCGGTGTCGTCGGTCGCATCCTCGGCTTCGATCTTGATCCGCACAACCTCGCACAGGCCTTGCAACTTGGTATTATCGATGCCGCTTGCCACGGACCGGAAGAACTTTCGGAAGCGGATTTAATCTTTCTTGCCACCCCGGTTTTGGCGATGCCGGCCGCCTTGACGGCGATCTCTCCCTATCTGAAGGCTGGCGCCATCCTCACTGACGGCGGCAGTGTCAAGGGCGCGGTCATCGCCGCCCTGGAACCGTTGTTGCCACCGACCCTGCGTTATGTCCCCGGTCACCCGATTTCCGGCACAGAGCGCAGTGGTGCCACTGCTGCTTTTTCGTCTCTTTATCGCGGCAAGCGCTGTATCCTCACCCCGACAAAGCGCAGCGATCCGCAGGCCATCGCCCTGGTAACAGCACTCTGGCAGGCGGCCGGCAGCGAGGTGATGCTCATGGACGCAGAGAAGCATGACCGGATCCTTGCCGCCATCAGTCATCTGCCGCATATGGTCGCTTATGCCCTGGTCAATGCTGTCGGCGCTTATGATCGTTACGAAGAGAATATCCTCCTTTACTCGGCCGGCGGTTTTCGGGATTTTACCCGGATTGCTTCCTCGGATCCGACGATGTGGCGGGATATTGCTTTGACCAATCGGGAAGCTCTGCTCGAGATGATTGAACGCTTTGAGTCTGATCTCTCCGGACTGAAAGAAGCGATCCGGAGGGGGGATGCCGCGATGCTGCACGACTATTTTTTGCGTTCGAAGCTCAATCGTGACGCTATTCTTTAATCAATCAAGGTCTTGAGGTGAACATGTCTGAAACCCGTATCGTTACATCGTCAGCCCCGCTGCGCGGTGAGATGACTGTCCCCGGCGACAAGTCGATCTCGCACCGTTCGATCATGCTCGGCTCCCTCGCCCTCGGCACAACGGTGGTGCGGGGTTTTCTGCATGGCGAGGATAATCATTCGACCTTACGCGCCTTTCGCGCTATGGGGATCGAGATCAGCGAGGAGAAGGATGGGGTCATCTGCATTGCCGGAAAAGGGCTGAACGGACTGCAGGAACCGGGGGATGTGCTCGATTGCGGCAACTCCGGAACGACAATCCGTCTGATGTCGGGACTTCTGGCCGGACAAAAGTTCTTTTCTGTGGTGACCGGCGATCGCTATTTGCGCAAACGGCCGATGAAACGGGTGGTCACCCCCTTGACTCAGATGGGAGCGCGCATCTGGGGGCGGGGCGGGGGGGATCTGGCACCGCTGGCGTTTCAGGGCGGTGAGTTGAAACCGATCGACTACACCTCACCGATTGCCAGTGCCCAGGTGAAGTCCGCCATCCTCCTTGCCGGACTGTCCTGCGACGGGGAGACGACGGTGCGCGAACCGCACCTCTCCCGTGATCACAGTGAGCGGATGCTTGCCTACTTTGGCGCTGACATCCGTCCCTTTGCCGGCGGGGTCTCCCTGCTCGGCCGCCCCCGGCTCGAAGGCCGGGAAGTCGTTGTCCCCGGCGATATCTCCTCAGCAGCGTTCTTTATGGTGGCCGCTCTGATCGTCCCCGGCTCAGAACTGCTGATCCGCAATGTCGGCGTCAATCCGACGCGAAGCGGGATCATCGATATTCTCCGCGCCATGGGGGGGAATATCGAACTGCTCGACGAACGCACTGTCTCCGGGGAGCCGGTGGCCGACCTTCTGGTGCGCGCCAGTTCACTGCATGGCATCGAGATCGGCGGGGCTGTGGTGCCGCGGGCGATCGATGAATTTCCGGTGATCAGTGTCGCTGCCGCTTGTGCCAGCGGACAAACAATCATTCGCGATGCTCGGGAATTGCGGGTCAAGGAGACCGACCGCATTGCTGCGATGGTGACGGAAATGAGTAAACTCGGTGCGATTCTCGAAGCAACGCCGGACGGAATGATTATCGCCGGTGGCGCCCAACTCCATGGGGCAGCAGTCGAATCTTTTGGTGATCACCGGATTGCCATGAGCTGCGCAATTGCCGCCCTGCAGGCCGGCAGTGCGGTGACAATTTATGACACCGGCTGTACGGCTACCTCTTTCCCCAACTTTTGGGATCTGCTCGAAAGTGTCCGACAATAACGGCAAAGGATTCTCCCGGAATGAACGAATTGATCATTGCCATTGACGGCCCCTCCGGCGCCGGCAAGAGCACATTAAGCAAGCTTCTCGCACAACAGCTCAACTATGTTCATCTTGACACCGGCGCAATGTACCGCTGTGTTGCTTTTGCCGCCATGGAACAGGGGATCGATCCCGACGATCAGGAGCGCCTCGGCACTCTGGCGCAGCAGTTAAAGATCGAGTTAGTGCATACTTTGAGCGGTGATCGCGTCCTCCTGGACGGCTCGGATGTCTCCACTGCGATTCGTACACCGGAAGTCAGTCTGTTGACCTCCCGGGTTTCCGCCGCGCCGCAAGTCCGGAAAGCTCTGGTTGCTTTGCAGCGCCGTCTGGGTGAAGCCGGCGGCGTGGTTTTGGAAGGGCGCGATATCGGTACCGTCGTCTTCCCGCAAGCGCAGGTCAAGTTTTTCCTTAGTGCCACGGCGGCGGAGCGCGGGCAGAGACGCTATGCAGAATTGGTTGCCAAGGGGGTGACAGTCTCTCTACAGCAAACGATCTCTGAAGTTGTCGCCCGGGATCTTGCTGATAGCGAGCGTGAACATGCTCCCCTCCTGCAGGCGGATGATGCCGTGGTTATTGACTCGACGAACTTGAATATCGATCAAGTTTTGACAGCAATGGTTGAAGTCGTCAAATTGCGTCGCCAAGAACTCAAGTAAATAAAACCTTTGTTTTTCGCTGATACTTATGCTATTAGTTGCCTCCCAAACTGATATTCGTATCGTCGTGGTGCGGACGGTCAGTAAATTCACCAGGGGGTAACTCTCTCACATGTCGGTAAAAGCACAGAACACAGATGATTTCAATGATGAAACAGGCCTCGACGATTCAGAGATGAGCTTCGAAGATCTCTTCGAAAGCAGTCTTCAGCAGTTGGTTGTTGGAGAAGTCGTTCGTGGCACAGTCGTCCAGGTTAATCCTGATTCGGTTGTTGTCGATGTTGGCTACAAGTCGGAAGGTGTCATTCCTCTTAGCGAGTTCGTAGAGGAAATTAAGGTCGGCGACATCATTGATGTGCTCCTTGAGCGCACCGAGAATGAAAACGGTCTGGTCAGTCTCTCTAAGGAAAAGGCTGATCGTCAGCGGATCTGGAATGCTCTTGAGGAAGGTGCTGTCATTGATGGTCGCATCGTCTCCCGGATCAAGGGTGGCCTTGCCGTCGATATCGGCGTAACGGCTTTCCTGCCTGGTTCACAGGTTGATATCCGTCCGGTTCGCAATCTTGACAAGATGCTTGGTGAGACCTACAAATTTAAGATTATCAAGCTGAATAAGCGGCGGGGCAATATTGTCCTTTCGCGTCGGGTTCTCCTTGAGGAAGAGCGCGACAGTCATCGTGCTGAAACTCTGAGCGCTTTGAATGAAGGTGATGTGCTCGAAGGAACAGTTAAGAATCTGACCGATTACGGGGCATTCATCGATCTCGGCGGGATCGACGGTCTCCTGCATGTCACTGATATGTCTTGGGGACGGGTCAACCATCCTTCTGACGTTATCGCTGTCGGCGAAAAGATCAATGTTAAAGTTCTTAAGTTTGATCGTGAAAAGCAGCGCGTCTCCCTCGGCCTCAAGCAGGTTGTTCCTGATCCCTGGCTCGTCGTTGCCGAGAAGTATCCGGTCGGCTTGCGGGTCAACGGCAAAGTCGTCAGTCTGACCGATTACGGGGCATTTGTCGAACTGGAGCAGGGCGTTGAAGGCTTGATTCATGTCTCGGAAATGAGCTGGACCAAACGCGTCAAGCACCCGAATAAAATCCTCACCGTTGGCGATGAAGTTGAGTCGGTTGTCCTTGCTGTCGATACCAGCAGTCGGAGAATTTCACTTGGCCTCAAACAGATTGAAACCAACCCATGGGATCTGATCGGCGAGAAATTCCCGGTCGGGACGATTATCGAAGGACAAGTCAAGAATATTACCGATTTTGGTATTTTTGTCGGTGTCGATGAAGGTATTGACGGTCTTGTTCATATCTCCGATCTCTCTTGGGTGAAACGGGTCAAGCATCCTTCCGAGCTCTACAAAAAGGGTGATACCGTTCGCGCGGTTGTACTGAATATTGACCGGGAAAATGAGCGTTTCTCCCTCGGGATCAAACAGTTTTCGCAGGATCCCTGGCTCTCGATTTGCAAGCGTTTCGCACCGGGCACGATTATTCGCGGCAAAGTCACTTCGGTGACCGATTTCGGGATCTTCCTTGAAGTTGAAGAGGGGATCGAAGGTTTGATCCACGTCTCTGAAATCAGCAAAGAGAAGATTGATTCTCCCAAGTCGATTGCCCAGGTCGGGGACGAACTCGAAGCGGTCGTTCTCAGTGTTGACACTGTCGATCGCAAGATTGCTCTCTCGATGAAGCATTTGGCAGATCGCAAAGAAAAAGCTGATGTTGCATCGTTCCTCGGTTCTGATCGCAATGCAACTTCGAGTTTTGGCGATCTTCTTCAGGGTGCTCTGCGCGACAAAGCAAACAGTGAAACTGCAGAATAAATTCAAGAATGAACTGCCGGGCTTCTACGGAAGTCCGGCAGTTAAATAACCTATGAAAAAAAATCAGCTGGTGATGGCACTCTTAATTGTTGGTGCCATTTTTCTTTTTTTTGTAATCCTCGCACTCTTGCTGAGTCGGTCGTCCGGACGCAGCACTCGCTTTGCTCTCGGTGCCAAGGTCGGCGTCATTGAAATGACCGGGGTCATCACCTCTGCGACAGAGATCCTGGAAGATCTTCGTGATTTCCGTGAAGACTCAGCTATTAAAGCTATTGTATTGCGTATCGATTCTCCCGGTGGTTCTGTTGCTCCTTCGCAAGAAATTCATGATGCTGTCAAAAAGACTGCTGAACTCAAACCGGTCGTGGTCTCCATGGGGTCAGTAGCGGCTTCAGGCGGTTATTATATTGCGGTTGCCGGGCAGCAGATTGTCGCGAATCCC
This sequence comes from Desulfuromonadales bacterium, assembly GCA_014859605.1. Classification (GTDB taxonomy): domain Bacteria; phylum Desulfobacterota; class Desulfuromonadia; order Desulfuromonadales; family UBA2197; genus UBA2197. Next base: position 5,376 of record JACUTW010000026.1, read on the forward strand.
GGTACAATGACTGGAAGTATCGGCGTGATAATGGAGTTTGCCAACTACGAGGAATTACTTAAAAAGATTGGATGGAAAAATATCACCGTTAAGAGCGGTCGTTTCAAAGATATCGGTTCGCCGAATCGGCCTATGTCTGATGCTGATCGTCAACTTTTGCAAGCGATGATCGATGATGTCCAGGCTCAATTTGTTGATGCCGTTGCTCAAGGACGTAACTTGAGCCTTGAAAAAGTGAAAGAAGTTGCAGACGGCCGAATCATGACCGGTCGCCAAGCCTTTGAGGCCGGACTGGTTGATAAACTTGGAGGACTCGAAACCGCTGTCGAACTGGCCGCTGAGCTTGCCGGAGTTGTTGATCCGAACGTTGTTTATCCTTTAGAGCCGCCCCGTAAGTTGATCGATTACTTGATGCAGGGGACAGCCGATCACCTCTTCAGGATCATGCAACAGCAGAGTCAATTGAAATTGAATTTTTTATAACGCATGTGACAGGAGCTGAAGACATGACCAAGAGCGAACTTATAGAGCAGCTTTCGATCAATAATGAGCAGTTAAACAAACGGGAATCCGAACTGATTGTCAATACGATCTTCGATAGTATCGGCGGTGAACTTGTCCAGGGTGGCCGTGTAGAAATCCGTGGTTTCGGTTCTTTTACCATTCGCTGCCGCGATGCCCGTGAAGCACGGAATCCCAAGAGTGGCGATGTGGTGATGATCCCGGAGAAAAAGACCCCTTTTTTCAAGACCGGTAAAGAGCTGCGTGAACGGGTTAACAACGGAAAATCGGCTTGATCGTTTCAGTTGAATTTGACAAGAAAGGCTCCGGCGACTGACGGAGCCTTTCTTGCGTAAGGCCTGCTATGAACTACAATGACAATGACCCTGTTTGTTCCTTAACCAAGCGCGTTCATTGGAATGTGACCGTCCCTGCAGAGGCTGCGGGACTGCGCCTGGATCAAGCCGTACCGCGACTCTGCACCGGACTGTCACGGACTCAGTCCCGGAAAATTATCGATATTGGCGGGGTTCATGTTGCCGGTCGCCGGGTGCGGAGCTGTTCCCGCAGTGTCAAGGAGGGCGAGGAGATTGCTGTCTATTGTGACGGGCTGCCTCTCGTTCCTTTTACCCTCAATGCCGACGCAATCCTTTATCACGATACCGACATTATTGCCCTGAATAAGCCGGCCGGAATCGACACCCAGCCGACGCCGTCCCGTTTTCAGGGGACACTTTACGCCGCCCTTACTGAACTTCTCATTGATCCCTTCCGCCGTCATCTCGAGCCTTCCATCGGCATGGTGCAGCGTCTTGATCGCGACACTTCCGGGGTCATTCTCTTTTCCATCAGTCCCCGGGCGCATAAACCATTAACAACAGCGATCACCACACACGCCATAGGTAAAACTTATCTCGCCCTCGTTGCCGGCGTCGTCCCTCCCGGCACATATGAGATCAAATCACTGTTGGCCCGCAGTCACCGCGACAATTGTGTCCGCTCCATCAGCAAGGGCGGCAAGGAAGCAGTGACGCGCTATCACCGCCTTGCTGCATGCGACTCCTGTTCTCTTGTCGCGGTCACCCCGATCACCGGTCGTATGCATCAGATTCGGGTGCATCTCTCCGAAGCCGGTTTCCCTCTCCTTGGCGACACGCGTTACGGCGGTCCCGGACAACTCGGCGAGATGGTCATTTCCCGCCATATGCTCCATGCACAGCAACTTGAATTTCTGCATCCCCTCACTCGTCAGCCCTTGGCGATAACGGCACCGCTGGCAGAAGACTTTCAAATGCTGCTCAACTATTATAATTTAACTGACTACTCAGAGGTTTTATGTTGAACGCACCACAAATCGACCCGATACTGTTTCAAGTTGGTCCCCTTGCGGTCCGCTGGTACGGCATGATGTATCTCCTTGGATTTGTCGCGGCTTTCTTTATTATCAGCCGCCTTGCGCCCCGCCGGCAGCTCCCCCTGAACCATGATGCTGTTTCTGACCTCCTTTTTTATATCGTCCTCGGGGTGATTTTGGGGGGGCGTTTCGGCTATGTCCTTTTTTACAACTTTTCCCATTTCCTCAGTCATCCCCTGCAGATTTTTGCGGTCTGGCAGGGGGGGATGAGTTTTCACGGCGGCTTGGCCGGGGTGGTTGCTGCAACCGTCCTTTACTGCCGCCGCCATGCCATCGCCATCCTGCCGCTTGCCGATATCCTGTCCATCGCCGCGACCATCGGTCTCGGATTGGGCCGGATCGGCAACTTTATCAATGGTGAGCTGTGGGGCAGAGTGACGACACTCCCCTGGGGGGTTGTCTTCCCTGCGGCCGGACGTGAACCGCGGCATCCGAGCCAGCTCTACGAAGCACTGCTAGAAGGGCCGATCATCTTCTTTCTCCTTTACTGGCTCTTTAGCCGCAAGGTGAAAGATGGCGCCATTTTCTTTTCGTTTTTGATCTTCTACGGCATCGGGCGCTTTATCATCGAATTTTTTCGGGAACCGGATCAGCAGATCGGTTTTCTCTGGGGAGGGGCGACGATGGGACAAATTCTTTGTCTGGCGATGCTTCTGCTTGGTAGCGGCGGCCTCTTGTGGCTCAAGCGTCGGGGGGATGAATGTTGAATCCTAAAGGAATTGTCTTTGATTGTGATGGGGTTCTCTTTGAAAGCAAGAGCGCAAATCTTGCGTATTACAACGAAGTTCTCAGTGCTTTTGACGTAGAACCGGTGACGATCGAGCAGCAAGAGCGCGCTCATATTTGTCATACTGCCGCCACCCCCCAGGTCTTTGTAGCCTTGCTAGGGCCTGAGCAGGCGCCTTTGGCAATTGAAATGGTGAAGAAACTTGACTACAAAAAGTTTATCCCCTTCATGACCCCCGAACCGCATCTGCATGAAGTCATTGCGGCGCTGGCCACACACTATCCTTTAGCCGTCGCCACCAATCGCGGCACGAGTATGGTCGAAATCTTGACACACTTCAGTCTTGCTGCGTACTTCAAGGCAGTGATCACCAGTCGTGACGTGCTCCGTCCCAAGCCTTTTCCCGATATGCTGCACCTTGCGGCCCAGCGCCTTGGCTTTGCTGCGGAAGAACTGCTTTTTGTTGGTGACTCCGAACTTGATGCAGCAGCTGCCATTGCGGCCGGGATGCCATTTATCGCTTATAAAAGTATTCAAGGAGAGGCGCCGGTTATCGCATCACACCGGGAAATCTTTTCGTTGCTGGGGCGGGAGGAGTTTTAATGGAAGGTTTTTATCATCTCGAGTACGTGTTTACCATTCATTCGTCGGTAGGTGACACTATCCATTAAGGAACGAATGATAAAGATTCCCCGCCCTCGTTCACTGAGATCGTCCGGAGTGCAGGGGGCGGCCAATGCCCGGTTGGCGGCTTCAAAACCGTGCCCCTCATCGTAAATTTTGATAATTATGCGGTTGCCTTCCACCGAAAGAGTAATTTCGATACTCCGCGTCGGGTCACTCCGGTTGGCATGAAAGATGACATTTGCCATCGCTTCGGTCAAGACGGTGTTGAGTTCATACCCAAGCACTTCACGATTGACCGCAGAGCGGGCCAGGGTGTGCGCCAAATCTTCACCGATCTTGCCGATGAGGCCAAGGTAGCAGGTTTCATTCGGAACTTTGATGTTGATATGAATCTTTTCAAGCATCTTCTTTATCCCGAAATTTAAAGAGTGACATCCTTCAAGCTCAGCAGGGCTTCATCGCTCGTTGCATAAATATCGAAAACCCGGTGTAAACGTGTTAATTCGAACATCGATTTTACCTGCGGCTGCATTGAACAGAGGAGCAACATGCCATTGCGGGTACTGGCATTCTTGAAGCCGGATACCAAGACTCCCAATCCGGAAGAATCGATAAAGCGGACTTCGTTGAGATCGATAATAAGGTTAGCTTTATCAGCATCGAACTGTTGCAAGATAGCCGTCTTCAACTCTGGACTGTTGTGGGCATCAAGACGCGCTTCTTGAACGGAAATTACGACGGCCTGAGGATAAGCGACAATATTAAGCTGCATACAGGTCTCCATTTTTAAGGTTAGATTTTACTTTAGCATAACAGTCAAAAACCGCGGTAATGACTTTTGAGAGTACATCAACTTTGAATCTTTAAAGTGTTTTCATCAAAACAATGGTCACATCATCACGGAAAGAGCGCGTTCCGGTAAAGAGCCGGGCCTGTTCCATGATCCGATCAATAATCTGTTCTGTCGGCAAGAAGTGATATTCTCGTAACAATTCTTCGAGCCGATCTTCACCAAAGAAATCACCAGTATGGTTTTCCGCTTCCGTTAACCCGTCTGTAAAGAGGATAAGGAGGTCGCCGCTGGCCATTTCGGTCTCTTTCTCCTCGTAAATAACATCTTCCTTCACCCCCAGAATCAAACCATTCACATCGAGATGATCACAGCGCCCGGACGCTGCCCGCCAGATCATCGGATGATTATGCCCGGCACTGGCATAACGTAAGGTTTGGTTGATGGCATCGTAACTGGCATAGAAGAGGGTGATAAACATCTCAGCGCGATCAAGGTCCGTCAGGATAAAGGCATTCACCGCGCGAATAATCTGTGCCGGTCCTTGCAGTGATTCCGACTTGGCGCGGATAAAGGCGCGGGTCTCGGCGATCAGCAAGGCCGCGCCGATACTGTGGCCGGAAACGTCGGCAATAACCAGGTCGATCCTTTCCCGATCGCGATGCAGGTAGTCGTAATAATCGCCGCCGATCTGATTGGTCGGGACACAAAGACCATGCAACTCAATCCCTTCGACATCCGGCGCTTTGTCGGGGAGGAGATCATGCTGGATGTGCTTGGCAATCTCCAACTCCTTCTCCTGCTCCTTGACCGCAATCATCTCTTCCGTCAAACAGCTGTTGCGCCAGGCAATCCCGATCTGATTGGCAACACTGGTCAGAAGCTCAATAAATTCCTCTGTAAACAAGCCTTTGGCCGAGGTCGAATAAGCAGATAAAACGCCGATGGTGTCACCTTCGGCAATAATCGGTACGTGTAACAGAGCCTTGATCCCGACTTTGACAAGGGGGCGATGCGAGGGGAGAGCGCTGCTGAGATCATTGATGACATGGTAATTCCCCTGGATAAAGGTCTCTTTTAGCAGGGGATCATGGAGAAGGCCGGCGACTTCATGATCAAATTCTTCGCCGAGAGGGATCTTTGCCCGAATCTGCAGGTCATCGGCGCTCTCTTCATAAAGCCAGATCACACAAAGGTCGATGCGAAACTGATGGCTGATCAAATTAAGGATTTCATCAAGAGTCGACTTGAGACTGGTGCCACTGCCGACCTGGCGGGCAACATCATAAAGAACCGCCAGCTGTTCGCGACTTGAAGTCCGGCTCAAGGTGACGGAGCCAAAGACATTGAAGACATCTTCCATGCGACTGCCGCGGGTCGCCAGATAATTTTCGACGATGATCTTGGCCGGGGCCGCCCCGACACTCCCGGCCAGGGTCAATTCTGTAAAGTTCTTCAGGGCAGGGAGGTGCTCATCGCTTAATTTGCCGCTCGCTTCGATCTCCTGATTGCCAAGATAATCGGCAATCGCCGACTCCGCCTGTTTTTTGCCGATAAACTTCCCGATCAATTCGACAAATTCCATGATTGTCGGCGCTTTGACCATGCGGGTCAATTGTGCCGGTCGGTGCGCCGGTGCAAAGACATCGACAAAACGATGCGCTTGCTCGTTCTCTTCCGTGCTGCTTTGGGTCAGGAGCGAAATTGTCAGGAACGAGCCGAAGTTGAAAAAGAAGGACCAGAACAGCGCATGACTCCAGACATCCAGGCCGGTGAGACCAAAGAGTTCGAGGGGGCGCAGCAGTCCGATCTGAAAAGGACCATCGACAACGATACTGTCAGGGAGAAGGCCGGCGCTGGCAAAGGCCGGGACGAGGAGGGTGTAGGTCCAGATTGAAAAACCGAGGAGCAGGCCGATTGTTACCCCGAAATGATTGGCGCGTTTCCAGTAAAGGCCACCGATCATCGCCGGCACAAATTGCGTGACCGCAACAAAGGAGATGAGGCCGATATCGACGAGTGAAGTCGTATTCGCCATGGTGCGATGGTACAGATAACCGAGCCCCAAAACCAGCAGGATGCCCATGCGTTTGAGGTTAATCAACAGCCCGGAAAAGTTCCGTTCATTATTGCGGTTGAAACGCAAGAGAATCGGGACAAAGAGGTGATTGAGGAGCATCGTCGCCATGGTCATCGATTCAACGATGATCATCCCGGCGGCCGCGGAAAATCCGCCGATATAAACGATGAGGGCCAGCCATTTGTGACCGTTTAGCAAGGGAATCTGCAGCACAAAGAAGTCTGCAGCCGTCGTATCCCCCTGATTTAACAAAAGCCCCGCCATGGCGATCGGCGTGGCAAAGAGAGTGATCAGGAACATGTAGGCCGGGAACTTCCACATCGCCGCGCGAATATGTTCTTCGTTGTTATTTTCGATAACCAGCATATGAAACTGCCGCGGCAGGAACATGACGGCGGCCATGGAGATAAAGGTCAGAGAAAACCAGGTTGCGTAAGAGGTGGAGCCAGTTTTCCCAAGGAGAAAGGTCTGGGTGATGTGAGGAAATTGCCTGGTCGCCTGGGTAAAGACATCGCTAAAGCCGTCAAAGAGGAAGTAGGTGACGTAGACCCCGACCAGAAGGAGTGCAAGCAGTTTGACAATCGATTCAAAGGCGATCGTTGCCACCATGCCGTCGTGGCTTTCACTGGAATCGAGGGTACGCGCGCCGAAAAGGATGGCAAAGAGGCCAAGGACAACCGAAAAGACGAAAGCTGTGTCGATAAAAGCGGGGAGGGCCTCATAGTGTTGGGACAGGATATGGACGCCGCTGATATTGGCGGTGGTGATAATGTCAAAAGTACGGGAGACCGCCTTGAGCTGCAGGGCGATATAAGGAGTAATGCCGATCAGGGTAAAGAGCGTGACCAGTGCGCCGAGGCTGACCGATTTACCGTAACGACTCGAAATAAAGTCAGCAATACTGACGATCTTATTAGCTTTACAGATGCGTACCAGCTTGCGCACCGTGAACCACCAGCAAAAAGCGACCAGGGTTGGTCCGAGATAGATCGGCAGGAAGTCGAGGCCGGAGGTTGCAGCGCGACCGACGCTGCCGTAATAGGTCCAGGAGGTGAGAAAGACTGCCAGCGAAAGGGTGTAGACCGTGCTGTTATTGACAATGCTCTTGTTATCGCGCTGCCGCTTCTGGGCATAAAGGGCGATCACAAAGAGCAGCCCGACATAGAGAAGAGTCAGGGTGATAACAAGGGGGGCAGAGAGCATCAGCTACCCCTTTTCCTTGTCGTGATTGTGGTCATCGGCGTGATAGCGCGAGAAGATCAGGATCACCAGGATCGAGAGGGGCCAGCCGATCAGAAAATAGAGGAGGAGGAGAGGGATGCCGCCAATCAGGACCGGTTTGTCAAAAATCTGCACAAAGGGAAAGTTGATCAGGATGATCCCGAGAAAGAAAAAGAGCCGCCAGGCTTCTCGCAAGAAAAGATTATCCCGTTTCATTCATCTCACCTCTTAGTAAGTGTTTTGATTATAGGCGAAGATGGGGCGGCTGTCGACCGGAAGATTTAATGGTGTTTCTTTGTTAGAGATGCTGTCCTATCAGTAATTCAGCAATCTGCACGGCGTTGGTCGCCGCCCCTTTGCGCAAATTGTCAGCAGAGATCCAGAGATTGAGACCATTGGCGACACTTTGATCTTCGCGGATACGGCCGATTAAAACGGCATCCTGGCCGGCGGCGTCGATCGGCATCGGATAAGACAGCCGGGTCGGATCGTCGATCACTTCGCATCCCGGAGCGACGGTGAGCAGGGCATGGGCAGCAGCGGCGCTCAGCTTTTCGTTGGTCTCGACATTCACTGCGGCACTGTGGCCGTAAAAGACCGGGACGCGCACGGCGGTGGCGCTGATCGCCAGCTCCGGCAGGCCGAAAATCCTGCGCGTCTCGTCAATGATTTTTTGCTCTTCCTTTGTTGAGCCATCTTCCAGAAAAGCATCGATCTGCGGCAGACAGTTAAAAGCAATCTGGTGCGGATAGATCCTGGGATTGACCGGCCGGCCGTTGAGGAGTTCGCCGATCTCGGTACGCAAGGCGTCGATCGCCTGCTGACTGGTGGCGGAGACCGCCTGATAGGTGGAGATGACGACCCGTTTCAGCCCGGCGGCATCGTGCAGCGGCTTGAGGGCAATGGCAAGCTGGGTAGCAACAGCGTTAGGGCTGGCAATGATCTTTTTGTGACGGAAAATTGCGATGCTGGAGGCATTGACTTCAGGTACGACCAGCGGGACATCGACGTCGCTGCGCCAGGCACTGGAGAGGTCGATGCAGATCGCCCCGGTGGTGACGGCAATCGGGCAATACTCTTTGGAGAGCTCTGCGCCGGCGGCAAAGAAAGCGAGATCGACTCCGGTAAAGGCTTCCATGTCAAGTCGCTGCACCATGATCGATTCATCGCAGAATTCAAGAAAATCGCCATCGAACTCGTCCGCATCGATGAGACGTAGTTGGTCGACCGGGAAATCCCGATCTTCGAGGACCCGGATGATCTCGTTACCGACTGCGCTGGTAGCGCCGACAATGGCAACATTGTATTTTTTCGACATATCTGTTCTCCAAAAAAAAGGGGCGCAATGAATTGCGCCCCTACATGATCGCTTGCGTAGAGGCACGATCCATCGCGCCCAGTTATCTACAAGTTGACAAGGATCGCATCACCCATCTCTTTAGTATTGACCAGCTTCTCGCCCGGCAAATTCGAGAAGATGTCACGGGTGCGGAAACCTTGGTCAAGAACCTTGACGACGGCGTTGTCGATGGCGTCAGCGGCATCAAGTAGCCCAAAGGAGAATTTGAGCATCATCGCCGCCGACAGGATTTGGGCGATGGGGTTGGCGATTCCCTGTCCGGCGATATCCGGGGCGCTGCCGCCAGAGGGCTCATACATGCCGAAGGTTCCTTCGGCGAGAGACGCCGAGGGGAGCATGCCGAGGGAGCCGGTGAGCATCGCTGCTTCGTCGGAGAGGATGTCGCCGAACATGTTTTCGCAGAGGATAACGTCGAACTGTTTTGGCCACTTGACCAGCTGCATGGCAGCGTTATCGACGTACATGTGGGTCAACTCGACATCGGGATATTCTTTGGCGATGCCGATAACGATCTCGCGCCACAGGACCGAGGTGGAGAGAACATTGGCCTTGTCGATGGAGCAGACCTTCTTGCCACGCTTGCGGGCGGCCTGAAAAGCGACGTGGCTGATGCGCTCGATCTCGGAAACGCTGTAGCGCATGGTGTCGACACCGATGCGCTCGCGACCGACCCCTTCGATCCCTTTGGGCTGGGAGAAGTAGATGCCGCCGGTCAGTTCACGGACAACGAGGATGTTGAAACCGCCGCTGATCACTTCTTCCTTGAGGCTCGATGCGCCGGTCAGGGAAGGGAAGATGATCGCCGGGCGGAGATTGGCGTAGAGGCCGAAGATCTTGCGCAAGGGGAGGAGGGCGCCGCGCTCGGGCTGCTCATCCGGGGGGAGGGACTCCCACTTCGGGCCACCGACCGAGCCGAAGAGGATAGCGTCGGAGGCTTTACAGATGTCGATGGTCGTCTGCGGCAGGGCTTTGCCTTCGTTATCGATGCCGGCACCGCCGACGTTGGCGGGGGTACGGGTAAAGGCGACGTTGTATTTCTTCTCGATTGCGTCAAGGACGCGCAGGGCTTCATTCATTACTTCCGGACCGATACCGTCACCGGAAAGAACTGCAACTTTATACGTCTGGGCCATGTTTAATTACTCTCCTTTTTCACTGATATGGGAAGGCTCCCCGCTGGCGGGGGCATCTTGAACATCAATTTTCTTTTTCCGAGGTGCTCGTACTTTTTTCGGGGCTGAGTGTTCGACAGTTTCAGAAACCGCTGCTTCTTTTACTGCCTTGGCCTTCGCGGTTCGTGGGGTTTTTGTCTTGGTAGTCAGCGGTTCACTCGCCACTGCGGAAATTTCCCCACTCGGAGTTTGCTCCTTGGCCAATTTTTTCGCAGGCGACCGCTTCGGCTTCACTTCTACAGGAACTTCGACCACCAGAGTCAAAGGGAGTTCAGCTGCAACATCTGCGGGTGCTTTCGCTTGCCGTGGTCTTCTCGCCCCTTTTTTCTCTGCTTCTTGTTCAGCAGGAGCAGGCGAGGGAGCTGCAACCGTTTCAACCGAGACAACGACTGTTGGGGGAGGTGCCGGAATGGTTTCATCGCTTGCAGCGATGTTCTCTTCCCCTGGCGCTGTTGGGTTCCGTTTCTTCCGCCGGCGTTTGCGCTTCTTTTTTGCTTCTGCTTCAGGCTCTGAATCAACTTCCGTTTCGACTTCGGTTTCAGTTTCTATTGTTTCGGACTGATCGGAAATCAAAGCCTCACCGCTTGCAGAACTCTTCTTCTTACGCTTGCGCCGCCGTTTTTTCTTCTTCGCTGCAATGTCTTCCTCTCCACCCTCGGCGACCGCTGCGCTCTCTTCATCGCCTTCGACTTCTGACTCATCGGTGTCGCCGGAGTCTTCCCCGTCGGTCTCAGCCATTTTTGATTCTGTTACGACAGCTTCCTCGATAATTGCTTCTCCGCTCACAGGCGGTTTCTTCTTTTTGCGGCGGCGCTTGCGCTTCTTCTTCGTCCCATCGCCTTCAACGACCAGGGTTTCATCGTCTGCCTCGTCATCTGATTCGTCGAGGAGCGAACCGAAGAGGCGAAGATCTTCTGCACTCGGCGTGGAGGGGAGGAGGGGGGAGAGGACCTCGGCGGTGGTCGCCTGGTGGTGAACTTCGACCTGCTCGGCCGTGGGCTCGACGGCAAGGGTTTCGGGGATGCTCTTCTTGCTGCGGCCGCGCTTCTTCTTGGCGCCTCCCTCCGGTTGCGCTTCCTCGGGAACCGTGGGGAGTACCGGTTCCGATTTCTCCACTGCCGGGCGCGGTGCCTGCTCTTCATCATTGCTGGCAGTCACCGGTTGCAGGTAAAGCTCGTCTTCTTTTTCCCGACGAATACAAACGATCTCGATTTGGCTGGCGATCATGTCGGCGCGACCGCGCACGACAATTTCCAGCTGATTGCGCTGTTCAAGCTCAAAAAGCTCATCACGCATGGCGTTGAGGAGATAGTTGGCGGCATCGAGGGGGATGTCGACTTCGATGCGGGCAATATGCCCCTTGGCGAGCCCACCCTGAATCTTGCGTAGCGCTGCCACCGCCTGAGCTTCCGGGCTTTTCAGTCGGCCATTCCCTTCACAATGCGGGCAGACCAGAAAGGTTCCCTCGGCGAGAGCATCCTTGATCCGTTGACGGCTCATCTCCAGCAGGCCAAAGGAGCTGATCTTGCAAAAGGAGACCTTGGCTTTATCGGTCTTCATCGATTCCTTGATCGCTTTCTCGACATCACGGTTGTTCTTCCGTTCGCGCATGTCGATAAAGTCGATGACGATCAGGCCGCCAAGGTCGCGCAGACGCAACTGTCGACCGATCTCGGTCGCAGCTTCAAGGTTGGTTTTATAGGCGGTCGCCTCGACGCCCTGCTCTCCGGCCATCTTTCCGGAATTGACGTCGATCGCTACTAATGCTTCTGTACGGTCGATGACGATGGAGCCGCCGGAGGGGAGGAGGACTTTGTTGCGGGAAATGATCTCGATCTGTTCTTCGATCTGATAGCGGGAGAAGATCGGACGTTTTTCCTGGTGGAGTTTGACCAATTTGACGCATTCCGGCATGACCTGCTGGAGGAAATCCTTCGCTTCCTGTGCCACCTTGGGATCATCGACGAGAACTTCATCGATATCGGGGGTGAAGTAATCGCGAATCGACCGGATGACCAAATTCGATTCCTTGTAGATCAAGGCCGGTGCTTTGGCCTTTTTCGCCAGGGCGAGGATGTTTTCATAAACGCGCACCAGATAGTCGAAGTCCCGTTTCAGTTCTTCTTTGCTCTGGTCGACGCCGGCAGTGCGGACGATGTAGCCCATGTTTTTTGGCAGATCAAGGGAGTTCATCGTCGTTTTCAACTTCTTGCGAACTGAGTCCTCTTCAATCTTGCGGGAAACCCCGGTGCTGTCGCTCTCCGGCATCAAAACCATGTAACGACCGGCCAGAGAAAGGTAGGTGGTGAGAGCCGCACCTTTGTTGCCGCGTTCCCCCTTGACGACTTGGACAAGGATCTCCTGGCCGCGACGGAGAACATCGTTGATGCGCAAGCGCCCCTTGCGTTCTTCATTTGGATCAACCGCCTTGAAAAGATCGGGATGGATCTCTCCCGTCTGCAAAAAACCGAGACGCAGTCCGCCATAATCGACAAAGGCGGCCTGTAATCCGCTTTCAACGCGGACGACGGTCGCCTTGTAAATATTCCCCCGGGTCTGTTCCCGCCCCACCACTTCGATGTCGAGTTCGGTCAAAATACCGTCCTCGACAATCGCCACCCGATTCTCTTCGGGTTGGGTGGCGTTCACCAACATCTTCTTACTCATGGAAATCCTTTCGGCCGGCGGCAATGCCAACCTTTAATAGGTGTTGCGGGGCAAAGCCCCGGTCAGCGCGTTTGCACCATTGACTCGGAAAAGGGTTCTTTTCACCGTCAGTTTCGTGCAGTGCGCCAGAATAACTATCTATCGCCAGGGCGAAAAGCCCGTTGCGTTACTAATCAAGAGCATGAAAGCGCTCATTGCGGCGGAACTATAACAGAGAAAGTGGGGATTGAAAAGTGCCAAGGTCTTTAATTGACAGAAAAATAGTCGATAAAGAGCGGCAGGATTGACAAAAGGTCGCTCTCCAGAGACAATCTCGCCACTTTCAGCCAAGGAGAGAAATATGTCCCAACAAAATCCGATCTGTATCGACCTTGATATCCCCTCCCAACCAGGGTTCCGAAAGTTCATCAGTTCCTGGCTTTATCGCGACGCCGGACTGACTTTTGTGGTCGATCCCGGCCCCCTTTCAACCATCCCGCATCTGCTGAATGAACTTTCCCGACTTGGGGTGGAGCAGCTTGATTATATCCTTCTGACTCATATCCATATCGATCACGCCGGGGGGGCTGGCGCCCTGCTCGCCGCTTACCCGCAGGCGCAGGTCATTTGTCATCCCGAAGGAATCCGTCATCTCATTGCGCCGGAGAAGCTCTGGCAGGGGACGCTGAAGGTTCTCGGTTCACTGGCTGAAGCGTATGGTGAGATTGTTGCTGTTCCCGCGGAACGTATTTCGTTTCGTGAAGGGGTCGGTTCCTGTCGGGTGTGGCAGACGCCGGGCCATGCCCCGCACCATCTCTCCTTTCAGTTTGGCGATCTCCTCTTTGCCGGGGAAGTCGCCGGCGTCCACTATCCCCTCGAATCAGGGATCTTCATGCGCCCGGCGACGCCGCCTCGTTTTATCCTTGAAGTTGCGCAGGAGTCTTTAGCAAAGATGATCGCTTTAAATCCGCAACGTCTCATCTTTGCCCACTATGGCCTGGTCGAAGGGGCCGGGAAATATCTGCGGATTGCCAGCGAGCAGCTCAATCTCTGGGTGCGCGGAGTGGCAGCAACTGCATTGATCGCGCCGCAAGAACGCGAAGAAACGCTCATCGTTTGGCTGCAAACGCACGATGACTATTATCGTAATATCGACCAGTTGCCGGAAGATATTCAAGCTCGTGAACGTTATTTTCTCGGGAATTCTTTGCGGGGAATGATCGAATATGTCGATGGATTAACAGAGGCAGAACGAAAAAATCTGACGGACTCGTAAGAAAGCACGCCAGATTTATAGGTTTTTATTAGCGAAACAACAGGCCGTCAGCCGCCGGAAGCTTTCTCGACTATTCTGATAAAACGGTTTCCCTGATCCTGATTGGAGAGGAGAAAGCGGGGGAGGGCAGCGAGGCGTTCGTCATTCTTCACCGGGCGAGCCTCAATCGTTAGCAATGCCGTGTAGCCGGCCGCCGTAGCGTGTTTGATCAGCTCCTCGTCATAGATACCGAAGGGCCAGGCCAGGGTATCGACGCTCTTGCCGATCTCCTTTTCCAGCTTCTTCTTCGCTTTGCTCAACTGCACATCGACGAATTTTTCATATTCAGCGGGATTCAGGCGCTTCTTCTCTTGCTTGAAGTTCGGGTGCCAGAAGGTATGCGACTGAATATCGAAAAGGCCGCTCCTCTCGACTTCCCGCAATTCATCCCAGGTCATGGCATAACTGGCGTTGGAGATGGCTGACGGATAGGTAAAGAGGGTGACCGGAATCTGATATTTTTTCGCCAGAGGATACAGGACCGAGTAAACGGATTGATGCGCATCGTCCGCCACGATCACCACCGGTTTCTTCGGTAACGGTTTGAGATCACTCTTGTTGAGATAGTTGACCAGTTGTCGCAAGGGGATAACGGTGAAGCCGTTCTGTTTCAGGTAATCGAGATGTTCGGTCAACACCGGGGTGGTGATCGTCATACTGTCAGCGACAGACGGGCCGAAGCGGTGATAAAGGAGGATCGGCACGTTGATCTCGCCGGCCAGGAGCGGGGCGGGGAGGAGAATGAGCAGCAGCAAAAAAGCTGAGAAAATCGAACGCATGGTGAAATCCTGATTAATTGAGGCCGTTTTGAGCCATTTCGATCGCCCGCACCACGGCCCGGGCTTTATTGATCGTTTCCTGATATTCGGCTTCCGGATCAGAGTCGGCAACGATGCCGGCCCCGGCCTGGAGATGGACACGGCCATCCTGCACCACCAGCGTCCGGATGGCGATTGCCATATCCATATTGCCGGAGAAGGAGAAGTAACCGACCGCACCGCCGTAGATTTCGCGGCGGCAGGGCTCGAGTTCGTCGATAATCTCCATGGCGCGGATTTTGGGGGAACCAGAGAGGGTGCCGGCCGGAAAGGCGGCGCGAAAGACATCGAAGGCGTCGAGTTCGGGGCGCAGTTGACCGCGGACGTTGGAGACGATGTGCATGACGTGCGAGTAACGCTCCACCACCATCAGTTCGCTGACTTCGACTGTCCCCGGCAGAGCTACCCGACCGATATCGTTGCGGCCGAGATCGACCAGCATAATGTGCTCAGCCCGTTCTTTGGGATCGGCGAGGAGGTCGATCTCAAACTGGCGATCTTCATCGGGAGTCATGCCCCGCGGACGTGTCCCGGCAATCGGTCGGACTTCAACCCGGCTTCCTTCCTTGCGTACCAGGACTTCCGGTGAAGCGCCGATGACAAGGGTTTCACCGAAACGGAGATAAAACATGTAGGGGGAGGGGTTGATGGTGCGCAGCGCCCGATAGATGTCAAAGGGATCGACCGTCAGTTCACCGGAGAAGCGTTGCGACAAAACAACCTGAAAGATGTCGCCGGCGCGAATGTACTCTTTACATTTCTCGACGGCAGCGTGGAAGGCCGGTGCAGAAAAGTTGGGGACAAGGTTCGTCGCATTCGCCGTGACCGGTTCCGGCGGTGCCGGCAGAGGGACACGCAGAGTCGCAATCAATGCGTCGACTTCGCGGGTGCCGCGGGCATAAGCCGCGGCCGGGTCTTCATCCGGCTGGATATGGACATTGCAAACGACTTTGATCTTCTGACGCATGTTGTCGAAAATCAGGAGTTTTTCCGTTAACAGGAAGCAGGCATCATAACTCTCGATTTCACGCGGGTTGCCATCAGGGAGTTTCTCGATGAAACGGACCATGTCATAGCCGAGATAACCGACGGCGCCGCCACAAAAGCGGGGGAGTTCATCGAGTTGGACCGGTTGAAAAGGGAGCATGAAGTCGCGGAGGGCGGCGAGGGGGTCGGTGGCGGTAAAGCTGTGCACGACGCGCTCGCCTTCGAGCAGTTCGACTAATTCGCCGCGGCAACGGAAGATGCGCTCACCGCTGCCGAGAAAAGAGTAGCGCGCCCATTTTTCCCCCCCCTCGATACTTTCCAGCAAAAAGGAGGCAGAGCCCTGATCTATTTTACGGAAGGCCGAGACCGGCGTCTCCATGTCGGCGAGAATTTCCCGCCAGACCGGAATGAGATTGCCTTGAGCGGAGAGCTCGATGAAACGACTGAGTTCGGGTGCGAAAGTCATAAGATCATCCCTGCTTTATGAAAAAAGTGGGACAAAATACCACGCAAAGTGAAGAGCGGTCAAGAATTGGGGCAGCGAGGTTAGGGTCGCCCGGATTCGATCGGGTAGCCGCGTACTTGCCAGCCCATGATCCCCTGGCCGAGATTGTAAACGCTTTGATAGCCGAGTTGGTCAAGATAGCGACCGACCAGGGCGCTGCGCACACCGGTTTCACAGTAAACAATGATCGGGCGATTTTTAGGGATTTCATTGATACGGTTTTGCACCTGATCGATCGGGATCAAGCGCGCCCCCTTGATGCGTTTCTGCTGATATTCGCCGGGGGTGCGCACATCCAGAAGGTAAATATCTGGTGTCTGTTTCATGATTTTCTGCATGTTAAGCGCATTGATATTTTGCATGGCTGCGATTGCAGTCGTTGTCAGTAAACTTGTTGCTAGAATCGCAAGGAAGAAACATTTGAGAAGAGACCGAAACATACTGGAGACCTCCGTGGCTAGAAATGAATTTTTAAAATATTCAATTAACGGAATATTGTCCAGTTACATTTTTATAACAATTGCAGGGGCGCGGAGGTGTCTTGAGATCTTCATCGTCTTATGACATGATGCGGCACATTTTCAGGTTTAAACCAGAGAAGGAGAGCAGCTTTTATGGATCGCAATCTCGCACTTGAATTGATACGTGTCACCGAGGCCGCAGCCCTCGCTTCCGGCCGCTGGGTCGGCAAGGGGGATAAAAACGCCGCCGACGAAGCCGCGACCAACGCTATGCGCCGCACTCTCGATTCGATGGCTATTGACGGCACCGTGGTCATCGGTGAAGGCGAGATGGATGAAGCGCCCATGCTTTATATCGGCGAAAAAGTCGGGGATGGTTCCGCTCCCAGTGTCGATATTGCTGTTGATCCGCTGGAAGGTACAAATATCTGCGCCAAGGGGACGAGTGGGGCGATTACGACGATTGCCATGGCCACGAAAGGCGGTTTTTTGAATGCGCCGGATATGTATATGGAGAAGATCGTCGTTGGACCGGACGCCTGCGGCGTCATCGATCTTGATGCTTCTCCGACGGAAAATCTGCAACGGGTTGCCGATGCCAAAAAGTGTTATGTCGAAGACTTGACAATCGTCATTATTGATCGCCCCCGCCATGACAAGATGGTTGCAGAGATTCGCAAAGCCGGAGCAAGGATTCATTTGATCTCCGATGGCGATGTTGCCCCGGCGATTGCGGCAGCGGTTACCGGCAGCGGCGTCGATATGTTGATGGGGATTGGCGGCGCGCCGGAAGGGGTTCTGGCTGCTGCGGCGCTTAAATGCATGGGCGGCGACATGCAGGGTCGTCTTGTCTTTATGGATGATCATGAACGGGAACGGGCGGTCATGATGGGGATCACGGATTTTGATCGGGTTTACAATGCCGAAGATATGGCGCGGGGGAATGTCTTCTTTGCCGCCACCGGCGTCACCACCGGCGACCTGTTGAAGGGGGTGCGTTATTTTTCCGGCGGGGCCGAGACCCATTCAGTCGTCATGCGCTCCAAGAGTCGTACGGTTCGATTTGTCAATAGCCTGCACTATTTTGATTATAAGCCCCTTTATTAAAGGACGTCTTGCCAACGCCCAGACGCGGTGCTATTATCCGCGAACTTCAGTTTATCATTCATCTATTCGAGGAGAGTTATGGCGATCATCACCATTTCCCGAGAGATGGGGAGCGGCGGCATCCCCATCGTCCAAACGGCAGCCGAAGAGTTAGGTTATACCCTGGTTGACGGCGACACGATTGCCAGTGTTGCACTTGAGTACGGCCTGTCTTTAGAGTTGTTGGCGGCGGTTGACGAAAAACCCCTGGCCTTTCTCGATAAAGCCGACAAAAATCTTGAAGTTGCCCAGCGTCAGGTGGAACTGATTATCCTTGAGTATGCGCTTGCCGGGAATATCATTGTTTACGGCCGGGGCGGGCAGGATTTACTCACCGGCATCGACAACGTTTTTCGGGTACGGATTACTGCGCCCTTCGAAGAACGTGTTGAACGCTGGGCAGAGCGGGAATGGCTCGACCCGGAGCTTGCCAGAATTCTGGTGCGCAGAAGTGACCAGCAGCGGGCCGGTTTCATCAAATACTATTTCGATCGCGACTGGACGGATCCGTTAAGCTATGACCTCATCATTAATACCTCGCGGTTGACCGAAGAGACCGCCGTCAAGTTGATCTGTGAAGGGGTGAAAGATCAGAACCTTCTGGAAATGAAGGAAGGCGCCAAGAAGATTCTGCGCGATAAAATTCTTGCCAAACGGGCCGAGATCAAGCTGCTGTCCAGCGGATTGCTGCATGGATTGCACTATTATCATTTCCATCTGGATGTTGTTGATGGCGTCGCTGCTTTAGGCGGACACGTACACAACAATCAGCAACGTGCCGACGTCCACAAAATCTTGCGTTCAATTGAAGGAATCAAGGAGATCATCGACCACCTTGAGATTCGTGCCTACGAGTCAACCCCCCAGGAGAACTAAAGGAATCAACGGCGGATTCATTATTCGAGCACAAACAAGCCAGTCGCAATCGACTGGCTTGTTTGTGCAAACCTTGTCACGAATGTGGTATATAAATATCCATGCCGCTATATCAATGTAAAATCGGGGCCAGTGACGGTCGGGTATTGGAAAGAGAATTTGAGGCTGTCAGCGCCCCTGTTTTGCGTGAAAGTCTTGAAGAACAGGGTTTTTACGTCTTTGATATTCATAAAAAGCAGTGGTGGAAAAGTATCGGTAACACCTTTGGCGGGGGCGGGCGCCCTTCAGGACGGGATTTCTTAACGTTTAACCAGGAATTACTCGTTCTCTTGCGCTCTGGGCTGCCAATCCTGCAGGTTCTTGATGCGGTCACTGAGCGCATGGAGCCTGGATTATTTCGCGAGGCGCTCCGTGATATCCGCGAAGAGATCCGCGGTGGTGCCATTCTCTCCGAGTCTTTCAATAAACATTCTCACCTTTTCCCACATCTCTATATCGCATCAATCAAGGCCGGCGAAAAGTCCGGTGATCTGCCGGTCACTCTTGGTCGTTTTATCGTTTATCAAAAACGGGTTGAAGCTATTCGTGCCAAGGTCAAAAGCGCGATCTTTTATCCGATCCTTTTGAGTCTGGCCGTTGTCATCGTCGTCCTTTTTTTACTCTTTTACGTCATCCCCAGTTTCAGTCAGATCTATTCAGATGCCAACGCGGTCCTGCCGTTGGCAACGCGCATCCTTATTACCTTGTCCAATTCGCTGATTTCCGCGTTGCCGTTGCTTATTCCTTTGTCGATCGGCTTGGTCTTTGTTTTTAAGGCTTATCTGCGTAGCGAGACAGGAATCCGTTGGAAGGACAGGCTCTTTTTACGCATCCCCTTTCTCGGGAAACTGGTCATCGATTATGCGATCCTCGGTTTTTGCCGGACCTTCGGAACGACGCTGCTCAGTGGTATTCCAATCGTCCAAGCGATGAGTATGGCGCGCGGGACGCTGAATAACCGCCTGCTTGAAGACAAAATGACGATTGCAATTCGGCGCATCGAAGAAGGCGCATCGATTTCACAAGCGATCTCCGAAGGTAATTTCTTTCCGGGATTGGCGTTGCGGATGATCGGGGTCGGTGAGTCGACCGGAGCCTTAGCGGAAATGCTTTGGGATATCGCCGATTATTATGAATCTGAAGTCGAGCGCCGCCTTGATCGTTTGACCACCATGGTAGAACCGTTGATGATGATGATGATGGCGATCGTTATCGGTGGTATTGTTATTGCCATGTATATTCCGATCTTTCAACTGGCGGGTACGGTTCGTTAGCCTCTATCACCTAAAAAAAGGTACTTGTTCGCATGGCGACCGAGAAAAAAAATATCGGCCAGATCCTTATTGAGCTTGGGGGATTGACGCCGGCAAAAATTCCGGAAATTCAACGCCGTATGGCAGAGACCGGTGAGCACTTTGGCGAGGCTGGTCTGGCGCTCGGTTTTTATAATGCAGATCTGCTGCAGCGGGCTATCGATGAAAAGGGTAAAGACGAATCATTCTCACCCTTGACCGACACTTTTCCGCAACGGCGAAAAATCGGAGAAGTTCTGGTCGAGATGGGGGCACTCACTCCGGCAGAAGTTGAGCGTATCCTTGAACAGATGGCACTATTGGGGGGGCGTTTCGGTGAAGTCGCGTTGCGCGAAGGGTTTCTCGCCGAAGATCAGCTGGCTCAGGCCCTGGCGCGTCAGTTTCATCTCGCTTATCTTAACCTCGAAGGTTTTGTTGTCGACGCCGCACTCGTCGCCTCCTTACCGCCGGGTTTACCCGCCCGTTTTCAATTTATTCCGGTGCGGTATCGGTCCGGACATCTCGTTATTGCTGTCGCTGATCCTGTCGATGTTAAACGTCTTGATGAATTGGAGCAGCAACTTAATACCCCCTTGATCCTTCTCGTTGCTGCGAAAAGCCGCATCCTGAAATTAATCGAAAGATCGGAAGGGTCGAATCGGGTCCTTAAGGAAGTCTCTGAAGATTTTAAGCTGCATCTTGTCAAAGAGACCGAGAAGGGGGATGAGGTTTTATCGATTGAAAAGATGACGGCTGATACCAGTCCGATCATTCGTCTGATCGATTCCACCCTTTTCGATGCGCTCAACAAACGCGCCAGCGATATTCATATCGAGTCGAGTCTTGACGGTGTCATTATTAAATATCGCGTTGACGGAGTCCTCTTTCGCGCTACCGAACCTCTTGATGGGCGATTCCAGGGGCCGATCATCTCCCGCATCAAAGTTATGAGTGAGCTCGACATCTCGGAGCGGCGTATTCCCCAGGATGGTCGTTTCAAGGTCCGGCTCGGAGCCAAATCGATCGATTTTCGGGTATCGATCATGCCGAGCGTCTTTGGCGAGGATGCCGTTATCCGTATCCTCGACAAGGAAAGCATTGCCGAGGATCTCAAAGGTTTGACCCTGGATTCGCTGGGAATCTCCGCACGGGAGAAAATACGTCTGCGGCGGATGATTCGTGAGCCTTACGGTATGATTCTGGTCACAGGTCCGACCGGCAGTGGTAAGACGACGACCCTGTATGCCGCCCTTTCCGAGATCGACAGCGAAGTTGAGAAGGTTATTACCATCGAGGACCCTGTTGAATATCAGCTGAAGGGTGTGGTGCAGATTCCGGTTAACGAAAAGAAGGGGTTGACCTTTGCACGCGGCCTGCGCTCCATCCTGCGCCACGACCCCGACAAGATTCTGGTCGGAGAAATTCGTGATCCGGAGACGGCGCAGATTGCTGTCCAATCCGCGCTGACCGGCCACCTGGTCTTTACAACGGTTCACGCTAATAATACATTCGACGTTCTCGGCCGTTTTTTGCACATGGGGATCGAACCGCATAATTTCGTTTCATGTCTTAATTGTGTCCTGGCGCAGCGCTTGGTGCGCAAAATATGTAATAAATGCAAGCGCGAAGTCCTTTACACCGACGACGAATTGCGCGAAAACGGGTTGAGACCGGAGCTTCATCGACATCACTCGTTTTACGAGGGGGCAGGATGCTCGGCGTGTAACGGTACCGGTTATCACGGTCGAGCCGCGGTTGTTGAACTCCTCGATCTCAATGATGATTTGCGAGAGTTGATCGTCACGCGTGCGCCGGCCACCCAATTGAAAGCAGCCGCCCGCGCCGCCGGGACGATCTTTTTGCGTCAGTCAGCGATTGAAAAGGTGGTCGAAGGGGTTTCCAGTCTGCGTGAAATTAATCGCATTACCTTTGCCGAAGAGGAGATCGCATGATCTTCCCGAGAACTTATCTTGCTCTTGATCTGCGCCAGCAGGAGTTACGGGCAGTTTCTTTGACCGGTCGACGGAAAAACCCGGTCCTCAAAGGCGCGCAGTTACTGTCTTTGGCAGAGGGGTTGGTGCAACCGTCACCGCGGGCAGCCAACATCAGCGACCCAGGCCGGTTAAAGGCCGCTGTCCAGGAAATTCTTGCTCCGATTGCTAGCGGTGAAGAGCGTTTGGCCCTGGTTTTGCCGGAGAATATCGGCCGCCTCTTTACCCTTGAAATCGACACCCCTTTTGCCGGCAAGGCTGAGGGGGAGAAGATCATCAAATGGCAGCTTAAGGGGAGCCTCCCGGCGGATCCGGAGGCAACCGTCCTTGATTTTCAGATTTTGGATCAACGTGAGGACGGGACGAAGCGACTTTTGGTTGCCGCCGTTGCCCGTAGTATTTTGCAAGAATACGAAGCCGTAATTACTGCCGCCGGTTTTTTCCCTGCGTTGGTCGGTTTTCATTCTATTTTTCTGCATAATTATTACCGGACCCGCCTGGAACAACCTGATGAAAGCGTTCTTTTGATCCTTGAATCCGGTTTTCTTAGTTTTGAGTACAGCCAGGGACGGGTGCCGCTTTACCATCGTTTCCGGCAGGTTGGCGATGATAGTTCGACAATTTTCCAGGAGGTTTCCCGGGCTCTGGTCGGCGCACAGAAGGATTTTCCCGGTTTGAAGCGGGCAGAGGTTTTTCTGCAAAGTGATCTGGCCGAGACAGCGGTGGTCCTTTCTACCCTGCGGGCGGCTTTTCAACGCGAGGTTGTTCTTCTTGATCCCCATATCGACCGGATTGCTTCGCAGCCCTCGGACTGGCCGAAGTGGCGCCTGCGCGGTCTCGCAGCTGCCGTCGGTGCTGCCGAGCAGATGATCTAGGACATGAGTCGATGAAATATTCACTGAATCTCGCCACCGGAACCTATGTTCACCATCGCCGCCTCTTCGCGATCCTGGTGGCGTTGGGCCTTTTTTTACTGGGTTTACTAATCATTAACACCGTGAGCGTCATCCGGGATAATCATCGAACGCGGCAACTTGAACTCCGTCTCAACGAATTTCGTGGTGAGAAGCAGGGCAGCGGCCAACAGGCGGAGATCAGTGGTGCTGCCATGGCAAAATTGGCAAAGCGGATCGAAACAGCCAACGAACTCCTGATCCGCGACAACTATCGCTGGACGACCCTCCTCGACCATCTTGAAGCCCACCTGGCCGAGGGCATCAGTATTCGTGGTCTGCAGCCGGATTACAAAACCGGGATATTGAAGTTGAATGGCGTCGCCGCCTCTGTCACTGACCTGCGCCACTTTATCGACAATTTGACCCGCTCCGAGGTCTTCACACAGGTCTATTTAAAAGAACAGAGGACGGAAAAGACCAAAGATGATCTGGACGGCGGGATTACATTCTCTGTTGAGCTCAAGAAAAGGGGGGGAGATGAGTCGTAAACCCCTCTTGATCACCATCTGGACGACGCACCGTTTGCTGTTGATCGTACTTGGCGGCTTGTTTCTGCTGAATATCCTTCTTTTCTCTGTTTTATATTTCGTCGTCGCGCCGAAACTGTCGCAGACTGAAAGGGACCTTGCTCTTTTACAGCAACAGTCGCGCAGAAGTGGCGTTGTTGCCCCGCAGCAGGCCTATGAGCAGGGGATAAAGGATTATGAGCACTTCCGCACGCTGCTGCCGTCTCTGCGCAATTTCAGTGATTTGATAGGTGATCTTTATACTCTGGCGGAGAAATGCAATCTGGAGATCGGTCAGATCGGTTATACACAGAAAGAGATCCCGGACTCCGGACTTTTGGCGTATGCTCTCAAGTTCTCTTTGATCGGGACCTATGATGAACTGAAACGCTTTGTCTACGGTCTTGAGGAGTCGAAAAGATTGGTGGTGATCGAACAGATGACCCTCAATGCCGCCAAAGGGGACGAGGATAATGCTTTGGTCTCGTTAAGCCTGAGTCTTACGACTTATTTCGGGACAGAGGAGGGCCAATGATGTCAAAACGCCTTCTCGGCTTCCTGATTCCGGCTTTTATTGCTTCCTTGATCTATGGCTACCTGCAGATGCCGAAACAGGAGCGGATCACAAGCGGAGAGCAGCGGTCACAAAGCAAAATGCAACAAGCGTCCCGGGACAATAACGGCTATCCGCGTTTACGCAGCGATTTAATCGATCGTAAATCTCAACCTTATCCCGGCGTCCGCCGCAATCTTTTCGGGAACAGCCAGCGCGTAGTCGAGGAGATAGAGGTTTATATTGAGGAGCCACCGCCGGTTATTGTCCCGCCAGTCGTGATCACTCCACCCCCGCCGCCCCCGCCGTCACCGCAGGAGATCGCCCGCAAAGAGCTTTCCCGTTACAAGTTTGTCGGCTTTTTTAAAAAGGGTGAGAAGCAAACCATCTTCTTAGCGACTGACGGAGAGGTTCTGCTGGTGCGTAAGGGGGAATATATCGGCCGGGATCGCAAGTATTATGTCGTCAATATTACTGACACAGAGATGGAATTGCGCAAGGAGGGTGCCGGTGACTTTTCGATCAAATTGACCGATCAGGAATCTCTCTCGGCCATTCCGCGACCTTCGTCGCCCCCTTCCGGGCCAACCGGACAGCCGCAAGAAGCATATCGATTGGATCAGCCGGAATTTCTGGTAATCCCTGATGAAGAGACGCAAACCGGGGAACAGTTTCAACCTGATGAGGCTAATAATGAAACTCAAAACTAAATCATTCCTCCTCCCTTTATCGTTTCTGCTTCTGGCGCTACAGTTGTCCGGATGTGCCGGGTCACGGGCCTATTCACGCGGGCAGGATTTTGATGCCCAAGGGGATTACGATAAATCGGTCCTCAACTATATGGAGGCGGTAGAGAAGACCCCTGATCGCCAGGAATATCGCATGCGGCTGACCCAGGCCCTCAATAAAGCGGCCTGGCAGCATTTTGATGAAGGGCGGCGGTTGATGAAGGAGCGCCGGACGGAGGAGGCTGTCGCTGAATTTCGTCGCGCCCTCGAATATGATAAAACTTTAGTCGTCGCCGCAAATGATCTGGCGAAGGCCGAGGAGCTGCTTAAAGTTGACAGATTAGTGCAGCAAGCTGATGATTTTATGCGCAATCGCCGTTTAAGCCAGGCAAAGAACAGTCTGGATCAAGCCCTCCTCATCGATCCGCAAAATGCCGCTGCGCTGGCCCTTTTTGAGAAAGTTAAAAGTACGCCCAAAACCCTTATCGACGGGGTGGAGCTCGATGTTACGTCCACCAAGCCGATTTCGCTTAAATTCAAGAATACCGATATTAAAGATGCTTTTAATATCCTTGCCAAGCTGTCCGGGGTGAATTTTATTCTCGACGAGAGCCTGAAGAAGCAGAGTTTTACCTTTGATATTACCGAGGTTTCTTTTCCGCAGGCGCTCGAATTGATTCTGCAAATGAATAAACTCGGGAAGAAAGTCCTTAACTCCCGCACTATTATCATCTATTCGCGTTCGAAAGATGGCGACAAACAATTTACCGACCATTTGATCCAGACTTTTTACCTTTCAAATATTGACGCCAAGAAGGCGGTGAATCTGCTGCGCATGATGTTGCAGTTGCGTAAAGTTTATGTGCATGAAGAACTCAATGCCATCATTATTCGCGATACTGCTGATGTCATCAAGTTGGCCGGGCAGATGCTCGAAGCTGCTGATCGAGCAGATGCCGAGGTTATGTTTGATCTTGAA
>JACUTW010000001.1 GCA_014859605.1 Desulfuromonadales bacterium
CTCCCCAATCCCTGCTCAGCCGAACCGAGACCGAAATAGGCCGGGGCAAGTTTCTCGTCAAGGGCAAGCGCCTCACTATAGCAACTGCGAGCGGCTTCATACTCTCCTTTGCGCAAATGGATATTACCGAGATTGTTTTTTGCTAAAGCAAAGTTGGGAGCGAGTTCGAGAGCGTGCGTACAGTGGGCGAGAGCTTCATCAACCCGACCGAGGGTCAGCAGGGCAGCGCCCAAGTTGTTTTGACACTTGGCATGAGCCGGATCGATCGCCACAGCTCTTTCATAACAGCTGATCGCTTCATCAAGACGCCCGAGATCCTGCAGTAGGACGCCATAGGTATAAAGGGCGCCCCAGTGCTCCGGCGCGTATTTCAGAGCCTCCTGCAGCACCGCCTCGGCATAGTCATAGTTGCGGAGATCGTGCAGGGTGTCCCCGAATTTATAAAGCAGATCGGCATTCTCCGGATCCAAGGCCCTGGCAATCTCGAAACAGACCGCACACTCCTGAACAAACCGGTTTTCTTTGAGGCGATCGCCAAAGGTGGCGATGATCTCGGCAACCGCAGAAACACTCAGATGGAGTGCTTCATTCATCTGCACGACAATGCGCTGGTAAATCGATTGCGAAATCGTCCCCCCCTGCCCGGCGATCTGCTGGCTGAGAGAACGTAGGTTCGCCGCCGCTTCGCTGCTCTGACCCTGGCCGGACATGATCGCCGAGATAAAGAACGGAGCCAGATAATCATTGGGGTATTCTTTGACAATCTGCAAATAGATGCCAAGGGCCGGTTCGATGTCACCGCGCAGGTGCAGAGCAAGGGCATCGATGAAATCGTTCGCTTTGGGCGAAGCAGCATTGGCAGCGGTCTCTTTGTCACCGAAAATTTTGTCAAAAAAACCCATGGGAGTGTTCCTTTTGTGTGGGGGAATTGAAGTGACAGAAGTCCTGATCGCCCGCTCACGGGCTAAGCAGGGAACTTCCTGGCGGTGTGGACCACGTTGAGGATCACCAATTCGTCCGAATGGAGCAGGAAAAAGGCGATATAAGGGAGCTTGTTAATCACGAGCTCGCGGGTGCCGGGAATTCGATCACTTGGCCGGGCTTGTTCAGGGAAAATATGAAGTTTTTCTATTTGTGAAACGATGCGACTCTCGACAGCGGCGGATGTCCGTGGCCCGGCTTCGAGATAGTAGTAAACGAGGATCTCTTCCAGATCAGAGAGTGCCTCAGCAGTCCATACCACTCTCATCCCTGAATGATCTTGTCGGCCAACCTGACCTCCAGTCGTCCACGCAGCAGAAGCATTGCTTCATCATGCTCGTATGTTCTGGTCTCACCTGACTCAGCGCGATCTCTGGCTTTTGCTACTTTCTCGCAGATCCACCGGTCGTATTCAGGATCTTTGTCGGAAAGAAATTCCGGCAAAAGGGTGTCGGCAGCGTCCTCAATCGAGATCATGATCCCGACTGGCCGATCATTTTTGGTAATTATGACCGGCTCGCGACGAGCGGTGTCGAGGAATGCCCCGAAGTGGTTCTTGGCCTCACGGGCCGACATGACTTTCATAGCAAGACCTTTCGTGTAAGGTTATTTGTGTTTACAATAGCTACAATAGACACAAAAAACAAACAGGAAATAGCAAGCCCCTCCTTAAGAGCTTACCTGATTAGTTTCAATCTTCCGCAAGGTTTAATTCCTCCCCTTTCAAGGGGGAGGCTAGGAGGGGGATGGGTCTTATTAGTGCCGAAAACTTCCCATCCCCACCCCGGACCTCCCTTTAAAGGGGAGGGAGAAAATCCTGATGCGGAAGATTAGCGCTAATCAGGAGAGATTAAGACAAAATGGGCGCCTATTTTCAGGTATCCGCCCATGGCTTTGATGGCGCTCCACAGAGTCGAAATATCCACAGTTAAATTCAAGACTCGTCTTTCCACCGGAAACGATTTTGTCCGCCAATGCGAAGATTAAGCAAAACGACGGGCTCCTCCGCATCAGGCGGAATCCAGTAGAGAACCAGAAAGGAACGGGCCCCGGCATCAAGGAGATATTCGCGGACGGTCATTGTTCTGCCGTTGACCGAGCGCCGCCGTGCCGGGCCAATCTCCTCGAAGGTCGATAAATTTTTGATCATGACCTGATAACTGCTTTGCAGACGCTCGACAAAGCGAACAGCGCCAAGTTCAGCATAGTCATCGAGAAAGGATTGCAAATGGCGGACAAAGAGAGGGGTTGCGACGACTCGCCGGATCATGTGTTGCGATTTGCAGCCACGACTGTCGCGCGCCGGTGAGCAGTGACAAAGAGCGCATCGACAGCTTCTGCCGGGAAATGGGTTCCAGTCAGTTCATATTCTTCCCAGGCCGCCAGCGCCTCTGCTTCGAAGAGGAGATCCGCTTCCGCCGACTCGATGGCCGGCGTGCCGACGGCTTCAAGAACCGCCGCCATCGGTCTCCCCAGGCGTCGTGCCAGGCGCTCCAGGCGTTCGGCGAATTCATCGTTTACCCTGAGATTCAGTTGTCGACTCATGGAAATCACCTCGGAGTTTCTTGTCATGCTAGCAGGTGCTAGCAGTGTCGTCAAGTTGTAGACTTGATCAATCTCCAGAACTTTTCTAAGAGTGACCCAACTCCTGCACCACCAAATCTTTGACAGAATCCGCCAATTCAATCGCACGCAATGCTTCTTCTCTGGTGACTTCTTCATCCTCACCAGGGTATCGCGTCGTGATTGCATATACGCTCAACACCTCAGCGTCCAGCAAATCCACGCACCAATGGGCTTTGTCGCGGCAGAGTTCTAGCAAACGGGAAATATTGTGAGTATAGGGAAAGTCGATCCGGTGGGAAACCAGATAAGCTTTGAGAGACTTTTCAGCGCATTGCTGGGCATGATAGGCAACCAACCGATAGGGGACGCCGGTGGCGAGGGTCAAGGCATGCCGGGCGAGTCGAAGATCTTCATCGGCATAGCTCAGCCACTGAATAACCTTCCGCCGGATTTCCGCTTCAATGACGTCGCTCATACAAAATTTTCCCCTCCTGTGCAGCCGGTCGCGCGATGGTGCCGGGGATTTCGCGATCCCGCTCGAACTCCTCCGGGGTGAGCACAACGATATCCCGTGCCAAATCCAGGCCACGAAGAGCCCGATCCATCTCCAGCATCAACACTCGGCGTCTGCCGGTTAAATGGGTGATAACAAGGAAATCAACGTCACTGCGGTCGTCCGCGCTGCCACGCGCCTGGGAACCAAAGAGAATAATCCGCTCAGGATCGAAGCCCTCAACCAGCCGCCGCGTTGCTGCATCGATGACATCTTTGGAAACCATTCTAGTCTAGCCTTTCTATTCTAGAGTTATAGATAGTCATAGGTGACTGAGCTAACATCTTTACCGAGAATCGTTTTATCTTCAAGCAAAAAGGCCCGCCGGGAAACTACCGGCGGGCCTTTTTGCTGATCATCTTACCAGAAACTACTTGTATTCCGGCATCTCATCAAACTGGAGATACTTGTAGATCGTCTCTTTCTTCGGCTCGACTTTGGCTTTGTAAACTTCCATGAATTCAGCGACAGTCGGAAGCTTGCCCAGAGTCGCGGTCACCGCTCCGAGTTCGGCGGAACCGAGGTAGACCTGAGCGCCGTTACCGATACGATCGTCGAAATTACGGGTCGAGGTCGAAAACATGTTAACGGCATCGGGGACGCGGGCCTGATTGCCCATGCACAGGGAGCAGCCGGCGATTTCGATGCGGGCGCCGAAAGCGCTGTAGACCGAGAAGTAGGCTTCATCCTTGAGTTTCGCCTGATCCATGCGGGTCGGCGGGCAGATCCAGGTGCGGACCTCAGGATTGAACTTGAGGCCGCGCCAGATCTCGGCGGCTGCACGGAAGTGACCGATGTTGGTCATGCAGGAACCGAGGAAGACGTCCTGAATCGGCGTACCGGCGACCTCGGAAAGGAGTTTGACATCGTCCGGATCGTTCGGGCAGGCAAGGATCGGCTCGGTAATTTCGGCAAGATTGATCTCGATGATCTCGGCGTACTCGGCATTCTTGTCGGCTTCGAGGAGTTCCGGTTTGGCCAGCCAGGCATTGACGGCGTCGATGCGGTTCTGCAGGGTCTGGGCATCCTGATAGCCGTCCTTGATCATCTGCTTCATCAGCGCGACGTTGGAACGGAGGTAAGTGGCAACCGACTCTTTGGAGAGCTGGATGCAGCCGGCAGCAGCGGAACGCTCGGCCGCGGCGTCGGTCAACTCGAAAGCCTGCTCGACGGTGAGGTCGGGAAGACCTTCCATTTCGAGGATACGGCCGTTGAAGATGTTGATCTTGTTCTTTTTAGGGACGGTGAGTTTCCCTTGCTTGATCGCCCAGTAAGGGATGGCGTTGACGGCGTCACGCAGAGTAATGCCGGGATTGAGCTTGCCCTTGAAGCGAACCAGGACCGACTCCGGCATATCCAGCGGCATAAAGCCCATGGCGCCGGCAAAGGCAACGAGGCCGGAACCGGCCGGGAAGGAGATACCGATCGGGAAACGGGTGTGAGAGTCGCCGCCGGTGCCGACAGTGTCGGGGAGGAGGAGACGGTTGAGCCAGGAGTGGATGACGCCGTCGCCCGGCTTCAAGGGGACGCCGCCGCGCTCGATAATAAACTGCGGCAGGGTCTTGTGCATCTTGACGTCCGCCGGTTTAGGATAAGCGGCAGTGTGGCAGAAGGACTGCATGAACATCGGTGACAGGAACTTGAGGCAGGCGAGCTCTTTGAGCTCGTCGGCGGTCATCGGCCCGGTGGTGTCCTGGGAACCGACGGTGGTCATCTTCGGATCGCAAGCCGTGCCGGGGAGGACACCGGCGACGCCGCAAGCTTTACCGACCATCTTCTGGGCGAGGGAGTAGCCCTGGCCCGCCTTCGGGACTGGATTGACCGGCAGGGTAAAGACGTCGGTGTCGCCAAGGCCGAGAGCTTTGCGGGCGTTGAGGGTCACGGCGCGGCCGATGATCAGGGGGATACGGCCGCCGGCACGGAACTCGTCGGCGATGGTGTTAGGAGAGAGCTTGAAAGTGGAGAGGACGGCACCGGCTTCGTTGCTGATTTCACCCTTGGCCGAGTTGATGGTGATGACGTCGCCATCGTTCAGTTTCGAGACATCGGCCTTGATCGGCAGGGCTCCGGAATCCTGAGCGGTGTTAAAGAAGATCGGGGCGATAACACCGCCGATGATGACGCCGGCGGTCTTCTTGTTGGGGACGCAGGGAATATCCTGCCCCATGTGCCAAAGGACCGAGTTGCAGGCCGACTTGCGGGAAGAACCGGTGCCGACGACATCGCCGACAAAGGCGACCTGGTGGCCGGCAGCGCGCCACTCGGCGATCTGGGCGAGGCGATTGGGGAAGCGGGTCTTGCCCATGGCCAAGGCATGGAGGGGGATGTCAGGACGGCTCCAGGCATCGCCGGCCGGGGAGAAGTCGTCGGTGTTGATTTCGCCTTCGACCTTGAAGACCTTGACCTTGATCGTCGCCGGGACGCCTTGGCGGCTGGTGAACCATTCGGCGTTGGCCCAGGAGGTCAGGACCTTTTTGGCGGCTGCGTTGGTTTTGGAGAGCTCAACCACGCGATCGAAGCCGTCATAGACCAGGGTCATGCCGGAAAGAGCGCAGGCCGCTTCCTCGGCGAGAGCGGCATCCTTGAGGGCATCGACGAGGGGGCCGACGTTGTAGCCGCCAAGCATGGTGCCGAGGATGCGCACGGCCTCGACCTTGGAGACCAGGGGAGAGTTTTTCGTCCCTTTGATAATTTCGGCGAGAAAAGCCGCCTTGACTTCGGCGGCCGGATCGACACCCGGAGAGATCCGCTCTTTCAGCAGATTGAGGAGGAATGCCTCTTTACCGACCGGCGGCGCAACGAGCAGCTTGCAAAGTTCGGTCGTCTGCTCGGGGGTCAGCGGCAGGGCGGGAATCCCTTGCGAGGCCCGCTCTTCTTCATGTTTGAGATACGCTTCGATCATCAACTCTCTCCTTCGTGATAAATATGACGTGACAGAGGATAGACTGCCAACGTCCAGGTTAATATTCGAGGCAATTTAAAGGCATGAAAGTGGCAGCCCGACCATTGCCAAAAGCGCACTTTGTATACGATTTTTTAACCTTGATGTCAACGGACAACTCAGCCAGTTATCAAGGTTTTAGCCAAACTAAATCACCGGCCGGACAAGTGACGAGAGATCCTGTCCGTCTTTCTTCCCTTTTCCCTGCGGCTTGTGCTAAGTTTTTACCCATTCATGACTCTTCATCTTCCCCGGGAGACCCGCTCCATGCGCCTGACCCTCTCCATTTCAGCCATCTTTTTCTGCTTTGCCCTTTCGATCTTTCCGAGCGTGAGCATGGCCAGTGACCGGCCTTTGACGCAGCGCGATTTGATGACCAACCTGGTCGATACCCTCGGCTACAGCTTCGGACTTCCGGATACGCCGCAAGATTCCGACTATAGAGAGCTCCTGGCAGGGGGGCGCTCCTTCCGTTTTGAAGCTGAAACCTTCCGTCACCCGGAGGATCTGGTCGCCGTCAACAGTTTTTCCTCTTTTGGCGAATTCAGCGGCGAGGGCTGGGTCAGCGCCATCTCCACCCCAACCCGGATGCGGATGAATTTTTTATTGCCGCAAGCCGGAACCTACCGCCTCTTTGCGGCCGTACGGCTGCCCGGCCACACCTTGATGCTGGAAGGACAGATTTGGCAGATCGACGATGATTTTCCGCAATTTACCCGGGTCGATCTCGGCGAAATAACTCTGAATGCCGGCATGAAAGAATTGGCGATTGCCATGCCCGCGAACAGCAGCATCGACTATATTGAGCTGCTCGCCCCCCCGCGCGCAGCGATCATGCCTCTGACGGAGTGGGACCCGGAGGCGCCCCTGACTTACGCCGACCTGGCGGTCACGGTTCTGCGTGCCCTCGATCTGCAAAGCGTCCTCCCCTTGCAGGGAGAAAGTATCCTGCTTGAAGCTGAAGAGATAACCCCGAACAAATCGCTCAGGACGGACCAGCGCCATCTCGGTGAACCGCATGGCGGATACTGGCTGCGCAGCGGGGCGGGTGGTGGCAGCGTTTCCCTCCTCTTCACTGTCGACAGGGGCGCGGTCTACACCTTAAATCTTATCGCCGCCGGGGCGAAGAGTCTCACCGGCACCCTGAATACGCGGAATCCCTGGCAAGCAGACTTTCCGCCCTATCTCCAGGAAAAGAGCATCGGCACCTGGTATCTACCGGCCGGAGAGCATCAACTCGACATCGAACTCCCCCCCCGCGGCGGCGTCGACCTGCTCACCCTGGTAAAGAGACGCACCACCGCTGAGGATTACCGGATTCTTGCCGGCCTTCCGGCCGACGCCAGCGTGACCGAACAAGAGGTCAATCGCCTGCTCACTCTCCTGAGCCGCCTGTACAGTCGGGACTGACCCTCCCCGGTGGCGTCCTTTCTCCTGCTGGCAGCCTATGTTGCCGGGATCCTGATCGGGGACAACGCCTCCCCCTTTTCCTTGTTGAGTCTGACCGTCCCTGCATCACTTCTTCTGCTGTGGGTTATCTTCCGCCACAGAGCCAGAATGGCTTTTACGCTGATCTGCGCTCTCAGCTTCTGCCTCGGCATTGCCCTGTACGATCTCAATCGCTACCCCCAAGTCACCGCAACACATCTCCTCAACTCTGCCGAGGGTGAAGCGGTTATTATCGACGGGCGGATTTTAGCGACAACCGCCCGGGCGCTGAGCGGCTACTCCATCGATGTCCAGAGTGCGCGGATCATCGACAAGAGGGGTGAGCTCGCGGTCCAGGGGCGTCTGCGCCTGTATGTCGAAAGCGGCGAGAATCGGTGGAATCCCGGCGACGATATCCGTTTCAGCACAAAACTGAAAAAGCCGCGGCCCTTTGGTACGCCGGGGGAGTTTGATCTCGGGCGGCAACTCGCTCTCCACGAAATCTTTGTCACCGGCTTTGTGGCGGACAGCACAGAGATTTTACGACTGCGCCCCGCCCTCCCCGGCCAGCGCAACAGGATCGAACAGGGACGCACCGCCACCGCACGCTTTATCACCGCACAACTCTCTTCAACTTACAGTCCGCTGGTCAAAGCTTTGGCGATTGGCGACAAGAGCGGACTGTCCCCGGAGATTCGCGATCTCCTTGCCCGCGGCGGTGTTTCGCATCTCTTTGCCATCTCGGGTCTGCATCTCGCCCTGATCGGACTAGCGCTGTACGCTGTCGGCCTGACCCTTTATCGCCGTTCCACCCGCCTTCTGCTCGCTGCCCCCCCGGCCCGCATCCTCCCCCTCCTGATTGCCCCGCTTTTGATCCTGTATCTACTCTGGACCGGCATCGGCGTCTCGACACAGCGCGCCCTGCTCATGGTCCTGGCCGGCTCTGCCCTCTTTTTACTGCGCCGCAAAACCGAACCACTCAACATCCTCTGCTTTGCCGCTCTGGCCCTCCTCCTTTGCCAGCCGCTTCTCCTCTTTACCCCCTCCTTTCAACTCTCGTTTGCCGCCCTGGCCGGCATCCTCTGCGGCAGTCGTCACTGGGGACCACTGGTCGCGGAAAGATCAAAGCTTGTCCGGTATCTCGGCGCCCTCTTCTTTTCTTCCCTGGCCGCCACTCTGGCGACCCTGCCTTTGGTCATTTATCATTTCCATCTCATCACCCCGAGCGGCATCATCACCAACCTCTTCGCCATTCCGGTTATCAGCTGGATTGCGGTCCCCCTGGCGCTGGCCGGCTCCCTGCTCTGGACCGTGACCCCGGCTTTTGCCCTCCTTCTTTTTAATGGTTGCGAAGCCGTCATTACCGCCCTGCTGCAGATCGTTGCGCTGCTGCTGACCTTCCCCGGCCTGTCCGGCTGGATACTTTACCCCTCCTTTGCGCTCCTTGCGACCATCTCTTTACTGATAATTGCCCTCTTTCTCCCTCAAGGAAACCGCACTTTCCGCGGCGCCCTGGTCGCTATTGCCTTTCTGCCGTTACTCTGGGGGATGCGGCCGCTCCCGGATTTAGCAGTCACAGCCATCAGTGTCGGACAAGGGGAAGCGTTGCTGGTCTCCATCGGCAACAGCCATTATCTCATCGATGGCGGTGGACTTTATGGCGATCGACTCGATACCGGTCGTCAACTCGTGGCTCCTACCCTCGGCCGCCTCGGCGTCCACCGCCTGGACGGCGTCATCCTTACCCACTCCCACCCCGATCACGCCAAGGGGTTGATTAGTATCCTGAGCGATATCCCGGCGCAGCGACTGATCGTCGGAACGCCCCTCGTAACTGGGGATCCCTTGCTGCCGGTGCTCCGCGACCAGCGGATTTCCCTGGAAGTTTTGCCGCCGGGGTGGACACCTTATTTCTCCGATAACGATGTACAACTCTTTATCTTTCGCCCGACCGTAACGGACTCGAAGGATGAAAACGACCAATCCCTGGCCATTTATATCCGCAGCAAGACTCAGGGGGCCTTATTAACCGGCGACCTCGCTAAAAAGGGGGTACAGAATCTTCTGGCAAATCCGCCGCCGGGGCCAGTGACCCTGCTTAAGCTGCCGCATCACGGCAGCCAGCGCTCGGTCCCAGCCCCCCTCATCGACCTTCTGCAGCCCCGCATCGCCTTCGTTTCAGCAGGCTACAAAAACCGCTTCAATTTCCCCAATCTATCGATCGTAACTCATCTTGAAAACAAAGGAATTCCCCTCTTCCGGACAGATCTCGACGGAACCCTCCGGTTTAGTGCCAACGCGGACGGTTGGCAGGTGGAAAAGCTGAAATCGGGCTTTTTCATTGACAACAGCGTCGCAATTTTGCTACAGGATAGCGGATTATTCACCTATGAGCGGAGCCGGCCAGAATGACATCTTCTATTTTGATCGTCGATAGCGACCCGTCCGCACACCTGAACTATAATATTCTCCTTCTCGACGCGACCTATCAAATTGAGATTGTCTCCACAGAAGAAGACGCCCGGCAACGTCTTGCGACACAGCGGACAGACATCGTCATTGCCGACCTGCAGGCGCTTGGTCCTGCCGGACTTTCTCTTCTCACTTATACCCGCAGTCTGCAAACTATTCCCGATCTCATCTTCGTCGCCACTGCAAGCACCCTGGAAACGGCCATTGAAGGCCTGAAGTCAGGGGCGCGCAACTACCTGCTCAAACCATGTCCCCCCGAACAACTCTTCCACCTGATCTCTTCCTGCATCGATCAACGCCGCGTGCTGGATGAAAATTTTACCCTTAAAAGGCAGATTCGTCTTTACCAACGGGGGCAAAGCATTGCCTCACTGATCGATATCGATCGCCTCTTTGCCTTGGCTACCTCGACCCTGATCAGCGAAATCGGTCAAGGCCGGGGTTTTGCCTTTCTGGCAACGGCAGATGACGTCTCAAAGATTGACGGCAATGAAGGAGTGAACTTTGAAGAAGCCATGACCCTGGCGGAAGGGCTCCTCCCGGTCTTGCCGGAGATCGAGCCAATGCGCATTTTTCAGGGGGACGCTCTCACCCCCTTGCTGCGCCCGGGCGGGCCACAACAGATCCAGACCCTTTGTGTCTTCCCTTTACGCTGTGAAAAGAATGTCAAGGGGGGCCTGGTCCTGATCAATCCCCATTTTGGCGATTTCTTACTTCCCCTTCCTGTTGATAATCTGCTGTTTCTCGCCGAACAGGCGGCGCTCAGCTTCGAAAATGCCTTCCGTTTTCAAGGCGCTCGTGAACTCATATATACCGACGACTTGACCGGTCTCTACAATTACCGTTATCTGCAAAAGGTACTTGACCTCGAAATCCGCCGGTCCGAACGCTATAACCTCTCTTTCTCCATGATCTTTATCGATCTCGATCGTTTCAAAATTGTCAACGATACCCGCGGGCACCTCACCGGCAGTGATGTGCTGCGGGAATGTGCCGGATTACTGCGCCAGTGTGTCCGGGATGTCGATATCCTCTTCCGCTATGGCGGCGATGAATTTACCATCCTCCTGGTTGAATCAAGCAAACAGAATTCCGCAATCGTTGCCGAGCGCATCCGCTCGACCATTGATAATTTTCATTTTCAACTGGATAGCGGCAATCCGTTGCGTTTAACTGCGACTATCGGCTACGCCAACTATCCGGAGAATGCCACGGATAAAAAGAGCATTCTGGAAATGGCGGATCGCGCTATGTATCACGGCAAATCACAACGCAACATCGTTCGGGGCGTCTGGGAAATCTATCCTTCATGATCTTCCTGTCTCGCCTCTGCCCTGACCCCCTCCCCCCCACCCGCAAATGAACCGTCCCCCGGCGCCGGCAACCCGTAGACCCGGCGCACCATAAAGTGAGGTCAAAGTGAGTATCACAGGCATCAAAGGAATGAATGACATCTTGCCGGGGGAAGTTGAGACCTGGCAATTTATGGAAGAGACGGCGCGCCGGGTCTTCAAAGCCTACGGCTTTGCCGAAATCCGTGTTCCCGTCGTGGAAAAGACCGAACTTTTTAAACGCTCCATCGGCGAAACGACCGATATCGTTGAAAAGGAGATGTACACCTTTAACGATCGCAGCGACAATTCGCTGACCTTGCGCCCGGAAGGGACGGCGCCGGTGATGCGGGCTTATTGTGAGCACAAACTTTACGCCCTCGACGCCGTGAGCAAACTGTACTATCTCGGCCCGATGTTCCGCTATGAGCGCCCGCAGAAAGGCCGCTATCGCCAGTTTCACCAGATCGGCGCCGAAGCGATCGGTGTTGCCGACCCGAAGATCGATGCCCAGATTCTGGCGATGCTCACCCACTTCTTTGCCGAAGCGGAGATTCCCGATATCTCCTTGCAAATCAACAGTCTCGGTTGCCCGGCCTGCCGCCCCGCTTATCGCGAGCAGTTGATTGCCGCCCTCGAAAGTCAACTTGAGCACCTCTGCGCCGACTGTCAGCGCCGTTTCCGGACTAATCCCCTCCGGGTCATCGACTGCAAGGTTCCCGGCTGTCAAAGTGCCACCCAAAATGCTCCGGCGATCATTGAGCACCTTTGTCCGGAGTGTGATGATCACTTTGCCACCGTCAACCGCCTTCTGAAGGAGATGGAGATCCCCTTTACCGTCAATCCGCGCATGGTGCGGGGACTCGACTATTACACCCGTACAACCTTTGAAATGGTCACCAACAGTCTCGGCGCACAAAATGCCGTTGCGGCCGGCGGGCGTTACGACGGCCTGATCCGGGAGATCGGCGGACCCGATCAACCTGGCATCGGCTTCGCCATGGGTCTGGAGCGCCTTGTCCTTCTTAAAGGACAGAGTAGCGTTGCCCCGCAACGACCGGAGCTCTTTGTTGCTGCTCTCGGAGCGGAAGCGGGTGATTGGGGGTTTCTCCTCGCCGCCAAATTGCAGCGCCTCGGTATCAGTGTTGAACTTGACTACGCGGGCAAGAGTCTGAAGAGTCAGATGCGCCGCGCCGACAAACTGCAGGCGCGGCATGTGCTGATCGTCGGTGAGGATGAAATTCGCAGCGGCACAGCCCAGCTCAAAAACATGGATGCCGGGACGCAGAGTCCGATCGCTCTCGACCGGATTGAAACAACGCTGCCGAAAATTTTATCGGGTGAGTTCACGCCGTAATTAGAGATTGACCCCATGCTCCGCCCCTCTCTATAATCATCGACCTTTAACGACAAATATTTGAACCGGAGGATAAGACCTTGAGTGATGTCATAGGCGACTGGAAACGTACTAATTATTGTGGGGATCTCAGCGCAGCCGATATCGGTCGCGATGTCTGCTTGATGGGTTGGGTATTGCGCCGCCGTGACCATGGCGGACTGATCTTCATCGATCTGCGTGACCGCGAAGGTCTGGCTCAGCTCGTCTTTGATCCGGATCTGTGCGGAGCGGCCCACAAAGTCGCCGAAGTCGCCCGTAATGAATACGTTTTGGCGATCCGCGGCAAAGTCATTCCGAGACCGGCCGGGACGATCAATCCGAACATGAAGACCGGCGAGGTCGAAGTGCAGGTGGTGGAGTGCAAACTCCTCAACCGCTCGAAAGTCCTCCCCTTCATGCTCGACGAACACAGCGACGTTGCCGAGAATATCCGCCTCAAATACCGCTATCTCGATTTGCGGCGTCCGCAGCTGCAGCACAATCTGATCCTCCGCCATAAAGTCGCCCAGACCACCCGCCAGTATCTGACCGAGAATAAGTTCATCGAGCTGGAAACCCCGTTTCTGACCAAATCGACGCCGGAAGGGGCCCGCGACTTCCTCGTCCCGTCGCGGATTAATCCTGGCTGTTTCTATGCTCTCCCCCAGTCGCCGCAGATCTTCAAGCAGATCCTGATGATCTCGGGCTTCGATCGCTACTTCCAGGTGGTGCGCTGCTTCCGCGACGAAGATCTGCGCGCCGATCGCCAGCCGGAATTCACCCAGATCGATTGCGAAATGTCCTTTATTGACCGCGATGACATTATCACGGTGATGGAAGGCTTGATGGCCCGCGTCTTTAAGGAGACTAAAGGCCTCGACATCGCTTTACCGATTGAACGTATGACCTACCAGGAAGCCATGCGGCGCTTCGGGGTCGACAATCCCGACCTGCGCTTTGGTCTTGAACTCGTTGATCTTTCCGAAACTGTGCAAAATTCCGGCTTCAAGGTCTTTGCCGATGTTGTCAGCGGCGGCGGCATCGTCAAGGGGATCAATGCCAAAGGCTGTGCTAAATTCTCCCGCAAGGAGATCGACGAACTGACCGAGTTCGTCAAGATTTACGGCGCCAAGGGCCTGGCCTATGTCAAAATCGAGAACGGCGTCTGGCATTCGACGATCGCCAAATTCTTCACCGATGCGGAGATGGCGACGATCAGCGCCGCCTTTAACGCCGAAGAAGGCGACCTCCTCCTCTTTGTCGCTGATAAGTTCAAAGTTGTGCACGATGCCCTCGGCAAACTGCGCAACCACCTCGCCAAGCAGCTCAAACTCACCAGCAAAGAGGACTTCCGCTTTGTCTGGATTACCGATTTCCCCCTCCTTGAGTGGGATGAGGACGAAAAACGCTGGTGCGCTGTGCATCACCCCTTTACCGCGCCGATGGATGAAGATGTCGATTATGTCGAATCCGATCCCGGCCGCTGCCGCGCTAAAGCTTACGACCTTGTCCTTAATGGCAACGAGATCGGCGGCGGTTCCATCCGAATCCATCAGCAGCACGTGCAGTCCTTGATGTTCCGCATGCTCGGACTCTCGGAAGAAGAAGCCAACTCCAAATTCGGCTTCCTCCTTGATGCCCTTGACTTCGGCACGCCGCCGCACGGCGGTATCGCCTTCGGCCTCGATCGCCTGATCATGATCCTCACCGGGTCCGATTCAATTCGCGACGTCATCGCCTTCCCGAAGACACAGCGCGGCACCTGCCTGATGTCGGAAGCACCGAACGCGGTTGACGATAAACAGTTGCGGGAACTCTCGATCCGCACCAATCTTAAAGCCAAGTAAAAAGGAAACAGGGGTGGCGAAGAGTTTCACGACTCATCGCCACCCCTGCCCTGAAGAATCTTCCTCCTCATGAAAATCCTCGTCAAACTCTTTGTTGGGACCCTCTGTACCACCTTCTTATTGACCGGATGCTGTCTGTTGCCCCTCCGTGATCAGCCAGTTCCTGTCGTGGAAACATCGCCGCCGCAGGCAGAAGCGACAGCGCCGCCCGAAATGGCGCCGTCAGCCACGCACCTCCCCGCCACCACACCGAAAAACAAACAGGCCATAACACCGACCAAGGGACAAACCAGCAAACCGCGCCTGAGCTATACCGTCAGCGCCGGAGAACTTTTATGGGACATTGCCAAACGTCCTGACGTTTATGGTGATCCCTTCCTCTGGCCTTTACTTTATCAAGCGAATCGCGACCAGATCAAGGATCCCCGTAGAATATACGCCGGACAAACGCTCACCATTCCGCGTAGTGTCAGCGAAGAGGAGCGGGAAAAAGCACGCATTCTCGCAAAAAAATCCGACTTTTTTTCGCCAGAATAAAGTTGTTGTTCCACCACTGTAAACGTCACAAAACCCGTGTTTTTCCCTTATTTTTTCTTGACACCCCTTAACCTTTTACATACTGTATACACGTTTTACTCGCTTCATTCATAAAGGTGAATATCTATCACCTTTTCTTTCAGCCAATGGCTTAATAAAGGAGAGAAAATGACAACGAAAAACGCAACGATCATCTGGTCCGAAATTGACGAAGCACCGGCTTTGGCAACCTACTCCCTGCTCCCCATCGTCCAGGCTTTCACCAAGGGGACCGGGGTCGCTGTTGAGACGCGCGACATCTCTCTGGCCGGCCGCATCATCGCCAACTTCCCTGAAAATCTGACTGAAAGTCAGCGCATTCCTGATTTCCTCGCACAACTGGGAGAGCTTACCCAGCACCTTGAAGCCAATATCATCAAACTGCCGAACATCAGTGCTTCTGTCCCCCAGTTAAAAGAGGCGATCAAGGAGTTGCAGAGCCAGGGATACAATCTCCCGGATTATCCGGAAGACCCTCAAACCGCTGCGGAAAAAGAGATCCAGGAGCGCTATGCCAAATGCCTGGGGAGTGCCGTCAATCCAGTACTGCGTGAAGGCAACTCCGACCGTCGTGCCCCCCTTGCGGTCAAAGAATACGCAAGAAAGAACCCGAAGACCGTACCTCTGAGCCCTTGGAGCAAAGATTCGAAGGCTCATGTCGCCCATATGACCAGTGGTGACTTCTATGGTAACGAGAAATCAGTGATCATGGAGAATGGCGGCGACTTCAAGATCGAATTGATCGCCAATGGCAAAACCACCGTCCTCAAGGATAAGCTGACTGCATCCAAGGGCGAAATCCTCTCCACGACCTTCATGTCCCAAAAGGCGCTGCGTGCATTCTATGCCGCGCAGATAGAGGACGCCAAGAAGAGCGGCATCCTCCTTTCGCTGCACCTCAAAGCAACCATGATGAAGATCTCCGACCCGATCATGTTTGGTCATGCCGTGACTGTCTTCTTCAAGGATGTCTTCGATAAACATGCCGCGACCTTCAAGGAAGTTGGCGTCAATCCCAACCTCGGCCTGGGTGAACTGTACAAAAGGATCAAGGTCCTTCCTGCCGCCAAGCAGGCTGAAATTGAAGCTGACATCAAGGCTGTCTATGCCCAGCGTCCGCCCCTGGCCATGGTCGATTCTGACAAAGGGATCACCAACCTGCACGCTCCCAACGACATCATCGTCGACGCCTCCATGCCGGTGGTGGTTCGCGAAGCTGGTCAAATGTGGAATGCTGAAGGGAAACTGCAGGACACCAAGGCGATGGTCCCTGACCGTTGCTACGCAACCTTCTATCAGACGATCATCGAGGATTGCCAGAAAAATGGCGCTTTCGATCCGGTCACCATGGGCTCGGTCCCCAACGTCGGTCTGATGGCGCAGAAGGCGGAAGAGTACGGCTCCCACCCGACCACCTTCGAGATCCCCGCCAACGGCACCGTCCGTGTCGTCACCGCCGACGGCAAGGTCCTAACCGAGCATACGGTTGAGGCAGGCGACATCTGGCGCATGTCCCGGGCCAAGGACATCCCGATTCAGGATTGGGTCAAACTGGCCGTAAAACGTGCCCGTGCCACCGGCGCACCGGCGGTCTTCTGGCTCGACAAAAACCGGGCGCATGATGCCAACGTCATTGCCAAAGTTGAGAAGTACCTGAAGAATCACGACACCACCGGCCTGGAGTTCCACATCATGAACCCGGTCGAGGCGATGAAGTTCTCCCTGGCCCGAATCCGTAAGGGTCAAGATACGATCTCGGTCACCGGTAACGTATTGCGCGACTATCTGACCGACCTCTTCCCGATCATCGAATTGGGAACCAGCGCCAAGATGCTCTCCATCGTCCCGATGTTGGCCGGCGGCGGCATGTTCGAGACTGGCGCTGGTGGATCGGCCCCCAAGCATGTCCAGCAGTTCGTGAAGGAAGGTTATCTGCGCTGGGATTCTATCGGCGAGTTTTCTGCCTTTGGCGCGTCCCTGGAGCATCTTGCCACAACGTTTAACAATGCCAAGGCCAAAGTGCTTGGCGAGACTGTCGACCTGGCCCTCGCCAAGTTCCTCGATAACAACAAATCTCCGGCCCGTAAGGTTGGCCAGATTGATAACCGCGGCAGTCACTACTACTTTGCCCTGTACTGGGCAGAGGCCTTGGCCGCGCAGAATAAAGACCAGGAACTGCAGGCCAAGTTTACCAAGATATACAAGCAATTGGCCGACAATGAAGCGAAAATCAACGAAGAACTGCTGGCGGCTCAAGGCAAACCGGTCGACATGGGTGGCTATTATCACCCGAACAAGGCCGTGGTTGCCAAAGCCATGCGTCCCAGCCCAACACTGAACGCGATCATCGATTCCATTTAAATCGTATTTGGCTGGAGCAGGGCATCTATGATGTCCTGCTCTTATTCTTAATTCCCAACCCAAGGAGAGATGACCATGGCAAGACCGAAGATTTCATTGATTGGTGGTGGACAAATTGGCGGCGTTCTCGCACAGCTTTGTGCTCTGCGTGAACTTGGTGATGTCGTTCTTTTCGATATCGTCGAAGGACTTCCCCAGGGCAAGATGCTCGACATCGCCGAAGCGGCGCCTGTCGACGGCTTTGATGTTTGCCTCAAAGGGAGCAACGATTACAAAGATATCGAAGGTTCCAAAGTTGTTATCGTCACTGCCGGCCTCCCCCGCAAACCGGGCATGAGCCGCGATGACCTGATCGAAGTCAACAGCAAGATCATGACCTCCGTTGCCGAAGGGATCAAGAAATTTGCTCCCGAGTCGATCGTTATCGTCATCTCCAACCCTCTTGACGCCATGGTCACCCTTTGCCAGAAGATTACCGGCTTCCCCTACGAGCGGGTTATCGGCCAGGCCGGCGTCCTTGACTCGGCCCGTTTCAAAGCCTTTATCGCCTGGGAACTCGGCGTCTCGGTAAAAGACGTCACCGCTATGACCCTCGGCGGCCACGGCGACGACATGGTTCCCCTGGTCCGTTATGCCAGCGTTCAGGGCATCCCGGTCATGGAACTTTTGGAGGCCAAGTACAAAAGCGCTGACAAGGCCAAAGAAGTCATGGAAGCCATGGTCAAACGCACCCGTGGCGCCGGCGGCGAAGTTGTTGCCCTGCTCAAGACCGGCAGCGCTTTCTACAGCCCGGCTTCATCTGCCATTGCCATGGCCGAGTCGATCCTGAAAGACTCGAAACGCGTCCTCCCCACCTGTGTCTATCTCAATGGTGAATTTGGCATCAAAGGCTACTATGTCGGCGTTCCTGCCGTCCTGGGAGAAAAAGGCGTCGAAGCTATCCTTGAATTCAAACTTGATGCCACCGAGCAGGCCATGATGGACAAATCTGTTGCTGCGGTTAAAGATCTGGTCGGCGTTTTGCAGAAACAGGGTCTTCTTTAAACGTCTACTCCACCAGTCACACAGTAAAGAAGGGCAATGGCAACATTGCCCTTCTTTACTGAAAAAAGTGCTTTGTCTGGCGGTCGTTTCTTTTGCAGTCAAATATGATGCACTCGCAAAATGTCATTCCCGCAGTGATTCTGAGCGGGAATCCAGCTTGTAAACTACCGAAATCATGGATCCCCGATAGAAGCATTCGGGGATGACAGATAGAATTTGCGAAAGCATCAAATATTATAATGCAAAAATTTTCTAGTTCGATTTCCAACAGATG
Source organism: Desulfuromonadales bacterium (assembly GCA_014859605.1). Taxonomy (GTDB): domain Bacteria; phylum Desulfobacterota; class Desulfuromonadia; order Desulfuromonadales; family UBA2197; genus UBA2197. The sequence goes on from JACUTW010000001.1 coordinate 18,753, forward strand.
TGCTAAGCTCCGCAAGTTATAAAACCATGTTTCGGCTGCTCAAAAATCTGTAAAGGAGAGTAATAGGAATGAGCATTGAGGTCATCGAAAGATACTGCAAAGGATGCAGCATCTGCGTGGAGTTCTGTCCCAAGAACGTCCTTGAAATGGATGGGTTCATCGTGAAGGTAGCTCGCCCTGACGACTGCATTAAATGTATGCAGTGCGAACTACGCTGTCCCGACTTCGCCATCAAAGTCCACACTGATTAATTCATAGGAGGTCAGCTAACGTGGCAAAAAAAGTAGCTCTAATGCAGGGGAACGAAGCCTGTGCGCATGGCGCGCTCTACGCCGGCTGCAAATTCTTCGGAGGATACCCCATTACGCCCTCCACCGAGGTTTCGGAGGTTCTTTCCAAAGAACTTCCCAAAATTGGTGGAAAATTCATTCAGATGGAAGACGAAATCGCTGCGATGGCTTCAGTCATCGGCGCGTCACTCACTGGCGACAAATGTTTGACTGCATCTTCAGGGCCTGGGATTTCACTCAAACAGGAACTGATCGGTTATGCCTGCATTGCCGAAGTTCCCTGTGTTATCATTAGCGTTATGCGCGGCGGACCCTCAACGGGCATGCCGACCGGCCCTGGCCAGTCTGATGTTATGCAAGCCAAATGGGGAACACACGGGGATCACGCCGCCATCGCTCTGGCTCCGGCCTCCGTGCAGGAAATCTTCACAGAGACGGTGCGTGCCTTTAATCTTGCCGAAAAATATCGCATGCCGGTTCAGGTCGTCTATGACGAAATTGTTGGCCACATGCGCGAGCGCATCGAATTCCCCGAACCGGGGGAAATTGAAGTCATTGATCGTGCTAAACCGAGCGTTCCCCCTGCACAGTATAAGCCTTACGACACATCCTTCGGCGATGTCCCCCCTTTGGCAGCTTTTGGTACAGAATACCGTTACCATGTCACTGGCCTCAATAAGGCACCAGATGGTTTCCCGACCACCAAAGCTGAGTATGTTGACGCCGAAGAACGTCGTCAGGTTCGCAAAGTCGATGGCGAAGTTGGCCGTGCCGGCATCGAACTGAACGATGAATATCTGACCGATGACGCTGAAATTATCATCTTCGCTTACGGTTCGACCTCACGCTCGGCTCGTTATGCTGTCAATGAACTGCGCAAAGAGGGGATGAAAGTCGGTCTCTTCCGCCCCATCACCCTCTGGCCTTTCCCGGAGAAACGGATCGCTGCCCTCGGTAAACAGGTTAAGGCGATTGTCGTCCCCGAAATGAATCTTGGGCAGATGAACCTGGAAGTCGAGCGCGTGGTCAAAGGTGCGTGTCCGGTTCTTCATCTTGGACGCGTTGATGGTGAACCGATCAATCCCGGTCAGATTATGGACAAAGTCAAGGAGGTCAAGTAACCATGGCTTACGATTATGAAAAATATTTGCGCCCTGGGAAACTCCCTCACATCTGGTGTCCGGGATGCGGTCATGGCATTGCCATGAAAGGCCTGATCCGGGCCATCGATACTTGTGGGCTGGAGAAGAACAACACGGCGATCGTTTCCGGAATCGGTTGCGCTTCCCGTCTCCCCGGCTACATGGATTTTTGTACCCTGCACACGGCGCACGGTCGCGCAGCAGCTTTTGCCACAGGCATCAAAATGGCTCGTCCCGAAATGGATGTCATTGTTGTCGGCGGAGACGGTGATGGAACCGCTATCGGTGGCAATCACTTTATTCATGCCTGCCGTCGCAACATCAACATGACTTATATCATTCTTAACAACAGCATCTACGGTATGACCGGCGGACAGTTTTCCCCCTGCACACCGACCGGAGCCATGGCTTCGACCACGCCTTACGGCAATCCGGATCCAACATTCGACATCAGCAAACTGGCAATTGGTGCCGGCGCAACCTTCGTGGCTCGCACCACTTCGTTTCACGCCGCCCAGATTGACAAGCTTATCGCCGAAGGGATCAAGCATAAAGGCATGTCTATCATTGAAATCCTTGATGACTGTCCGACCACCTACGGTCGTCGCAACAAGTTCCGTTCCGTCATTGACATGATGAAGCGCCTCAAGGACATTGCTGTCCCGGTCGCTGCGGCAGGAAAGATGACAGCAGAGCAACTCGAAGGCAAAATCCTGACCGGCGTTCTTTACAAAGAGGAGAACAAGCCTGAGTACTGTGAGCAGTACGCCAAGCTTATCGCCAAGGCCAAGGGCGCCTAATCCACAAGGAGATCTTATCCATGTCAAAAAGATTTGAGATTCGTTTCTCTGGCGCTGGAGGTCAGGGATTGATCACTGCCGGCATTATCCTCGCCGAAGCAGCGACCATTATAGAAGGAAAACACGCTGTTCAGTCCCAGAGCTACGGCCCTGAGGCCCGCGGCGGTGCATCTAAGTCGGAAGTTATCATCTCCGACAGTCCGATTGATTACCCCAAGGCTACTGTCGTTGACGCTTGCCTGGCAATGACTCAGGAATCCGCTGACAAGTATGCCAATGGCATCAAAAAAGGCGGCGTTCTGCTCATCGATTCCGACTTTGTCAAGAATGAGCCGAAAGGCGACTTCAAAGTCTACAAGATGCCGATCATGCGTACCGCCAAGGATGTTGTCGGTCGTGAAATCGTCGCCAACGTCGTCGCTCTCGGGGCGATGATCGCTTTGACTGATGCAGTTTCGCGTGAAGCCGGCTTAAAAGCAGTTCTCTCCCGTGTCCCGGAAGCTTTCATTGAACTGAACAGAAAAGCTTACGCGCAAGGGTTCGAGGATATGAAAAAAATTCTCGGCTAATTGCGAGGAAAAAGAGTAAAAAAAGGCTCCCGAGATGACTCGGGAGCCTTTTTTCTCGGTTAAGATTGACAGACGGAGCAGTAAAAACTCGATCGTCCACCGATCCGCATATTTTGTATTTCCCCCCCGCACTTTCGACATTTCTCTCCAGCACGACCATAAACTGCTAATTCCTGAGCAAAATAACCGGGCTTCCCGACGACGCTTTGAAAGTCGCGTAAGGTCGTTCCTCCGGCGGCGATGGCACGCTGCAATACGGCGCGAACCTCCTTGACCAGTAAAGCATAACGCCGGCGACTGACCGTTCCGGCCGGTCGCCACGGGGCAATTCCAGCTGCATGCAGAGCCTCACTGGCATAAATATTCCCGACCCCGACAACTGTTTTCTGTTCCATTAAAAACGCTTTGACAGTGACCGTCCTTTGCCGGGAACGGCGATAAAGATAATCGGCAGTAAACTCTCCAGCAAGGGGTTCCGGCCCCAACCCGGCCAGTGCAGGGTGCGCGAGGGGATCTCCATAAGAAAGGAGAATGGCGCCAAAACGACGGGGATCACGGAAGCGCAGTCGCTCCCCCTGGTTAAAGATAATTTCCACATGATCGTGACATTCAAAAGGAAGGGGTTCAGCAAGAAAGCGCAACGTACCGGACATCCCCAGATGGATCAGCAGCGTACAATCGCCGCTGCAATGAATGACAAGATATTTCGCACGGCGACTGACAGCAAGAATTGTCCGCCCTTGCAGGGAGGCGGAGAGATCGGCAGGAATCAAAACACGCAGTCGCGGTTCACGGACATTAATAACCGCAATACTTAGACCGACAATTAGCGGCGCAATCCCGCGACAAATCGTCTCAACTTCCGGCAATTCAGGCATGTATTAAATCCACAGGTCATTGCCGGCAGCACGCAGATCATCCCAGGAACAGGATTGAAGATCCGCTGGCAACTTGCTGCGATCGAGACGCAGCGCCGCCACAAACAACCACTGGCCATCCGCGGCGCGGCGGCAGCGGCCTATTTCAAAGGAGTCAAGGACTTCATCCTGATGGTGCAAGCGTTGACGGAAAAGAATCTCAGCAGTTGCGCCTTGCTGACAACTCCGCAGAACTTCACAGGCACTGATCTCATAGATCCCTGCAATCTCTGTCGTGGCGTAGGCCAGATAAGTGTCACAATCAGGAAAGAAGTGCAGGAAGGGGGCTTCTGAGTCATAGCTGTAAAAAATGGCGCGGAAATCCTGTTCCCTGAAAGCGGCAACACGCTCCTGAATCAAAGTTTCCGGGGTTAATGCCAAAATCATCAATCCTCCTTAACGCTCCATACGCGGGTCCAGTGCATCGCGCAGACCTTCTCCGAGGAGATTGTAACCGAGAACGGTCACGAGAATAGCCATGCCGGGAAAGACCGAAAGCCACCAGGCCGAACCGAGGGTCTGCTTCCCGGTGATCAACATATTCCCCCAGGAAGGGGTCGGGGGCTGCACACCAATCCCGAGAAACGAGAGGGCGCTTTCGGTGAGGATGGCCCCGGCCACTCCCAGTGTCGCTGAAACGATGACCGGAGACAGTGCATTCGGGAGGATATGACGAAAGATCAGGCGCTGGTCCGAGGCCCCGATCGATTGGGCGGCAACAACAAAATCGCGGCTGCGCAACGACAAAAACTCGGCACGAACCAGGCGGGCAACCCCCATCCATCCGGTCAGACCGATAATGATCATGATATTCCAGATCGAGGGCTCCAGAAAAGCGATGACCGCCAGGATGAGAAAAAAGGTCGGGAAACAGAGCATGATATCGACAAAGCGCATCAGGACAGCATCAACCCATCGGCCATAAAAACCGGCCATGGCACCGACAATGATGCCGATCAGGGTGGCAATGCCGACAGCAACAAAGCCGACGAGAAGGGAGATACGCGCGCCATAAAGGATGCGGGCCAAAACATCCCGGCCGAGGTCGTCGGTGCCAAGGGGATGTCCCCACCCCGGCGGCATTAGCCGTAGCGTAATATCAATCGCACCGGGGTCGCGGTTATACAGCGGGGCAAAGAGGGCAAGGAGAAACATAAAGACGACAATCGTTACTCCGGCCAGAGCCATGCGGTTGCGCTGCAATTGCTGCAAAATCGTGATAAAACTTTTCAGAAAATCCTTCATCTTCACAACTCTTCACCTCGCGGCAAACCTATCAAGATTTTAGCCTTATTCGGGACACACGACCGCCCTGCACTGCAGTGCCTTTTTACCACAAAGTCCACAGAATCCGCTTCAAAATTTAACGACTGCAACGAGCTTTCGGGGTTTTTATGCTTGTGTCACAACTCAGAGGTCGGTAATATCGCAAAACCTACAAGGACAGAGACCCCCTCACTTCAGGATGACATTTCAACCGCATGGACTGGCTGACCATCTTCGGACTCGCCGTCGCCCTTGCCATGGACGCTTTTGCTGTGGCACTCGGGGTGGGAATTAATCTTTCCCCCCTCACCGGCAGACACCTCTTTCGTCTCGGCTTCCACTTTGGTCTTTTTCAGGCGCTCATGCCGATCCTCGGCTGGCTCGCCGGCATGACGGTCCAGAGATGGATTCAGGCCTACGATCACTGGATCGCTTTTGCTCTGCTTGCTTTTGTCGGGGGGAAGATGCTTTATGAAGCCTTTCAAGACGATGAAACGAAAGGCGGAAAAGATCCGACACGGGGAATGACGCTGGTCATTCTGTCCGTCGCCACCAGTATCGACGCCCTTGCCGTCGGTTTGAGTCTGGGGATGCTTAATATCTCGGTCTGGACTCCAGCCTTGATCATCGGCCTGGTCGCCGGGATCCTCACCGTTGCCGGCCTACTTCTCGGGCGACGGTGCGGGACGATCTGGGGAAAGCGAGTGGAGATCCTCGGTGGGCTCATTTTATGTGCGATCGGCAGCAAAATATTAATACAACACCTTCTGGAGAACTAAGTTGCCAAATAGCCTGCATACGCAAACGGAAAAATCCAGGTCGCTACATCGTCTGTCCTGGACAACTCTCTCAATCTTTTTCGCGCTCTTTCTCCCCCTAAGCAGTTTTGCGGCCAGGAACGAGATCCCGCTAAAGGAAGGTGCGTGGAACATTACCTTGCAAATCAACCCGAAAACAGCTGATTTCCTGCCAATCGTCCAGATGCTCTGCCTCAGCCAAACCGACCCGGTCCCCATCCCCGCAAAAAAAGAGGGGTGCCGTCTCCTCACCAAAGAGATCGAAGGGAACACCGTCTTCTGGGTCGCCGAGTGTCGTGAAAAAGAGTTTGTCACCCGCAGTGTCGGCAATGCCACCTACGACAGCAACAAAGTCGAAGGGGCCGTACAGACCATGACCTCTGCCACCGGAAAAGAGACCGAGATGCGCACTTATACCTTGACCGGCAAACGGCAGGGAAACTGCCGCTAAGAAGTACGAAACCTTTCAGGGGAAGATAACCTCCATGCGCTTTTTGTTTTTAGCAAGCCTCTGCCTCTTTTTCATGACTGCCTGCAGCAGCAGTATCGTCCCCCCGCCCCGTTCAGCGGAAGTTTTGATGAGTGAAGGAGAAACCTTCTTTGCCGAGAACCGTTATGACGATGCCATTGCCGCCTGGGAAAAGGTCCGTGAACGCTACGTTTCACCAGAGATGAATGCACTCGCCGAGCTCAAAATTGCCGAGGCCAATTTTCTCGCTGAACGTTATATCGAAGCAGCCGTGGCTTATGAAGCCTACCTTAAAGCCCATCCCGGTGACCCGAATACTGCCAATGTTCTCTACAATCTCGGCGTCTCTTATCACCGCGAGATGCTGGCGCCGGAACGGGATCAAACAACGACGCGCAATGCCCTCTCAGCCTTTCAAACCCTGCTGTCCCGCTACCCGACCGATCCGAGACGTCCGGATATCGAAAAGTTCATCGCCGAGGAGGAAGAGAACCTGGCGGGACACGAACTTCATATCGGTGCTTTTTACCAAAAAAGGGGTGTGGGGACAGCGGCCATTGCTCGACTGGAGCCATTAATCACTGTTTATCCGAACTTTAGCCGCAGAGATGAGCTGTATTTCATCCTTGGCAGCGCCTACCTTGATAATGATAAAAGGGGGTTAGCAGCAGAGCAGTTCAACCGCCTTTACAAAGAGTATCCGCAGAGCAAATACACACAGAAGGCACAGAAACTTCTCGAACAGAAGTTTTAAGAGAAGAGGGCGTAACTGCCGCCTTTTTTCTTGACTTGCTCATGCCGCTTCTATATAAAATGTAACGCAATTTTACATTGAAGAAGGTCTTGAATTCACGGATAAAATCGGGTTTTACGGAACAAAAATTTTGTATGTTTTTGTAAGCGGTGAGCGCATACGCACTCGCTTTTGGTAGTCAAACTGGCATTAACGGCGCGCACTCATCATGACGCGACCCCTATTCCAATGAAGGAGAGAAAATTATGTCCGAGTATGGCACACTGCAAGACCGCGTACGTTGTAAATCCCTGATGAGTAAAGTCATGACTGCCGAGCAGACCATCCCGATGTTTAAAGATGGTATGAACCTTGGTTGGTCCGGTTTTACCCCGGCCGGTTATCCTAAAGTTGTCCCCATCGCTCTGGCCGAGCATGTCGAAAAGAACAACCTGCAGGGCAAACTCAAATTCAACCTCTTTATCGGTGCCTCGGTCGGTGCTGAAACCGAAGATCGCTGGGCGGTCAACGACATGATCGATCGTCGCTGGCCTTATCAGACCGGCAAGAACATCGCCGCAGGGATCAATGCCGGCCGCATCCGCATGGGCGACAAGCACCTTTCCCTCTTTGCCCAGGATCTCGGCTACGGTTTTTATACCAAGGATTCGGCGAGCGGCAAGCTTGACCTCGCCATCATCGAAGTTTCAGGCATCACCGAAGACGGCGGCCTGATTCCGACCTCGTCCTGCGGCGTTATCCCTGAAATTCTCATGATCTGCGACAAGATCATCGTCGAGGTCAACACCGGACAGCCCTCCTTCGAGGGGATCCACGACATCGTTTCCTGTAACCACCCGCCGAATCGTCAGGTGCTTAACATCACCAAGGCTGATTCCCGCATCGGCACCACCTACTGCCCCTGCGATCCGAGCAAAATCGTTGCCATCGTCGAGTCCAAACTCCGCGACCAGGGTCGCGCCTTTGCAGAGCAGGATGACACCTCCGAAGCGATCGCTGGCCATGTTATCGACTTCTTCACCCACGAAGTGAAGGCTGGTCGCCTGCCGAAAAACCTCCTGCCGATCCAGTCGGGCGTCGGTTCCATCGCTAACGCCGTAATCGGCGGTCTGGCCAAAGGTCCCTTCAGCAATCTCACCGTCTACACCGAGGTTCTGCAGGATACCATGCTCGACCTCTTCGATTCCGGCAAACTCGATGCCGCTTCTTCCTGTTCCCTCTCCCTCTCGGCAGAGCCGGGCTTCCCGAAGTTCTTTGCCAACATGGACAAGTATTTCGACAAGATCACCCTGCGCCCCCTGTCGATCTCCAACGCGCCGGAGCCGATCCGTCGTTTGGGGTGTATCGCCATGAATACCCCGGTTGAGATTGACATCTACGCTCACGCCAACTCCACCCTGGTCGGCGGTACCCGCATGATCAACGGTCTCGGCGGTTCTGGCGACTTCCTGCGCAACGGCTACCTGAAGATGATGCACACCCCGTCGAGCCGGCCTTCCAAGACCGATCCGACCGGTATCTCCTGCGTCGTTCCGCACTGCTCGCACATCGACCACACCGAGCACGACCTCGACTGCGTTATCACCGAGCAGGGTCTGGCCGACGTCCGCGGCTTGGCTCCAAAGGACCGCGCCCGTCGCATCATCGAGAAGTGCGCCCATCCGGAGTACAAAGACCAGCTCAACGAGTATCTGAACATTGCTGAAGCCGACTGCCTCAAGCGTAACGTCGGGCACGAGCCGCAGCTTTGGGATCGCGCTTTCAAGATGCACCTCAATCTTGAGAAGAACGGCACCATGAAACTCAAGAACTGGGATGTCAAAGTCGATCTCTGCGAATAGTTCTCGCAGTAATCTTTCATCTCCAACAAAAAAGCCCGCCGGTTATCCGGTGGGCTTTTTTGTTGGATTGTTACTTTTAATGCGGTCGCAAATTTTCTCTGTCATCCCCGCAGGGTTCTATCGGGGATCCATGGGTTTAAAGTCTGGATTCCCGATAAAACACTCGGGAATGACAATCTTTTCTGTTGGATCGTTACTTTTGCAAGCGCAGATCGTATCGTTCCGCCAGTAAAGCCCGGAGCCGGCTCATAAAGACAGAACCGGGATCGACTTTATCCGTAAAACGATACGTAGTGTCATCTTCGCGGTAAAGTTGATAATGCAGCAAAGTGTTATCACGGTATTCATGGTGACCGATAAGAAAACGAATCGACGCCTGGCGCTGCACAATGCGGCTGATGAGGGCAGCATTGGCTTCGAGCTGGGCCAGCGTCAGATCATCGGCATCAACGGCAATATTCTCGATGCCGATGGCCGTATGATTAAAGCCGATGATATGCCGGCACAAAACATCCTCTGCAGCGAGTTGATACAGGCTACCGTCGCGGTCAACCAGGTAGTGCGCCGATACATTCACCTCCCCGCCGCCGGCAATATCCCCCCGGATCTGCTGATCAATACGGGGAGGACGGAAGAAATCCAGAGATTTTTCCCGCGTCGGAATGGTTGTGTAATGGACGACGATCATCTGCGGCTTGCTCAGAATGGAGGTGGCGGCGCCGTAGTGGCGCTGCGCATACTCTGCTGTCAGTTGCAACCGTTCTGCAGCGAAGATCGACGTCTGGATCGCCTGCGGATCGAGAGTTGCGGCTGACGCGTGTAGAGACGCGACCGTACTGAAACAAAAGAGCATACAGAAAAAGACCTGCCGGGGTTTCTTTAAAAAAAATGTCATGACGATATCCGCAAAAAAAAATAAGGATTAAACTGAATATTCGCAGTATCATAGCACTGCTGAAAATGTGCGATGTGAAGCAGTTCTGGCCTTTTGGCAAAATTCCGTTAAAATTCAGAGAAATATTCCAGATGGCGAAGGGTTGATCCTTATGTCTCTACACTTCACAAAAAATTTAATCAAGACACTTTTGGTCGGCGCACTCCTCATTCCCGCCCCCCTTTGGGCCGCGATCATTGAATATGATCTGACTGTTGCCCGCCAACACCTCAACATGACCGGCAAGCCGGCCGCGGCGATGACTATCAATGGCACCATCCCCGGCCCAACCCTACGCTTCAGCGAAGGAGATCTTGCCCGCATCCGGGTGCACAACGCCATGCCGGAAGAGACCTCTATCCACTGGCACGGTATTCTCGTCCCGCCAGATATGGACGGAGTGCCGCTTTTGAGCTTCCCGCCTATTGCCGCCGGTGCGACCTTCACCTATGAATTTCCCCTTCGCCAAAGCGGCACCTATTGGTATCACTCCCATAGCGGCATGCAGGAACAGAGCGGCCTCTATGGCGCCATCGTCATCACCCCGCGCGAGCCCGAAGCGGATCCGGCAGATCGCGAAGAGGTGATCCTCTTCTCTGACTGGACCGACGAAGATCCACATGAGGTCATGCGTACCCTCAAACGGGGGAGCGAACGCTTTGCTCTGGAGAAGGGGAGCGCCCAGAGCCTGATCGGCGCCGCCAGGCTTGGCCTACTCGGCGCTTACTTGAAACGGGATCTGCAGCGGATGCCGTCTATGGATATCGCTGATGTCGCCTACGACTATTTTCTCGCCAACGGTGCTCCGGAGATCGCCTTGGACGCAGCTCGAGGTGATACGCTGCGACTGCGCCTGATCAACGGCTCATCAACCAGCTACTTTTTCCTGGAATTCGCCGGCGGACCACTGCAGATCATCAGTACCGACGGTCAGCCGGTCGAACCTGTCGAGGAGCAGCGCCTGCTGATCGCAGTGGCAGAGACCTATGACGTCCTCATCACCGTCCCCACGGATGGGACTTACGAACTGCGCGCCACCGCTCACGATGGCTCGGGTTACGCCTCGGTCTGGATCGGCAGCGGCGAACGTCACCCTGCCCCGGTCGTTCCCAAGCCCAACCTCTATGCCGGCATGGGTAGTGGCTCTCTGCACCAGCTCTTCGCCCTCACCCCGGAAGGGAGTACGGGGATGACCGATGCAATGGTCGCGGCCGGTCACTTTGACCAACCCGGTATGCACGGCATGGATATGGACCACTCTGATCCGATGGAGATGGATCATGCCATGATGGCAATGGAGCATGACGAAGAAATGGCGCATGCCGGTCATCACATGTCGCAGGCAGCAGCTCCGGTCCCCCCTTCTGTCGCACTCCCCCGCCGCGACGGGCGGGGACACCGCACCGACTTCCGGCTTCTGGGAGGCGATGTGGCCATGGCCGGGCAACTCGCCATTGACGGCATGGACCCTGAGCGCCCCTGGTCACCCTACTCCCGCCTGCGCGCGCGTCAGTCGACCGCTCTCCCTGCAGATCAGCCCTACCGCGAAATTCGCCTCACCCTCGACGGTGACATGAGCCGCTACGTCTGGTCTTTCGACAACATCCCCCTCGCGGAGAGTGATGATATCTTGATCCGTGCCGGTGAAACCGTCCGCTTCATCATGATCAACCGCACGATGATGCACCACCCGATCCATTTGCACGGCCATTTCTTCCGGGTTATCAACGGTCAGGAAGAACATGCACCGCTCAAACACACCGTCGATGTCCCACCCATGGCAACGACAATCATTGAATTTGCTGCCGATGAAATCGGTGACTGGTTCTTCCACTGCCACCTCCTTTATCACATGGATAGCGGCATGGCACGAGTCATTCACTATGAAGATTTCCCCCTCTCACCTGAGCTCGCGCTTCTTCGGCCCCGGATTTACCATGATCCCTGGTATTTCTGGGGCGAAACAGACATTCTCAGCAACATGAGTTCAGGATTTTTGACGAGCGCCAATACCCGCAACAACCTGACTGCAGCATGGAAAGCCGGCTGGCAAGAGGTGGAAGGGACCGATTGGGAAGCTCTCTTCACTTGGGAGCGTTATCACAACCGCTTCTTCACTCTCTTTGCCGGCGGCGAATTCGGCAACATCCGTGATAAAAATCGCGCTGTGGCCGGCATCCACTACCTGCTCCCCTTCCTTCTGGAGACCACGGCCCTGATTGGCAGCGACGGCGAAAGTCGGGTCGAGATGAGCAAATCCTTCCACTTGCTGCCGCGCCTCGCTCTGCATGGCCACATCGAGTACGATAGCGAGCACTTCTGGGAGTATCGGGCCGGACTCTCTTACACCTTGAGTAAATCCTGGAGCCTGCGCAGTGAGTGGCACTCCGATTATCGTTGGGGAGGGGGGCTGCAGGTACGATTCTGAAAACTTTTTTCGCGGCGTTGCGCACTGCAAAGACAACAGAGGACACGCGCCAAACTGATGCGTGTCCCCTGTTGTCTTTATTTACCAGTTCGAATTTCTACCAGCCCGACAGTTCAGACAAAACCAGACGAACCCGAGAGTTCGTCGCTGAAGACTTGTAACTACGGTTTGGTCATTGAATCCAGCTATTTGATTTCGTATTTAAGCTCAAACTGGCGTTTCACACCATCAGCCAACTGCGTGCCCACCGCGAAGTGATACGCACCTTTGCGGTCAAGAACAATGTCAGCGCCAAAATGCGCATCCATGCCGATCATCTTGATCGCCTTGCCCTCTTTGCCGTCCGGTCCTTTGATCTTGACAGCGACCACCCCTTCTTCGATGGTCTTGCCGTCCCTGGCATTATAGAAGTGAATCATCAGATGATGGGTCTCTTTCATCCCCATCTTTGCCATGGTTGCCTTGACATCGTTGAGGTAGACCACCGCCTTGACCCCGTCGACGGTCTGTTCACCGACCGTTATCATCCCTTTGTGAATGTCCCCTTTTTTGCTCATGCTGCCATGGTCCATCCCCGCCATATCGTGTTTCATGGCAAAGCTGATTCCCGGAAGGGCAAGCAAAACAACCAGACAGCTTGTGAACAATGTCTTTTTCATGATCTTTCTCCTGTTTTGGTTAGTGGTTTATGATCGCAGGGACAAAGCAACACAGACGTGCTCCCCTTCCCTACTCTTCAATATCGCCCGGCGCCGTCGGTTCCTGGCTCTTTTTCAGACTCCGTCCCCGCCATAGATAAAAGATTACCGGATAGACGAGGAGTTCCATGATGCCCGAAGTGACGACCCCGCCGACCATCGGTGCGGCAATACGCTTCATAACGTCGGCACCGGCACCATGACTCCACATGATCGGCAACAGACCGGCGATGATGACGGTGATTGTCATGACTTTGGGACGAATGCGTTTGACGGCGCCGTGGTGGATCGCCTGTTTCAGGTCACCGAGAGTGAGCATCCGCCCCTTCTCCTGCCAGTTTTTGTAAGCCAGATCGAGGTACAGAAGCATGACCACACCGGTCTCGGCATCGAGGCCGGCGAGGGCGATAATCCCGACCCAGACCGCAATCGAGGTGTTGTAACCGAGCAGGTAAAGGAACCAGAAGGCCCCGACCAGAGAAAAGGGGACGGCAAGAAAGACGATGCCGGTTTTGATCAAACTCTTGGTGCTGATGTAGATAATGACAAAGATCACCAGGATCGTCAGGGGGATAATCAGCAGCAGCCGCTCTTTGGCCTTCTCCATGTATTCGAACTGGCCGCTCCAGACCAGGTTGTAGCCCGGCGGCAACTGCACGTGCTTCTCAACCGCTTCCTTGGCGCTGGTGACGTAAGAGCCGATATCGCTCCCCTCCAGATCGATGTAGACCCAGGCGGTGCGCCGTGAATTCTCGCTCTTGATACTGTCGGCATCACGCTTGACCGCAAAAGTCCCGAGCTGCGCCAGCGGGATCTGTCGACCGCCGGCAGCGCCGACCAGAACGCGACCGAGGGCCTCAGGGTCACTGCGGAAGTCACGGAAATAGCGGACGCTGATCGGGTAGCGCTCCAGCCCTTCGACGGTCTCCGAGACCGCCATGCCGCCGATGGCGGTTTGGAAAGTCTGCTGAATCGCATCGACGCTGATGCCGTAACGGGCGGCGGCGGCGCGGTCGATGGTGAAGTCGAGATAAGAGCCGCCGACAGTGCGCTCGGCAATCGCCGAGAGGGTGCCGGGGACGGTGCGGACCACCGCTTCGACCTCTTCGCCGAGTCGGGACAGGACAGCGAGGTCCGGCCCCATGATCTTGATCCCGACCGGGGTCTTGATGCCGGTGGAGAGCATGTCGATGCGGGTCTTGATCGGCATCGTCCAGGCGTTGGTCAGACCGGGGAACTGGATCGCCCGGTTGAGCTCAGCGGAGAGTTCCTTGACGGTAATCCGCCGACTCTCCGGAAGGATCAGACGCAGCGGCGGCTTAAGAAAATCCGGCCAGCCCGAATAAAACCGCTGCACCGGCACGTCGCGCCATGCTTCTTCGGGCTTGAGCATGATCGTCGTCTCGATCATCATCATCGGCGCCGGATCGGTAGCGGTTTCAGCCCGCCCGATCTTGCCGAAGACCCGCTCGACTTCGGGAAACTGGCGGATGATCCGGTCGGTCTGCTGCAGCAACTCCTTGGCTTTGGTCACCGAGAGCCCGGGCAGGGTCGTCGGCATGTAAAGTAGATCCCCTTCGTAAAGGGGGGGCATGAACTCCGACCCCATCTTGCTCAACGGCCAGGCGATAGAGAGGACCGCCACCAGGGCAACGGTAAGGGTCGCCACCCGCCATTTGAGGACGAAATCGACCATCGGATGATAGATGCGAATCAGGAAGCGGTTGATCGGATTCGCTTCTTCCGGCTTGATCTTGCCGCGCACCAGCCAAAGCATCAGGACCGGCACCAGAGTGATCGACAGGAGGGCGGCGGCGCCCATGGCGTAGGTCTTGGTGTAGGCGAGGGGCTTGAACATCCGCCCTGCCTGCTCCTGCAGGGTAAAGACCGGGAAGAAGGAGACGGTGATGACCAGCAGCGAGAAGAAGAGGGTCGGTCCGACCTCTTTGGCGGCATCAAGGATGATCTGGCCATGCGGCTTTTTGCCGCGATCCCGTTCCAGGTGCTTGTGGGCATTTTCGATCATGATGATCGCCGCGTCGATCATCGCGCCGATGGCGATGGCGATGCCGCCGAGGCTCATGATATTGGCGTTGATCCCTTGGGCATGCATGATAGTGAAAGCCATGAGGATCGCCACCGGCAGGGTAAAGATGGCGACAAAGGCGCTGGGGAGGTGCCAAAGGAAGAGGAGGGTGACCAAGGCGACGACGATACTCTCCTCAAGAAGTTTCTCCTTGAGAGTCGAGACCGCCCGCTCGATCAGCCCGGAGCGGTCATAGACCGGGATGATCTTCACCCCTTCCGGGAGTCCGGCCTGCAGTTCTGTAAGCTTGGCCTTGACATTTTCGATGGTGGCAAGGGCATTTTCACCGAAACGCATGACAACGATGCCGCCGACCACTTCCCCCTGGCCGTCGAGTTCAGCGACCCCGCGCCGCATCTCCGGGCCGATGCGCACCTCGGCAAGATCACGCACCAGGATCGGCGTCCCTTGCGGTGAAGCCATGACGACGATGTTGCGGATATCTTCCACCGACTTGATGTAGCCGCGACTGCGCAGGACATATTCGGTCTCGCCGCTCTCGATCGCTCCGCCGCCGACATCAAGATTGTTCTTCTCGATCGCCATCATCAGCTCGCTGATCGGGATCATGTAGGCCTGAAGTTTGTTCGGGTCGACGAGGACCTGATACTCTTTGACAAAGCCGCCAAGGCTGGCCACCTCGGAGACACCGTCGACCGAGGTCAGCTCATAGCGCAGAAACCAATCCTGGATGGAGCGCAACTGCTGCAGGTCGTGGCGGTCGCTGGTCAAGGCGTATTCATACACCCAGCCGACACCGGTGGCATCGGGGCCGAGGGTGGGATTCACCCCTTTGGGAAGGCGGCCGGCAAGGGTACTGAGCGATTCGAGGACCCGCGAACGCGCCCAGTAAAGGTCGGTGCCGTCCTCGAAGATGATATAGACAAAGGAGTAGCCAAAAAAGGAGTAGCCGCGCACCGTCTTTGCCCCCGGCACCGAGAGCATGCGGGTAGTGAGCGGGTAAGTGACCTGATCCTCGACTACCTGCGGCGCCTGGCCGGGATATTCGGTAAAGACGATGACCTGCACATCCGAAAGGTCGGGGATGGCGTCAAGCGGCGTATTTTTCAGGGAATAGATCCCGCCAATCACCAGAAAGAGGGTGGCGAGGACGACCATGAAGGTATTGCGCAGGGACCAGGCGATTATTTTTTCGAGCATGAGAATTCCGTTCTGTACCGGATAACGGCGAATTCGTAGGGGCACGGCGCGCCGTGCCCGATTGAATGTATCGAAACGGGCACGGCACGCCGTGCCCCTACACTCTTATTTAAACAAATCGTCCAGGGCCTCTTTTGGTTCCGCAGCCGGCGGGGCACTCATCTTCTGCAACGCCTCGCGCAATCGGCTTTCGGAATCGAGCATGAACTGAGCCGAGATCACCACCTGTTCTCCTTCTCGCAAGCCGTCAAGGATCTCGACGTTACCGTCTTCGTCCTTCACGCCGGTGCGGACGATCCGCGGCTCAAAACGCCCTTCGCCCAGCGCCACAAAGACGGTCTGCTGTTCGCCGGAATCGAGGATCGCCTCGGTGGGGATAACGAGAGCGGCGGCCTGCGGCGCTCCGGCGATGCGCACATCGACGTACATCTCCGGCTTGAGTTCGAGGCCAGGATTGGCGAGCTCGATACGGGCACGGGCGGTGCGGGTCTCGCCCGACAGGGTCGGGTAGACGTAAGCGATCTTGCCGCGCAGCACCGTGCCGAGGCTGTAGGGGAGGATAATCTCGGCACTCTGGCCGACCTGCACCGCCGGCAGCTGATATTCGTAAAGTTGGGCATCGACCCAGATCTTCGCAAGATCGGTGATCTGCAGCAGTTCCTCGCCGGGCATGACCCGCATGCCGGGGAGAGCATTCTTCATCATCACAATCCCGCCCATCGGGCTGTAAAGGGTCAGGGTCTTGCGGGGTTCACCGCTTTGCTCCAGCGCGCTGATCTGACTGTCGGAGATATCCCAGTATTTAAGTCGGGTGCGGGCAGCGTCACGCAAACGCTGCGCCCCTTGGGCAATCTCGGGATAAAGGTTATCAGCGAGGCGTTCACTGTTGCGCAGCGCCAGGAGGTATTCCTGCTGCGCTGAGACCAGATCCGGGCTGTAGATCTCCAGCAGCGGTGCCCCTTTTCGCACCGGTTTGCCGGTCTGATCGACATAAAGCTTTTCGATCCAGCCCTCAACCTTGCTGTTGATCGAACTCTGCCGCGATTCATCGGCAGTGACAACGCCAACGGTCTTGATGCTGCGGGAAATGTCCTGCCGCACCACGGTTGCAATCCGCACTCCCATATTCTGACTCGTCGCCGGGTCGATGGTCACTCCGCCCCCGCCCCCGCTCTTGTCGTAGACTGGTACCAGGTCCATCCCCATGGCGTCCTTGCCCGGTGCATCCCGAACATAGGTCGGATCCATCGACGAGACCCAGTGGGTAATCTTCTGCTCCGTCGAGCCGCCGGCATCCTTCTTCACCGGCACCAGGTCCATGGCACAGATCGGACAGAGACCCGGTTTATCGCGAATGATGAAGGGGTGCATGCTGCAGGTCCATTGATGCGCTTCATCATTTTCGCTGACGGTGGCTGTGTCGGGCGGGAAGTCGTGACTGTGGCGACCGACCAGGTAGCCGCCGACAGTGAAGCCGAGGATGGCCAATAGCACGATGGGGATGACGATCTTCTGTTTCATCTTGTCCTCTTTCTCAATCGATCCGGGCGCCGACCAGCGCCTCCAGTTCGGCACGTTGCATCTGGTTTTCAGCGACGAATTCATAGTAACGCTGGCGCACGCCAAAGAGCTGCATGCGGCTGTCGAGAACGTTCATCAAATCCCCCTTCCCCACTTCGTACGAGGAGAGGAGCGATTCGGACGCAAATTCCGCTTGCGGAATCATCCCGCTTTCGTAGAGCTCAGCCATGGCCGCGCTGGCGTTCAGTCGAGCCAGAGTATCACTGATGCCGCGGCGGATTTCATGCCGTAACTGTTCGATTTCAGCCGCTGCCATCTTACCCTGCGCCTGCGCCTCGGCCACCATGGCTCGCCGGGCCTGGCGTTGCACCGGGAGATTAAAACTCACGCCGGCACTGTACATATCCTCCCCCATCGACCCAGGATTGCCGCTAAAAGCATCGCGCTGCATGTATTCAAAGGAGAGGGTAAAATCGGGATAATATTCACGCCGGGCGAGGTTTTCACTGCTTTGCGCCTGCTCCAGACGGGCGCTGCGGGCCAAAAGCTCCGGACGGGAACGGAAGGCGAGTTCTTCGAGCTCGGCAGCGGTTTGCGCCACCGGCACAATCGTCGCACTTGCTCGCGGCGGCGGCGCATCCATCGACCGATGCAGCAAAGCAGCGAACATGGCGGCCAGACTCTTCTGGCGCTGTTCCAAACCAATGCGCATCTCCTCCATACGACTGCGCTCCAGCTGCGAGCGCAGGACGTCATTCTGCCGCACCATGCCGGTGCTGTAACCAGTCTCAGCCAGGCGATTGACACTGTCGAGCAGAGCTATATTCTCCGTCACCAGACGTAACGAATTATTCACCAAGGCCAGCTGCGCCCAGGCATCAAGAACCATCCGCCGCAACTCCACTTTGCGCTCGGCATGCTCCCATTCGACTGATTTCGCATTCTGTGCTGCTACGGTGCGCAGCAGATCGCGCTTGCCAGCAAAGGGGAGCATCTGACTGATACCGATGACCTTGGCGGTCATCGGGTCCTTGTCAAAAGCAAGTGGATCATTGATCATGGCATTTTGAATCTTCAGCATCAGCATCGGATCGTCAAGAGCACCGGCCTGTTGCGATTTGGCAACGAGCATCTGCCACTTCTCGCGACTCGCGGCGATCTCGGGGTTATTGGTCAAAGCTTCGGCGACCAGGGCTTCAACCTCGCTGAGCGGCGCAGTGGCTGCACCCTGCGGGGGATGGGCGGTCAGGAATAAAGTTATCCCGAACAGAACAATTGCGATTCGTTTCATCTCCACCTCTTTGGTTGTGCGTTGCTCACCTATATAGCAGGAGCCGTACCAATAAATTTAATCTATTAATATCAGTCTTTTAGTTGATTTTCCAGCGTCGTCTTCATCCGGATGAAGGATAATCAACACTTTAACTGAAGACTATTCTACAGCTCTTAATCAGGCTTTTCTAAATATAACGCAAAAAAAACAATCCGCCGTCGGAAGATTACACGAACGCCATGAAAAGCCGCGGCTTACCTCTTCTGAGCTCTTGACCGCCGCCGCTGATATCGCTAGACTGCGCCATCTTTTTGGCACAAAAATCAAGGAGTCAATTATGGCCATTGCAAGTAAAGTCCAACGTTGTATCGAAGGTTCTTCCTGGATTCGCAAGATGTTTGAAGAAGGGGCGCGGCTGCGGGCGATCCACGGCGATGACCAGGTCTTTGATTTTACCATCGGCAACCCTTCGGTCGAGCCGCCGGAAGCTTTTCGTCGTGAACTTCTTCAACTCGCCGCACAGCCCCTGCCGGGGATGCATCGCTATATGAGCAACGCTGGCTTCGAAGAGACCCGGGCCGCCGTTGCTGCCGCCGTGAGCAAGCGCGGCCAGACCCGCGTCAATGCCGAGCAGGTAGTGATGACCTGCGGTGCCGGTGCCGCCCTCAACGTTATCCTGAAGACGATCCTCAACCCCGGTGACGAGGTGATCATTCTTGCCCCTTATTTTGTCGAATACAAGTTCTATGTCGACAACCACGGCGGCACCACCAAAGCGGTCTGGACCAACCGTGACACCTTCCAGCTCGATCTCCCTGCCATTGCCGCGGCGATCAGCGCCCAGACCAAAGCGATTATCATCAATTCACCGAACAACCCGACCGGGGTCATCTATCCGCAGGCCGATCTCTGCGCTCTGGCTGCCCTCCTCGCCGTTAAGGAGAAGGAATTCAACCAGACCATCTATGTCATCTCCGACGAGCCCTACGCCCGTCTCGCCTATGACGGCCACCAGGTGCCGCCGATCTTTGACTGCATTCAAAACAGCATCATCGCCACCTCCCACTCCAAAGATCTTGCCCTCCCCGGCGAGCGCATCGGCTACATCGCCGCCAATCCGCAGCTCGATGAAGTCACTTCCTTCATCGACGGAGCAATCTTCTGCAATCGCGTTCTCGGCTTTGTCAACGCCCCGGCCCTGATGCAGCGCCTCGTGGCCAAGTTGCAAGAGGAGAGCGTCGATATCAACGAATATCAACAAAAACGCGATCTCCTTTATAACCACTTGACCGCCCTCGGTTTCACCCTGACCAAACCGGATGGCGCCTTCTACCTCTTTCCCCGCTCGCCTTTGGCCGACGATATCGCCTTTGTCAACCTTGCGCAGGAGGAGAAGATCCTCCTCGTCCCCGGAACCGGTTTTGGCGCCCCCGGTTATTTCCGTATCGCTTACTGCATCGATATAAACATCATCCGCCGCAGCTTCCCGGCCTGGGAACGGCTCGCTAAAAAGTGCGGATTGTCGTAAGGGCGATTTTACCATTGGAAAAGGCCGGCTCGTAATGAGTCGGCCTTTTTTATTCCCTGGAGGTTTTACGTAGTTGGAAGAAGAAATTCCGCCGGTTAGGCATCCTGAGCAGGACGAATATCTTTAACGCGCAGTTGCAGCGAAACCCGGTCTTTCCACTCGTTACTCTGGAGAGTGACCAGCAGATCGATCTCGCCGGGGAGGAATTCGGCCCAATGCGGTGGATAAGAGAAGGCGATGCAGGGGAGAGAAGAACCCCCTTGCCGGATGGAAAACTTGAGATGACCGGTGCCGCAGGGAGTCACTTGCTGGGCCCGGGCGTTGCGCAGCAGAAAGAGAGGCTCGGGATTGCCGGCGCCAAAGGGGCTGAGGCGTTGGAGATCTGCAAGAATCGGCAGGGAGAGATCTTCGATCAAAACTTCACCATCATACAGGAGGACGGGGAGAAGATCATCGGCGCTCAAGACCGCGGCAGCAGCCTGTTCAAAGGCGACGACAAAAGAGTCGATGCGCTCGGCGGCAATCGAGAGACCGGCGGCAAAGGCGTGGCCGCCGTAACCAGCAAGATCGGCGGTGCAAGCCTGCAAAGTTTGGTAAAGATGGAGGCCGCGAATCGACCGCGCCGACCCCTTGCCGGTTTCACCATCGACAGCAATCAGCACGGTCGGGCGATGGTAGCGCTCGACCAGGCGACTGGCGACGATGCCGATAACACCGGGATGCCAGCCTTCGCCGGCAAGGACAAGGGAAAACTCTCCCCCCTTCCCGGCTTCCACCTGGGCAATCGCTTCGGCGAGAACTTGCTGTTCCACCCCCTGCCGTTCGCGGTTAAATCCGTCGAGAAGAGCGGCCAGCTCGGTTGCCCGCGCCCCGTCACTGCCAAGCAACAGCTCGACGCCAAGGTTGGCATCTTCCAGCCGGCCGGCAGCATTAAGGCGGGGAGCCAGGCTGAAAGCAACATTGCCGCAGGTGACCTGACGAATGCCGGCTGCGACTGCAAGCGCCTTCAAGCCGGGACGTTGCCCTTGATTGATGATTGCGAGGCCGATGCGGGTCAAGATCCGGTTGACGCCCCGCAGCGGCACGACATCGGCAATCGTCCCCAAAGCGACGAGATCGAGACTGTAACGGAGATCGGGCTCCGGCTTGGCCGCAAAGGCGCCACTGTCTCGCAAGCGACTGCGCAGGGCGACCAAGAGCATAAACGCGACGCCGACGCCAGCAAGCTCTTTATCCGGATAAAGAGAATCGGGGAGATGGGGATTGACGATGGCGCAGGCGGCCGGGAGGATGGCGGGGGGTTGATGGTGATCGGTGATGATCAGATCGAGACCGAGTTGCCGGGCCACCTCGGCCTCGTCAACCGCAGAGATGCCGCAATCGACAGAGACAGCGACCCGAGCACCGGCCGCAACGGCCTGGCGGAGATGATCGGCGGAAAGGCCGTAGCCATCGCGCAGTCGCAACGGGATAAAGTAATCGACTTCGGCCCCCAAGGCCCGTAAGCCTTCGACGAGGAGCGCGGTGCCGCTGATGCCATCGACATCGTAATCGCCATGAATCGCGATCTTCTCGCCGCCCTGGATGGCAACAACGAGACGGGTGACCGCGGCCTCCATCTCACCGATCAGAAAAGGATCCGGGAGCTGCTGCAAACGGGGCTCAAGAAAATCGCGGGCAGCAGTCAGATCGGCACCACCACGCTGGGCAAGGAGATGCGCCGTCAAACGATCGACCTGAAGCCCACTGACCAACTCTTGGACGGAGGCAGGATCGGGCGAACTACTGCGCTCTTGCCAACGGCGCGCGGTTACGGTTTGCATAAGGTCTCCGGCGCCGGCGGCGGGGTGGACAGGAAGGGTTCGAAATCGACCAGACCGAGGTAATCTGTTTCCTGGCCGTCAAAGAAGTGGCTGCGGATCTCCATTGGGTCGACGCTTCCCCAGTAATTTCCCGGCAGCAGGAGATCGTCCGGCACTTCTTCGCCGAGGACCACCTGAAACTCGCGGCTGGCCAAAATCGCATTTCCGGAAATCCGGTAGTCACGGGGGAAGGAGGTGACAAAGAGCCCTTTGTCATTTTCCATCAACAGGTTGCCTTCGATCACCGGCGCGCCGAAATGAAAACGGATCGCCGTCCCATTACCGCGAAAAGTGTTGTTGGACACCTTGATCCGGCTGCTGTGAAAACGGACGCCGACAAGATTACGGCTAAAGGTCGAACAGACAACCTCAACATCCGCTTCCTGGCTGTGCAGCGCACTGTCGGCCTGGGTAAAACGGCAATGCGAAAAGCGACTCCCGGCCGACTGCACAAGATTGATCGCCCCCCAGCTCCCGGCCGGCGCCGCAGGATCGAGGGCGCGAAAGGTAATCGGCGCTGCTGCAGTCCCTTCGGCGAGGAGGCGACCACGCACGATCAGTTCACTGCCGACAAAGTGCGGGTGATCAGTCAGACGGTCTTTTCCCGCGGAGGGGGGGAGAAAAACGATCTCGCTTCCCGGGGCGATGCGGACGCTGGCATTTTCGGCAATAACGACATCGCCATCAATCTCGATGCGGCCGCTCCATAATTCGTTGCCGGTGATTTCCGTTGAAATGAGACGCGGGGGAGCCAAAGTGTGACAGGAAGCGAGACAGAAAAAGAGGAGAAGAAATAAGAGAGAACGCCGCATAACTGTGCCTGCGAAGAGGCGGGCCGGGAAGGACCCGGCCCGCCTTGAGAGGAGCATTATTTAACTTGCGGCGGCATGCGCATCTGGCCGGCAGGGATCACCGGTTGCGCCTCCATCAGCCGGATCTCTTCGCGAATCCGGTCAGCAGTCTCGCCGGTCGGGTTGATCTCCAGGTATCTTTTCCAGACTTCTGTCGCTTTGACGTAATCCTGCAGGTCGTGGCGATAAACGATTCCGGTATTGAAGAGGCTCTGAATATGACGAGGATCGAGACTATTTGCTTTCGTGAAATTCTCGATCGCTTTGTCAAACCAGCCGAGCTGGCGATACATGACTCCCTGATCGGTCAAGACGTTGGGGTCGTTGGGATTGAGCTCCAGCGCCTTGGCGTAAGCCTCGATCGATTTCGCCGGCATCTGCGAATCGAAGTAGTTATTCCCGAGTTCGACCCAGGCCTTGCGATTTTGCGGATCGTTGGCAACGAGGTTTTCCAGCATCTTGATGGTTTGCTGGGCGTTCACTGGCGCTCCCCCCCCCGGGGCGGCGATCGACGGAGCCGACGAGCTTTTGTCCTTGCCTTTACTGACCATAACACCGACAAGCAGGCCAACGATGAGAGCGACAACGACAAAAAGAACCGTATCTTTATTCTTCATGTATGCTCCTTGAATTATGAATTAACCGTCGCAGGGACAGCGGCGGTTTTATCTTTATCCTTGTCAAAATAGAGGATGACCGGCGCCGCCACAAAGATCGATGAATGGGTACCGATGATAATGCCGATAATCATTGCCATGGCAAAGTTGCTGAGAACTTCCCCACCGAAAAGATAGAGGGCAAGGACGCTGAGGAGAGTAATCCCCGAGGTCATGACCGTGCGGGACAGGGTGTCATTGAGGCTGCGATTGATAATCCATTCGAGCTTGTTACCAACATGCCGGGTCATATTTTCACGGATACGGTCACAAATGATCACTGAATCATTCACCGAATAACCGACAATCGTCAAAAAAGCGGCCACAACCGTCAAGTCAATCTCTTTATTGAAGACCGAGAAGAATGCCAGGGTAATCAGCACATCATGAAACAGGGCGATGACCACCCCGACCCCGAAACGGAATTCGAAACGAAAAGTGATATAAATGAGCATGCCGATAATCGAATAAACGATTGCCATCATCCCTTTATAGCGCAAATCCTTGCCGACCTGCGGCCCGACCATCTCAGCACGACGAATATCGACCGTTCCGGCACCGTAATGGCCCTCAAGTGCTTGCTGGACGTTATTGGCCAGACTTTCGGTCTTGCTGCTCGATTCCTGGGCTTTAATCAAGAACTCATCAGAAAGATCCCCGACCTGTTGAATCGTCATCCCTTTCAGTTCTAAGGGTGAAAGGGTCTCTCGCATCTCAGCAGCGGTCGTGACCTTATTCATCTTGACCTGCACCAAAGAGCCGCCGGCAAAATCGAGACCGAGATTGAGTCCGCCTTTGGAGACCATGGAGAAGATGCCGATGATGATCAATATCCAGGAAAATGTAATCGCCAGTTTTTTATGACCGACAAAGTTGATATTCGTGTTTGGTTTGATGATTTGCATCGTTATCCCCTAGACGCTCAAGCGCTTAATGACACGGTTTTGCAGATAAAGATCAAAGATCCAGCGGCTGCAAAACATGGCCGTGAAGAGGGTGGTGAGAATGCCGACCGAGAGGGTCACAGCAAAACCCTTGACCGGGCCCGTCCCGAACTGAAAGAGGATCAGACCGGACAGGAGGGTCGTCAGGTTGGAGTCCATGATCGTCCAGAAAGCTTTTTCAAAACCGGCGTCAATCGCGGCCCGGGGAGATTTTCCGAGCCGTGCTTCTTCACGGATACGTTCATAAATCAGGACGTTGGCATCGACTGCCATCCCCAGGGTCAGGGCGATACCGGCGATTCCGGGGAGGGTCAGGGTCGCTTTAAAGAAGACCAGCGCACACAGGAGCAGAACAAGGTTGAGGATCACCGAGGCAATCGCGACCACTCCGGACCAGCGGTAATACAGGATCATGGCGACGGCAACGAGGATAAAGGCCAAAGTGACCGCCGTCTTCCCCTGGGCAATGGAGTCCCGTCCCAGGGAGGGTCCGACCGTGCGGTTTTCGAGGATACTGACCGGCGCCGGCAAAGAACCGGCGCGGAGGATGATCGCCAGATCGGTCGCTTCCTGCTCGGTAAAGGAGCCGCTGATCTGGGCACTGCCGCCGGAGATGCGTTCGCGAATGACCGGAGCCGAATAAACGGTGTTGTCGAGGACAATCGCCATACGTTTACCGACACTGGCGGCTGTGACCTGATCAAAGCGCTTGGCGCCGATCGCATTGAAATCGATGGCGACATACGGTTCATTGAAACGGCTGTCGATCCGCACCTGCGCGTTGGAAAGGAGGTCGCCGGTCATGGCGGTCTTCTCTTCCACGACAATCGGCGTCTCGGTGAACTTACCGGTCCCTCTTTCAGGTCGGCGCTCATAAAGGAGCTGCGTGCCGGCCGGGAGTTCGCCCCGGACCGCTGCCTGCGGGTCGGCGTCTTCCGCGACCATCTTGAATTCAAGGCGGGCGGTTTTGCCCAAAAGGGCAATGGCGCGCTCCGGATCTTTGATCCCCGGCAACTGAACCAGGACGCGATCCGCCCCTTCCTGTTGCAGGATCGGCTCACTGACGCCGAACTGGTCGATGCGGTTACGCATCGTTTCGACAACCTGGCGAACCGACATCTCCCGAATCGCCTGCGCCTCGTTACTATTCAGGCGAAACCTTTTAATCAGGTAGCTGCCATCCTCCGTTTCGCCGGCGTCATCAAGAATACCGAGATTATCTTTGACCAGCTTGTCGAGGCTGGTTGCCGCCTCTTTATCGTAGATTGTCACCGACAACAGATCATTGCCGGTCCGCTCAACCCGCTTGTAGACAACATCCTTCTCACGCAGAAGGTTGTCGAGGTGATCGACCAGTCCGTCAAGCCGTGCCTCCACCGCTTTTTCGGTATCGACGCCGAGGATGAGATGCATTCCCCCCTGCAAATCGAGGCCTAGGTGGACAGGGTCAAAGGTCTTGGTCCAGGCAGCCGGCAATGAATCACGCATGAACGTCGGGGCTATAGCCACCAGAGCAAGAAGAGCAAGTGCAACAATCAACACGCCCCGCGATTTAAGACTAGACATGAGCTGATTCGACTCCTTTAGAGGTGAAAAGTGCCGGGCTGTCTGTTTGAACTGTCGGCATGAAACCGGAGATGGATCAGTAAAACTACTCGCTCTTGACCGTCACAATCGAGGAACGGCTGAGTTTAATCTTCACCCCGGTAGCGATTTCAACCTGAATCGTTTCGTCCTGCACCGCGGCAACCTTGCCATGGATGCCGCCGGCGGTGATGACCTGGTCGCCAACTTTGATACTTTCCACCAGGGCCTTGTGCTCTCTGGCCCGCTTTTGCTGGGGACGGATCAAGAGAAAGTAGAAGATCGCAAACATCGCGACGAGCAGCAGTACGTTCGCCCAGGGACTCGGAGCTGCCTGCGCAGCGGGTGCAGCTTCAGCATATGCAACAGAAACCATTGGTAAATCCTCCTTGTTGGTTGATGAATCCTGACAGGTAAAAGATGAAACTACAATTGTTGCTGACGCTTTTCGTAGAAAGTTTTTCTGAATTCGCTAAAGGTCCCATCGGCGATAGCGGTCCGCATCGACGCCATGAGGTGGAGATAATAATACAAATTGTGCATTGTGTTCAACATCGAAGCAAGGATTTCTCCACTTTGGAAAAGGTGACGGAGATAGGCGCGACTGTAACGACGACAGACCGGACAGCCGCACTCGGGATCGAGAGGTCCGGCATCGTGTGTATAACGGGCCTGCTTGATGCTGACTTTGCCAAAAGAGGTAAAGAGGACGCCGTTGCGGGCATTGCGGGTCGGCATGACACAATCGAACATGTCGCCACCGCGTGCCACTGCCTCGACAAGATTTTCCGGGGTCCCGATCCCCATGACATAACGGGGTTGATCCTGAGGCAGATGCGGCAGAGTCGCTTCCATGACGTCATACATCTCTGCGGCACTCTCTCCGACAGACAGGCCGCCAAGGGCATAGCCCTCAAAACCGCCTGCAACGAGATCTTCAGCACTTTGGCGCCGCAGGTCGGAATACATTCCCCCCTGCACAATCGCAAAGAGAGCAGCATCGTCATCCGGGCGGCGGGCGGCCTGGCAACGCTTCGCCCAACGACCGGAACGGGCGGTGGAAGCCGCCACATACTCCCGGGTTGCCGGATAGGGGATGCACTCATCAAAGGCCATCATAATATCGGCGCCCAATGCTTCCTGCACGGCAATGGACGATTCCGGTGTCAGACTGAAGAGGGAACCGTCAATGTGGGAACGGAAACGCACCCCTTCTTCATCGATCGCCCGTAAATCCCCGAGACTGAAGACCTGAAAACCGCCGCTATCGGTCAGGAGCGGACGATCCCAATCCATAAAGGCATGTAGTCCGCCAAGCTCTTTGACCAGTTCATGCCCCGGCCGCAACAACAGATGATAGGTGTTGGCGAGAATGATCTGCGCCCCGACCGCCTTCAAATCATCGACCGTCATCGCTTTAACTGTACCGCGCGTCCCCACCGGCATAAAGATCGGGGTCTCGATCACCCCGCGCCGGGTATGGATACGGCCGCGGCGGGCCTGACTGTGCGGATCGCGGGCAAGCTGCTCGTAGTAAAATCGGCTCAAAAATGCTCCTGAATCAAAGGATCAACATGCAATCACCGTAGCTGAAGAAGCGAAAACGCTCCGCAACCGCCTGGCGATAGGCACGCATCGTTAACTCGTAACCGGCAAAGGCCGAAACCAGAACCAACAGGGTCGATTCCGGCAGGTGGAAATTGGTGATCAAACCATCGACCACCCGGAATTCCGCACCGGGGGTAATGAAAATATCGGTCTCGCCGGAGCCGGCAACGCAGAAGTCCGGCCCTTGGGCGGCCACCGCTTCCAGGGTGCGGGTCGTTGTCGTCCCGACCGCAATCACCCGGCGCCCCTCGGCCTTAGCGCGGTTCACAGCGTCCGCGGTCTCGAGCGGGATATGGTAAGACTCGCTATGCATGCGATGTTCGGAAAGATTTTCCACCCTTACCGGGGTAAAGGTGCCGATACCGACATGCAGAGTCAGCGCTGCGATCTCCACTCCCTGCGCCCGCAACCCGGCAAAGAGGGCCGGCGTAAAATGCAGCCCTGCCGTCGGAGCGGCCACAGCTCCCGGCGCTGTGGCATAAATGGTCTGATAACGCTCCCGGTCAAGCTCTTCATCGCCACGACGGATATAAGGCGGCAACGGCACATGTCCGACAACCTCAATCGCCGCAATAAAATCATCGTCACAGGAAAATTCGATCAAGGTCTGCCCTTGCGCATCGACGCCCTGCACCGTGCCGACAATAGCACCGGGGAAGAGGAGGCGACTGCCGGGACGGGGCGACTTGGAAGCGCGGGTCATACAGCTCCAGAGTTCTTGCTCTCCTGCTTGTCTTTGCAGCAAAAAAGCTTCGACTTGACCACCGCTCTCTTTATGGCCGAGCAAACGGGCCGGACGAACCCGGGTATTGTTGACCACCAGCAGATCGCCCTGACGAAAATATGACGTGAGGTCTGGTACCAATCCTGTACTGATTTGCGCTGTAGACCGATCCAGCACCATCAACCGGGCAGCGTCACGCTGCGCTGCCGGATACTGGGCAATCAGCTCTTCCGGAAGAGTAAAAGTGAACTTATCAAGGCGCATACAGACTCAATCCAGGTACAGAGTTAAAACGGGTAAAACAACCATAAACAACCCCGAAAAGTCAATTTCTTTATCTCCTTGACACTCGGATTCCTTCCCCCTATAAACCACCAACAGCAGGACAACCACTGGTGACATGACGCGGTTGAAAATCCCGATACATATAGAGAATATTAATTTTACAGTGCCAGAAACTGGCAAAAAACTTGCTAGGATAGCCACTGCCTTTGCGAAAATTTACAACCATCGAACGGGCGCTCTTTCTGGCATTAACAAGTGACATTGCATGAATTTTAAAAACAGACACCATGATAAAAGAATAACTGATTAGCGCTAATCTTCCGCAGAACCTAAATGTGTCATTCCCGAGGCGCTTCTGGTCGGGAATCCAGCTTCTAACCGACCGAAATCATGGATCCCCGATAAAGACATTCGGGGATGACAAACTTATTGCGGAAGATTGAAACTTCTGAGTAACTTCAATCTAAGTGCTTAAAATCACATGCTCTGGAAATTTGAAGTTTCTCTCTGAAAAGTCGTCCCGAAGGGGCGTCGGTTGCTAATCAGGAAAGAATATTACTCGCCGCTAAAAAACAGGGATTTGCCCAGGGCAACGGCATTTGACGGCAACCGGTCAATTTTCGCAGTCATGATTTGCGCCGTATTCTCAAACTTTTAGATAGATAGCCAACCACCCTCATGAACTCTCTAAAAATTAAAATACTCGGACTGATCGCCGTCATCATGTGCGGGGTTATTGGCCTGATTACCTGGAAAAACCTTGAGACCCAGCACGACATGCTGGCCCAGGTCGCCGAACAGAACGGCCGTCTGTTGAGTGAGACGATTCGCAACAGTATTAACAGCAACATGAAGAATGGCGAGCAAGATAAAGTCCAGGGGATTTTTGCCGAAATCAGTGAAAACCCTTCCATCTCCTCGGTCAAAATTTTTGACGAATCCGGTCGTGTCCTCACCTCAGCCAAATCCGAAGATATCGGCAGCCTGGTCAACCCTTCTGATCTTTTGGCTTACCGTTCCGGACGTACATCATTTCTAGAAGTTGTCAACGGTCACGAAAGTCACAAAACCCTCCTCCCCTTCGAAAACACAACGGAATGCAATAGCTGCCACGATGCCGAACAGAAGGTCCTCGGTATCCTCTCGCTGCAACTCTCCCTGCGAGACATTGAAACCCTCCAGACAAGAAGCCGTAACACCACACTCCTCGCCGCAATCATCGCGATTGGCCTGCTGGTCGTCGTCATCACGACCTTCATCCTCTTTTACGTCGACGCGCCGATTCGCAAGATCATCGGCGCCATGAAACAGGTGGAGAAGGGAGACTTTGAACAGGCGAACATCGAGATTGACAGTTCGGAAGAGATGGCAGAATTGGCCGAAAAGTTTAACGGCATGGTTGATCACCTTAAATCATTGGTAGAAAATACGATTCTCCATGAATGTGAACTTGCCGTCAATCGTGAGCAACTCGCCCATCAGGGTGAGCTGCAAAGCATGAATAACACCCTGGAAGAACGCCTCAAAGAGATCGAATATCTCAACATCTCCCTGGAAGAACGCATCGAGGAGATCGAAGAAGCGAACTACAAGATCGCCGACCTGGCGAGTGACTTGGAGAGCAAGAACAACAGCTTGGAAATGACGGTCTCCCGCCTCTCGGCCCTCAACAAAATGGGGGTGGCGCTCAACTCGACTCGCGACCTGGAAAATCTTTTTGAGACCATGATTCGCCGGGCGATGGAAGCCGTTGGTGCCGAAGTCGGATATATTCTCCTTTATGATTTAGCCCATGGCACTCTTAAAGTCGGTGGTGCTGTCGGTCTCTTTGATCTGGTTAATCGCGACACCCGTTTGCCGCTGCGGCCCGGGGGGGTGACCTACTGGGTTATCCAGAAGCGGCAGCCGCTGCTCATTGAAAAGACCGAAAGTAACCTTGAATTCAGTCCGGTCAGTTCTCTGGGATACACTCGCGAGACCCTGATCTGCGCGCCTTTAATTGTCAAAGACGAAATCATCGGCACTATTACTCTGGCAAACAAGAGCGATCGTAGCACCTTTAAAGAACAGGACCTGGAACTCCTTTCAACGATTGGTGCCCAGGCCTCTGTCGCTATTAAAAATGTTCACCTTTACGAAGATCAGCAGACCACCTACCTCAATACCATGCAGGCCCTGGTTTCGGCCGTTGAAGCGAGCGACCCCTATACTCGCGGGCATTCGGAACGGGTCACCCGCTATGCCCAAATTCTCGGGCGGCAACTCAATCTCACCAGCGATTCCTTTAAGCGGCTCGAACGCGCCTCTATCCTGCATGACATTGGCAAGATCGGAATTGATGTCGCCGTACTGCACAAAGAAGGCGTCCTTTCGGCGAACGATGTTCATATTCTGCAACAACATCCCCTGATCGGCACCAGAATTCTCGAACCAATCACCTTCCTTGCCCCCGTCCGGCAGATTATCGTACAGCACCATGAACGCTACGACGGCATGGGTTATCCATTCCGCGTCAAAGGGGACGACATTCTTCTCGAAGCCCGGATACTGGCCGTAGTCGACACTTACGATGCCATGACTTCCGATCGCCCTTACCGCAAAGCCCTTTCCCACGAAATCGCTGTCGCCGAGATCAAAAAATGCTCCGGCACACAATTCGACCCTTATGTTGCCGATGCCATGCTGACTCTCTGCAACAATGGTCAGTGGCCCCTTTAACCCTGATGACCACCCCTTTATCCCTCAAAAACGGCTTCAACAAGCTGCCGTTGCGTCACAAAATACTCATCCCCTTCTTCCTGATCATCATTATCTTTGGCTGCGTCGTTTCCTTCGGCACCTATCACCTGATTCAAGGGGCGCTGATCTCTACTGCCAACCAGCGCCTCACAGCGATTCAAGAGATCATTTTTCGAGAGATAAAAAAACAGGAATTCCGATTGCTGACCTATGGCAACATGGTCGAATTTCAGTATTACACCAGCCAAGAGAGTCAATCCGATCCTTTTTTTGCGCTGCGCCAGGACAAGCTCTTACGCTTACTCGGTGATGGAAATGTGACGGCCATCTCTTATCCGGCGGCGGGAATGGGAAACTACGGCGCTCTGGATGAACTTTTTCGACAGGCAACCGCCAGTGGCAAAGCGCGCTTTCGCTTCTTCTCCAACCCGGATGTTCCAGCCCTCTTGACTGTTGCCGTCCCCTTGCCGCAAGTCCGGATCGAAAAGGACCTTCTCCTCCTGCAGACCCCGGTCGACACGGATTTTCTCAAACAGATTGTGGCGCCGTTTCAGACCGATGCTGCAATTATCGATCTTGACCGGAATATATTAGTCGCGACCGCAGAAGATCTCACCCTGAATAACCTCAGCGATGACCTGTTGACCCGCTTGATCGGCGGCGAAAAGATCTCACAAACGGTTGAGCGCAATGGCTATCACCGCCAACTCTATTCAGCGATACCGATTGGCAACAGCGAAATTGTCATCCTTGCCGTCGATCTCCCTCTGGCCGATCTCGACCTGTTAATGAAAACCCTGGCCACCCGCGCCGGCCTGACCATTCTCTTTGCCCTCGGAATCGGCGCCCTGATCTTTTACCGCCTGATTAACAGCATTACCCGCCCCCTGAATGCCTTACTCAACGCGACCCGAGAGATCAGCAGCGGAAATCTCAGCTATCAAATTGAAGGGAATATGACCGGGGAGTTTCAGCAGCTTGCCGAAGCCTTCAATCATATGCTCAGCAGAGTCGAGACCCTTTATCTGGAGAAAGCTGATCAGGACAAGAATCTGGCTCTGGCGCAGGAACAGCTCCACTTTAATAATCTCCTCGAAGAAAAGAACCAGGAGATCGAACGGACCAACCAGGAACTGCGCGTTCATTTACGGGAGATCTCCATGCTCCTGCAGTTGAATCAGGTGATGAATTCGACTCTCGAAGTCAGTGTCATGTTTGACCGCACCCTGAACCTGCTTCGGGACTTTATCGGCAGCTCCAACCTGGTTCTCTTTCTTTATCACCCGGAAACCAAGGAACTGACAGCGCGGAAGGCTGTCGGGGCTGAAGCGGATATCTACTCCGCCGCCGCCTTTAAACTTAATGAGGGGATCACCGGCGCGGCAGCGCTCAGCAAAGAACTTCTTTATGTGCTCGATATCAATAATGACAAACGCTATCTAAACTACAAAAGCAGGTCACGCGACAAAGGATCGATGATCTCGGCACCGATTGTCGCCAAGGATCAGTTGCTCGGCGTTCTTAATCTGCACAAAGCCGAGATCGAAGGTTTTAACGACACCGATATTGAGCTCATCCGTGCGACCACCAATCAACTGGCAGTGGCTATTGAGAATTCGCAGCTTTACGAAAAGACCCGCCTCCTCTCCAATACCGATGAGCTCACCAACATCCCCAATCGCCGCTATTTTCAGGCGATTCTCCGCCGGGAATGTGCCCATGCACAGCGCTTTAACTCGTCTTTTTCCATCATCATGATCGATATCGATCATTTTAAACGCTACAATGACACCTACGGACACATCAATGGTGATTTGACCTTGACCCGGGTGGCAACCATCCTCCTGCAGAATACCCGCGGTGTCGACCAGGTCGCCCGTTTTGGCGGCGAAGAGTTCATTGTCCTGCTGTCGAACACTAACAAAGAGGGAGCCAGTCTGGTAGCTGAAAAGCTGCGCAATGCCGTGGCTGCTGAGGATTTTGTTTTAAGCGGGAAGGATGACGAAAAGATCACAGAAAAAGTCAGCATCTCTCTGGGGATCGCCGAATATCCCAACGACAGCACTGATCTGGAAGTTCTTATTAAAAAAGCCGATCGGGCCCTTTATGCCGCCAAGGCAGCTGGACGTAACCGTTCGCTTTGCTGGCAGGAAGATCTGTAACTCGCTTGTCCCCTTCCCTTCTTCCCGTCTATCTCCCCCCCAAGAGTTCAACCCCATCCTTTTGTCGCTGGCAGATTCGCAAAGCCTGACGAATCAAGGGCGCACTCTCAGGTAAATGCCAAAGCAGGAGCGCCTTCTGCATCTGCCGTTCTTCGCGACTGCGCGGCACATAAATCTCTTTGCCGGTATAAGGATTGCGGTCGGTGTAATACAGGCAGGTCGATAACGTCCCCGGCGTCGGGGTAAATTCCTGCACCTGTTCGACTTTGAGTTTATTGCGCACGAGAAAGAGGGCGACATCGATCATTTGCGTCAGAGTTGTGCCCGGGTGCGCTGCCATCAGATAAGGAACGATGCCCTGCCTTTTGCCGCACCCCTGGTTCAACTGGTGAAACTCCTTGAGAAACCACGAAAAAAGATCCGGCTGCGCCTTGCGCATCATTTGCAGTGTTGCCGGCGCGAACGATTCCGGCGCCACCTTGAGCAGGCCACTGACGTGATGCTTGATAAGGCGCTGAAAGTACGCGGGCTGCTGCGGCAGGAGATCAAAGCGCACCCCGGAGGACACAAAGAGATGCTTGATCCCCGGTCGCTGTTGCGCCTGTGCAAGTAACTTCGTTGCCGCCTGATCACTGCAGTCAAGACGCGAACAGCGCTGCGGCCACAGACAACTGGGGCGCCGGCATTTCTCCTCTGCCCCGGCGTCGTTACAGCTTAAACCATACATGTTGGCACTCGGTCCACCGAGATCGCTGATAGTGCCGCGGAACTCCGGTGCGGTGGCGAGAGTGTCGACTTCTGCCAGGACCGATTGTTGAGAGCGGGACTGGATCGTCTTCCCTTGGTGCATGCCGATAGCACAGAAAGCGCAGCCGCCGAAGCAGCCGCGGTGGGTGGTTATCGAAAAACGGATCTGTTCGTAAGCGGGGATTTTTTCGCAATAAGAGGAGTGAGGGCGCCGCAGAAAGGGGAGCGCATAGAGCTTGTCGAGTTCAGCCGCTGTCAGCGGCAAGGCCGGGGGATTAACGACCACGCAGCGGTGGCCGTGGGGTTGTGCCAAAGTTCGGCCACTGAAGGGATTCTGCTCGGTTTCAGCGAGGCGAAAGGCTTCTCCGAAAGCTTTTTTATCGGCCGTGACCTGATCAAAAGACGGAAGGGGAATAACATTAGCAGGGGGGTTAGATGTCAGATATGCGGTGCCGCGCAAATCATGAATCTGAGCCGGCAATTCACCGCCGGCGACCCGACGCGCGACCTCAAGGAGGGCAAATTCCGCCATCCCGTACAGGAGGAGATCAGCTTTGCTGTCGACCAGGATCGAACGCCGCACTGCGTCATCCCAGTAATCATAATGAGCCAGGCGACGCAGACTCGCTTCGATCCCGCCGATGATCACCGGTAAGCCCCGAAACGCCCCTTTGATCGCAGCGACATAAGCGATCACTGCCCGGTTCGGGCGGGCTCCGGCGCGATTCCCCGGCGTGTAGGCGTCATCATTGCGCCGCTTTTTTGCCGCGGTGTAATGATTGACCATCGAATCCATTGCCCCGGCCGCAACCGCGGCAAAGAGACGCGGTCGCCCCATGCCGGTGAAGGCCTGCTTATCACGCCAATCCGGCTGGGCAATAATGCCGACC
The DNA here is from genome assembly GCA_014859605.1 of Desulfuromonadales bacterium. GTDB lineage: Bacteria > Desulfobacterota > Desulfuromonadia > Desulfuromonadales > UBA2197 > UBA2197. Next base: position 54,279 of record JACUTW010000001.1, read on the forward strand.
CGATATCCGGCAGATTCGAGGAGACGGGCTAACAGCGGCACCCCGAAGGCAGGGTGATCGACATAAGCATCGCCGGAGATAAAAAGGATGTCGAGTTCATCCCAGCCGCGCGCGGCCATCTCAGCCCGACAGGTGGGGATGAAGAGTTCAGGTGTTTTCAGACGATTAATCACGCAATCTACGGGAAGAGAGAGACAACTTCGAGCCCCCGTGTTTCCGGCAGGCCAAGGAGCAAATTCATATTCTGGATCGCCTGTCCGGCTGCCCCTTTGACGAGATTATCGATGGCCGAGACGACGATGACGCGCCCCGTGCGGGGGTCGACGACCAGACCGATATCGCAGTAATTAGCGCCGCGGACATAAGCGATATTCGGCAGTTCCCCTGCACTACAGATACGCACAAAGGCCTCGCCGGCATAAAAACTACGGTAATGCTGCAGAAGGGCGTCGGTTGTTGTTTCCTGCTTTAAAGAGGCGTAACAGGTCGACAGGATGCCGCGATTGACCGGAAGGAGATGCGGGGTGAAACTGACCATCACCTCCTGACCGGCAAGCTCACTCAAGGTCTGTTCAATCTCCGGAGTATGGCGGTGATTTCCGACGCCGTAGGCTTTAAACCCTTCATTCACCTCGCAGTAAAGACTGCCGACCTTGGCAGCACGACCGGCACCGCTCGTCCCGGACTTGCTGTCGATGATCAAAGTGGCCGGATCGATCCAGCCACCTTTCAGCAACGGCGCCAGAGCGAGGGCCACACTGGTCGGATAACAACCGGGGTTGGCGATGAGGCGGGCCGCGGGAATCGCTGCACGGTAAAGTTCCGGCAGGCCATAAACGGCTTCAGACAACAGCTCCGGACTGGTATGGGTATCGTACCAGGCCGCGTAGACCTTCGGATCGCGCAGACGATAATCGGCCGAGAGATCAACGACCCTGCAGCCGGCGGCGAGGAGGCCGGGAATGACCGCCATGGCGGCTTGATGCGGCAGGGCGGTAAAGACCAGATCAGCGCTGGCGGCGACTGTCGCTACGTCGAGGGCGGTGCAAACCATATCAATCCGGCCAGCCAGCGACGGGAAGAGGGTCGCCACCTCTTCACCGGCATTCTGGTTAGCGGTGACGCAGGTGACCGTGACCTCGGGGTGATTCAACAGCAGACGCAAAAGTTCGACACCGGTATAACCACTGGCGCCAACGACCGCAACTTTGATCATCGCAACAACCTCCTAAAATGGCAAAAAGGGGAACCGTATGCGGGTTCCCCTTTTTGCTGATCCAGTCGCCTGTAAAAAACCGCGATTAACGCTTCGAGAACTGGAAGCTGCGACGGGCAGCTGCCTTCCCGTATTTTTTACGCTCTTTGATACGGCTGTCGCGGGTGATGAACCCGGCCTTTTTGAGGACGGCGCGCAATTCCGGATTCACTTCCAGCAGAGCTTTGGTGATGCCGTGCTTGACGGCACCGGCCTGACCGGAAGGACCGCCACCGAGGACTGTCGCAACAACATCAAACTTGCCGATATTATCAGTCAGTTCAAGAGGCTGGCGGACGACCATCTGTGAGGTCTCGCGTCCGAAATATTCTTCAACCGGACGGGTATTGACAATAATAGCCCCCGTTCCAGGTTTAATCCAAACACGGGCAATCGAAGTTTTTCTTTTACCGGTCGCGTAAAATTTCTGCTCGGCCATTCGTTTCTATCTCCTGATCCGCTAATTAAAGAGGCAGCGTTTTCGGCTGCTGCGCGGCATGGGGATGATCGGTGCCGGCATAGACCTTAAGTTTCTTATACATCTGACGGCCCAACTTGTTTTTGGGGAGCATCCCCTTGACCGCCTTACGAATGACATCTTCCGGCTTGGTGGCCAGAAGTTTCTCCGCTGTAATCTCTCTGATGCCGCCCGGGAAACCGGTATGGCGATAATACTTCTTGTCGGCCATCTTGTTACCGGTCAGGCAAACTTTATCAGCGTTCAGAATAATGACAAAATCCCCGGTATCGACACTCGGGGTATAGATCGGTTTGTGTTTCCCGCGCAGAACACTGGCGATTTTGGTCGCAGCACGCCCCAAAACCTGTCCGTCGAGATCGACGATAAACCAGTTGCGATTGACTTCTGACTCTTTAGCCACTTCAGTTCTCATGGACTTCCTCTCTTATATGTTTCCCTGTGAATTTTCGGGGCTCACAGAAGCCAGTAAAATATCCGCACAAGGCGGTGGTGTCAAGCAATTTCTACGAAAACATTCATAAACGGAGCAGATTTTTCCGTCACTCTATTCCTGCCCGTTTAGCTGAGATCGCGCTCGATCCGGACAAAACGGCTGACATCGCGAATCATCGGCGAAGTGTCGATCTGCGCCAGGGCGCTGCGCACATCCGCTTCCCGCGCTTCGTGGGTGACGATAACGATCGGTACGGCGCCGCCGATCTGCCGCTCCGGCTGACTCATTGCTGCAATACTGATATTGAAATGACCAAGGACGCCGGCAATATGAGCAAGGACACCGGCCTGATCAGTGGCGGCAAAACGCAGATAATATTCGCTGACGATCTCGGCCATCGGTTTGAGGGGGAGGTTACGCAGGGCGTCCGCACTCACCCCTAAAGCCGGGGTCCGCAGGACCGCGCCGACACGAAGATTACGGACAATCGCCATGACATCGCCAAGGACAGCACTGGCAGTGGCCTCCATGCCGGCGCCGCGCCCGGAGAACATTACCGGACCGGAGAAATCACCGACCAATCGAATACCGTTAAAGACGCCATCGACATCGGCGAGAGGATAGTTAAAGGGGATCATGGTCGGATGAACGCGGGCCTCAATCCGCCCGTCGTCATCGACCTTTCCAACCGCCAACAGCTTGATCTTGAAGCCGAACTGCCGAGCGAACTGGATGTCCAGAGCTGAAATCTGACTGATCCCTTCGGTAAAGATCTCATGGAGAGGGACCCGGGTGCCAAAACAGAGGCTGAGAAGGAGAGCCAGTTTATGGGCGGTATCGATCCCTTCGATATCGAAGGTCGGATCGGCCTCAGCGTAGCCGTGTGCCTGCGCGTCCTTCAGTACAGCAGAGAACTCGGCGCCTTCGTTTGTCATGCGGGTGAGGATGTAGTTGCAGGTGCCGTTGAGGATACCGCAGAGACTGCGAAAACGGTTGGCGCAGAGATTTTCTTTTATCGCTGAGATAATCGGTATGCCGCCGCCGACGGCGGCCTCATACATGACATCGACGCCGTGCTGTGCGGCAGCAGCAAAGATCTCTTCGCCGTGTACCGCCAAAAGCGCCTTGTTGGCAGTGACGACATGTTTGCCGCTGGCAATAGCGCGCAGGACAAAGGTGCGGGCCGGCTCGTAGCCACCTATCAACTCGATGACAATATCGATGCTGGGATCAGACAACAGATCATCGATACACGTTGACAAAATTCCGGGTGCAACGGTAACGCCGCGATTTGTGATGATATCGAGATCGACAACCCGGACCAACTCCAGTTGCGCGCCGAGGCGTTCGACCAGTAAGTCCTGATTCTGTTGCAGTAATTTGATGACACCGGTGCCGATCGTCCCAAAGCCGATCAATCCCACACGAAAAGTTTTCATAATTTTTTAAATCCTCACAGGAATCAACCGGATTGACGACAGGTACGGGAGATGCGATCAAGGATCCCGTTAATAAATGCGGGGGTCTCTTTGGTACCGTAGCGTTTGCCGATCTCCACCGCTTCATTAATGATGACATTGACGGGAATATCGGGGCGACACATCAACTCGTAGGCGCTCAACCTCAACAGGGCTAGATCGACGCGGGCCATGCGTTCCAGCGACCAGTTGGTCGAATAAGAATGCAGAGTTTCATCGATCGTTTCGAGCTGATCATAAACGCCCCGCACCAACTCCTCGGCAAAGTCCCGCACTTCGGGGGAGACACTCTGATCCGCTTCTTCGAGGGCATCACCGAGGATGTCGTCACGAAAACGGAATGCCCGCCAGAAATCGTCAAGGGCAATCTGTAAGGATTGATCCTGATCAAAGAGGCTGTAGATCATCTTCAGGGCAATCTCCCGCCCCTGCCGTCTATTTCCTGCGCCCATGAGTCTAGATCGCCTTCAACAGGTTGACCATCTCGATCACCGAGACAGCGGCATCAAAGCCTTTGTTACCAGCTTTGGTTCCGGCCCGCTCAATCGCCTGCTCAATCGTCTCGGTGGTCAGGATCCCAAAAGCGATCGGCAATCCACTTTCGAGGCTGACCGTGGCAATCCCCTTTGAGACTTCGGAAGCAACGTAATCAAAGTGCGGAGTCGCACCGCGAATCACCGCACCGAGACAGATCAAGGCATCGTACTCACCGGTGGCCGCCAAACGTTTAGCCACCAAAGGGATTTCGAAAGCCCCGGGGACACGCACGGTGGTAATCGCTGTGGGCTCGGTGCCGTGACGATGCAGCGCGTCAAGGGCGCCTTCGACCAAACGCTCGCCGATAAAACTGTTGAAGCGGCTGACGATGATAGCGAAACGCAATCCGGTGCCATCCAGCTTCCCCTCTAAAGTCCTGTTCATGCGTACACTCCCTTAAGCTTAAATGTTTTCAAGTAGATGCCCCATCTTTTCCCGTTTGGTCTGCAGATAGCGGCGATTGCTGCGGGTGGATGGAACCTGAATGGAGACCCGATCGACAATTTCGATCCCGTACCCTTGCAAGCCGACGATCTTTTTGGGGTTATTGGTCATTAATCGAATTTTTTTGACCCCGAGCTCGGCAAGAATCTGCGCGCCGATACCGTAATCACGAAGATCAGCCTTGAAGCCGAGGGCTTCGTTGGCTTCGACCGTATCCTTCCCCTTGTCCTGCAGAGCATAGGCCTTGAGTTTGTTGGCGAGACCGATGCCGCGACCTTCCTGCCGCATGTAAAGGATCACACCCTTCCCTTCGGCCTCGACCTGGGCCATGGCACTATGGAGCTGTTCGCCGCAATCGCAACGCTGCGAACCAAAGACATCGCCGGTCAGGCATTCTGAATGGACACGCACCAGAACCGGCTGTTCCGGATCGATCACCCCTTTGATCAGCGCCACATGCTCGGCATCATCAACATCATTATCATAAACAACCGCCGTAAAATCACCAAAAGCCGTCGGCAGAACGGTCTCGGCCACCCGTCGCACCAGCAACTCTTTCCGCATCCGGTAAGCGACGAGATCGGCAATCGTCACAATTTTGAGATCGTGACGTTCGGCAAAGGTTGTTAACTCGGCGAGGCGGGACATGGTTCCGTCGTCGTTCATGATTTCGCAGATCACCCCGGCCGGTTTCAACCCGGCAATACGGGCGAGATCGACCGAGCCTTCGGTCTGGCCGGTGCGGACCATCACCCCGCCCTTTTTGGCGCGTAACGGGAAGATATGACCGGGGCGCGCCAGATCGGCGGCGGTCGATTCATCGGCAATGGCGACACGAATAGTCTGGGCGCGATCCGCGGCGGAGATACCGGTGGTCACCCCTTTACGGGCTTCGATGGAGACGGTAAAGGCGGTCCCGAAAGAAGAGGTATTGTCGCGGACCATCAAGGGGAGATCGAGAAAGTCGGCCCGATCCTCCGTCAAAGTCAGACAGATCAAACCGCGGCCTTCTTTTGCCATGAAGTTGATCGCTTCCGGTGTGACCAACTCCGCGGCCATGGCCAGATCACCTTCGTTTTCGCGATCCTCGTCATCGACCAGAATCACCATCTTGCCATTACGGATATCTTCTAACGCTGCTTCGATCTTGGCAATCGGCATAAAATAAACCGTCACTTTCTAGAGGAGAATGGGCACAGAACGCGCTGGTGCCCGCAAAGAGGTGGAACTATCTCACAGAAAACCGTGCTTGGCAAGAAAGTCCAGACTTAATGCCGGCCGGTCAACCGGCGGCGTCTCCCGCCCTCCCGGGAAGAGCCGCAGCACATATTTGGCAATCAGATCCGTTTCAATATTGACCTGTGAACCGATCTTCATGGTCGCCAGCGTGGTATTTTGCAGGCTATGGGGGATAATGGCAACTGTGAAGCTGTCAACATCGACGCTGTTGACGGTCAGACTGATACCGTCAATCGCCACCGACCCCTTGGCAACGAGAAAACGATTGTAAGCAGGATCCAGGGTAAAGGTCATGCGCTGCGCATTGCCATCGTTACGACGCTCTGCCAGAGTGGCAACGGCATCGATATGGCCGCTGACAATATGCCCGCCGAGACGATCGCCAAGCCGCAGGGCGCGCTCAAGGTTGACGGGTTGTCCCGCCTTGATAGCGGCCAGATTCGTGCAAGCCAGAGTCTCCGGCGAAACATCGGCTTGAAAGCCGCCAGCGCCGAAAGCCACGACGGTGAGACAGGCGCCATTGACCGCAATACTCTCGCCGAGGAGATAAGAATCGTCGACAAAAGGGGCCGCGACGCTCAAGATGGCGCTTCCGGCGGCACGGCGTAACGAGCGAACAACACCGACGCTTTCAATTAATCCGGTAAACATGCTGACTCCAACTCTCCATGCAGAAGCAGATCATCGCCATAACGTTCGACGTGCAGTTGCCGCAGGCGAAAGGCATCCTTCAGATTGCTGACACCGGGACCAGAAAAGACGGGAAGACCTTGCCCGCCGAGGAGCAGCGGCGCGACAAAGAGGCAAAGGCGATCCACAATCCCGGCGTGCAGGGCGCCATGGTGCAATCGCCCGCCCCCTTCAAGCAGGATACTCTGAATGCCGCGCGCGCCGAGTTGGCGCAGGGCGTCGGCAAGATCGATCGCGCCGGGATGGCCGACGACGCGGAGGATCTCGACCTGATCTGACTGCAAACGCTCTACATCGGCCGCGCTGGCGGCGGCGCTGGTCAGGATCAGAGTTCTTCCCGCTTCTGTCAGTAAAGCCGCTGACGACGGTGTCCGCAGAGTGCTGTCAACAACAATCCGCAAGGGATTCTTCCCCTCCCCTTGCGCCAGACGGGTGGTGAGCCGGGGATTATCGGCGAGAACCGTCCCGATCCCGACCATAATGGCGTCATGGGTATTACGCAGATGGTGAACAACGGCCCGACTCTCGGCACCGGTGATCCACTGCGACTCGCCACGGGCAGTGGCAACGGCACCGTCGATGGTCATCCCGGCTTTCAGGGTGACATAAGGGAGTCCGGTGCGGATATGTTTGGCAAAAGGGGCAATAAGCTGTCGACACTCGCACTCGAGAATGCCGCTCACCACCTCAATCCCGGCCGCCTGCAACTGCGCAAAACCGCCACCGGCAACCTGGGGATTAGGATCGCGACACCCCGCCACGACCCGAAGGATACCGGCAGAAATGACGGCTGTCGCACAGGGGCCGGTCCGGCCGCGATGACAGCAGGGCTCCAGAGTAACATAAAGGGTCGCCCCCTGTGCGGCAATTCCGGCCTGACGCAGAGCAAAGATCTCGGCATGCGGTTCGCCGGCAGCAGGATGAAATCCTTCGCCGACAATCACATTATCCCGGACAATCACGGCCCCGACCGCCGGGTTCGGGGCGGTCCGCCCTTCAGCGCGGCGCGCCAGTTCGAGAGCGCGACGCATGTAGCGTTCGTCCTCGCAGGGCAGAACAACAACGGCAACGTCAGCCACTGTTGTGCCCCTCCCCTTTGGCAAGGATCTCCTTGAGTTCACTCATAAACTCGTTGATATCCTTGAACTGGCGGTAGACCGAAGCAAAGCGGACATACGCCACCTCGTCGAGATTGCGCAAGGCCGCCATGACCGCTTCACCGATCCGACTCGATTCGATCTCCCGCTCGCCACTCTCAAGAAAGGAGAGTTCAAGACGATCGATGACCTTCTCGATCGTATCGCTCGACACCGGTCGTTTTTCGCAGGCGCGCTGAATTCCGGCGAGTATTTTTAAACGGTCAAAGGGCTGGCGGCGGCCATCCTTCTTGACGACCAAAGGCTGCACCTCTTCGACCCGCTCATAGGTGGTAAAGCGCCGTTCGCACTCAACACACTCGCGGCGCCGGCGGATATTATTCCCCTCTTTGCCCAGTCGCGAGTCGATGACTTTGGTATCAATATAGGCGCAAAAAGGGCACTTCATGAAGCGTCCTTTGCTTCCATGCTCTCGACGATCAATCCGGCTTCGTCAAGCATGGCCTTTGCCAAAGGATCGGGATAACCATCAGTGCAGACAATCCGTTTAACTCCCGAATTGATCAGCATTTTCGAACAGATGATACAGGGCGAATGGGTGCAGTACAACACCGCACCGTCGATGTTGACGCCATGTTTGGCCGCCTGGATGATAGCATTCTGTTCGGCGTGAAGACCGCGGCAGAGTTCGTGGCGCTCGCCGGAAGGGACGTTCATCTGCAGCCGCAGACAGCCGACATCGGAGCAGTGACGGATCCCCGAGGGGGTGCCGTTGTAGCCGGTGGCCAAAATATTCTTGTCCTTGACCATCACCGCTCCGACCTGCCGCCGCAGACAGGTCGACCGGCTCGCTACCAGCCGGGCGATCTCCATAAAATACTCATCCCAGCTCGGGCGGTTCATCGCCATCCTACTTGAGACGATGTGCGTAAAGGGGATAAGACTGACAAAGTTCCTGCACTTCGCCGCGGATTTTAGCGAGCAGATCCGGCTGATCATGGCCTTTGAGGGCACGATCGATCCAGGCCGCAACCAGCAGCATATCCTTCTCCTTCAGACCGCGGGTCGTGGTCGCCGGCGTGCCGATACGGAAGCCGCTGGTGACAAAGGGCGAACGCGTATCAAAGGGGACGGCATTCTTGTTGACGGTAATGCCGGCAAGTTCGAGGGTCGCTTCAGCCAGTTTGCCGGTCAACTCGGTGCTGGAGAGATCGACGAGCATAAGATGATTATCGGTGCCGCCGGAGACAAGGTTGAAGCCGCGCTCCATCAGCGCTCCGGCCAGGGCCTGGGCATTCTTCACCACCTGCTGCGCATAGAGTTTGAACTCCGGCTGCAGCGCTTCCTTGAAGGCCACCGCTTTGGCGGCGATGACGTGCATCAGCGGTCCGCCCTGGATCCCTGGAAAGATGTTGCTGTTGAGTTTCTTGGCGTACTCTTCGCGGCACAGGATCATGCCGCCGCGCGGGCCGCGCAAGGTTTTGTGGGTGGTGGTGGTCACATACTCGGCATCCGGGACGGGATTGGCGTGAACGCCGGCCGCAACCAGACCGGCGATGTGGGCCATATCGACCATGACCACCGCTCCGACCTGGTCGGCAACCTGGCGGAAGGCCTTAAAATCGATGGCACGGGGATAAGCGCTCGCGCCGACGACGATCATCTTCGGCCGGTGCTCTTTAGCCAGAGCTTCGACCTCGTCGTAATCGATACGACCGGTTTCACGCTTGACCCCGTAGGGGACAACATTAAAGAGTTTCCCGGAAAAGTTGACTGGGGAACCGTGCGTGAGATGCCCGCCATGCGCCAGATTCATCCCGAGGATCGTTGCACCGGGCTGACATTCGGCGAAATAGACTGCCATGTTCGCCTGCGAACCGGAATGGGGCTGTACATTGGCATGGTCGGCACCAAAGAGTTCCTTGGCACGATCGATCGCCAGATTCTCGGCGATATCGACAACGTCGCAGCCGCCGTAATAACGCTTGCCGGGGTAACCTTCCGCGTATTTATTGGTCAGCACCGAACCTTGCGCTTCGAGAACATTTTCGCTGACGAAATTCTCTGAAGCGATAAATTCGAGGTTATTCTCCTGGCGCTCGGTCTCGTGATAGATAGCCGCGGCGATCTGCGGATCAAATTGCTTCAGACGGTCAGACATGGTCTGTCACCTCCGGTTCAAGAAATTAATGGGGGAATTTCTGTCTTTTAATAAAAAAGGCAGGCCGAAGCCTGCCTTGACAGGCATAATACCATATAGGAATTAAAGACGTCCGTGCCGGACATCCTCTTCAATTTGGGCAATTTTATCAAGACGTCCCTGATGGCGGCCGCCGGCAAAAGCGGTGTCGAGCCAGATCCCGATCATCCGGCAGGCAGCGTCAGCAGTCAGAACCCGCCCGCCAAGGACAAGGATGTTGGCATCATTGTGCTCTTTGGCCATCTGCGCAGTAAAATCATCCCAGACCAGGGCAGCACGAACTCCGGGAAATTTATTGGCCGTGATCGACATTCCAATGCCGGTGCCACAGACCAAAATCCCTTTGGCAACAACCTGGCGGGAAACTGCCTGTGCTACACGGGCGCCGAAGTCAGGATAATCGACGGAATCTTCGCTGTTGGTGCCAAGATCATCGACAATTAAACCGCGGCCGACGAGATAGGTTCTGACGGCGTCTTTCAGTTGCAAGCCGCCGTGATCACTCCCAATCGCAATCATCTTCAGACCTTCTTAAAGATAATAGTCGCGTTGGTGCCACCGAAACCGAGGGAGTTACTCGCCACGATATTCACCTGCGCCTGCCGGGCGGTATTGGCAACATAGTCGAGGTCGCAGTCGGGATCAGGCGTTGTGTAATTGATCGTCGGTGGGACAACACCACGCTCCATAGCGAGGAGCGAGAAGACCGCTTCAATGCCGCCGGCAGCGCCGAGAGCATGCCCGGTCATTCCTTTAGTTGAACTGACCATAACCTTGCGACTATGGGCACCAAGGGATGATTTGATCGCCAGAGTTTCGTAATAGTCATTGAACGGAGTCGAAGTGCCGTGGGCGTTGATATAATCGACCTCTTCCGGATTGAGCCCGGCGTTGTTCAAGGCCATCTTCATACAGCGCGCCGCCCCTTCACCCTCAGGTGCCGGTGCGGTGAGATGATAAGCATCGCCAGAGAGGCCGTAGCCGACCACTTCGGCATAAATTTTTGCGCCGCGCGCCTTTGCACCTTCGTACTCTTCAAGGATGAGAATGCCGGCGCCTTCGCCCATGACAAATCCGTCGCGATCCTTGTCAAAGGGACGACTCGCCCCCTGCGGATCATCGTTACGGGTCGAAAGAGCTTTCATGGCATTGAAACCGGCAATCGCCAAAGGAGTGATCGTCGACTCGGCGCCGCCGGTGATCATCGCATCGGCATCGCCACGGCGAATGACATGATAAGCTTCACCGATTGCGTGTGTCCCCGCTGCACAAGCAGAAACGACTGAAAAATTGGGGCCTTTAGCACCATGACGGATGGAAATCTGTCCTGGCGCCAGGTTAATAATCAGCATCGGAATGAAGAAAGGCGTCACCTTCTTGTAGCCGCCTTCGCCGAGGGCGTCGTGATATTTTTCGATGGTCGGCAAACCACCAAGGCCGGAACCGACAAGGACACCGACCCGCTCGGCATTTTCTTCATCAATCACCAAAGCAGAATCTTTCATCGCCATATCCGCTGCTGCCAACGCATATTGGATAAAGAGATCCATCTTCTTGATCTCTTTTTTATCGATAAACTCTTCAGGATTAAAATCTTTGACTTCACCGGCAATCTGGGTTGGAAGATCCGAGGCATCAAAGCGGGTTATGCGGTCAACACCGGAATGACCCTGCAAAAGTGCATTCCAATTCTTTTCCACCCCGGTTCCCAGGGCGGAAACAACTCCAATACCCGTCACGACAACTCTGCGCATGCTCCTACATCCTCCCTTGAATGGGTATGAATAAGGCCGTCGACAAGACGTACCGAACTTGAACGCGAGAGAGGGAGGCTGACTGCGCCTCCCTCTCTCATGATTTTTTAGGAGTGCTCAGTGATGTAGTCGATAGCATCCTGAACGGTCTGAATCTTCTCGGCATCTTCATCGGCGATTTCGATGTCGAACTCTTCTTCGAGAGCCATAACCAACTCAACAGTATCGAGGGAGTCAGCGCCAAGGTCTTCCATAAAGGAAGATTCGTTGCTTACCTGATCCTCTTCAACACCCAACTGCTCAATAACAATCTGTTTCACTCTTTCAGCAATCGAAGCCATTACTTCACCTCCAGTTTTTTGTTTGTGTGATCAAGCCGACTACAGGTCGGATTGCGGGTTATTTTACATGTACATGCCGCCATTGACGGCAATGACCTGGCCAGTAATATAAGCTGATTTTTCCAGCGCCAAAAAGACGACGGCATTCGCAATATCTTCAGCACTACCGAGACGTCCTAATGGAATCTGTGTAGCAAGTTCCTCCCGAACCTTCTCAGACAAGGCATCTGTCATCGCCGTGGCAATGAAGCCGGGGGCAACTGCATTCACCGTGACATTTCGTTTCGCCAATTCCCGGGCATTCGACTTAGTCAGACCGATGAGACCGGCTTTGCTGGCGCAGTAGTTCGCCTGACCGGCGTTCCCCATCTGCCCGACGACCGAAGTAATGTTGATAATCCGGCCATAGCGCTGCTTGGTCATCACCTTGGCGGCAGCCCGGGAACAAAGGAAAGCGCCTTTGAGATTGACGGTCATAACCGCATCCCAGTCTTCATCCTTCATGCGCATGAGCAGACCGTCGCGGGTGATACCGGCATTATTCACCAGGATATCGACGCGGCCGAAAGCAGTAATTGCGGCATCGATCATTTTTTCTGTATCTTCGGTCACCGTCACGTTACCGATCACCGCAATTGCTTCCGTCCCCTTTTCCTTCAACTCGGCGACAATCGTATCTGTAGCAACCGGATCAATATCGACGGCGACAATCTTGGCGCCGGCTTCTGCCAGGGCCAGAGCAATACTGCGACCGATGCCGCGGGATGCGCCGGTTATAACCGCAATTTTATCTTTTGCCATAATAACTATTCCCTTTCAATCAGGATATACGGCGGTCAACTGCCGGGTAGGACTAAAGCAGAGCCAGACTGCTGCGATCTTCGATGTTAGCAAGCTGTACATCTTTACTGATACGTTTGACCAGACCGGAAAGGACCTTCCCCGGACCGATCTCGATAAAACGGGTCACACCACTCTCGATCATGGTATTCACCGACTGTTCCCACAGAACCGGAGCACAAACCTGAGTCACCAGAAGATCTTGCACACGAGTGCAATCGGCATTAGCACGGGCTTCAACATTGGTCACCACCGGCAGCAGCATCTTCTGATAGGAAAGTCCGGCCAGTACCGCCTTTAGGCGGTCCGCCGCCGGTTGCATCAAGGCACAATGGAAGGGAGCGCTGACCGGCAGCAACATGGCCTTGCGATACCCCTTCCCCTTGGCAATCTCAATAGCACGATTGACCGCTGATGTGTGACCGGCAATGACTATCTGTCCGGGCGAGTTATAGTTGGCCGGGGCGACGACTTCTCCCTGCGCTGCTTCAGCACAAATTTCAACCAGTGCATCCGCTTCAGCCGAAAGGATCGCCGCCATGGCGCCGACGCCAACCGGCACGGCTTCCTGCATAAAGGTACCGCGTAAACGAACCGTCTTCACCGCGGCCGCAAAATCGATGGCGCCACTGCAGACCAAAGCCGAATATTCCCCGAGAGAGTGGCCGGCCGCAAAGGACGGACGCAATCCGGTCTCGGCCTCCACAACCCGCAGCGCAGCAATACTCATGGTCAAGATCGCCGGTTGGGTATTTCTGGTTAGTTTAAGATCATCTTCCGGCCCATCGAAGCAAAGACCGGCGAGATTAAATTCCAGAACTTCATTGGCTTCTTCGAAGACTTGTCTGGCAACGCTGAAATTCTCGAAGAGATCCTTCCCCATGCCGGGAAACTGCGCCCCTTGCCCTGGGAAGATAAATGCGTTCATTGTCCGATAACTCCTTGAAAACTCTTCAATTACCAGCGCAGCAGGATGGCGCCCCACGTAAAGCCGCCGCCGAAAGCATCCAGCAGCACGTAATCGCCCTCCTTGATCTTGCCGCCCCGGTTTGCTTCATCCAGAGCCAGTGGGATTGATGCACTCGAAGTATTGCCGTAACGCTCGACGTTACAAAAGACCTGATCGGCTTGAAAGCCGACCCGCTTGGCCGTGGCATCGAGAATCCGCTGATTTGCCTGGTGGGGAATAAAGAGATTGATATCTGCGACTGTCAGTTGATTGGCGGCAATGGCCTCAAGAGCCACATCGGAAAGAGAACGCACAGCCACTTTGAAGACTTCCGTCCCCTGCATCTTTAAAAAGGGGAGACGTTCTTTTAGACCATCTTCTGAAGCCGGATGCACGGATCCGAATCCTGGCTGATACAAAAGTTCGGCATACGAGCCATCCGAGTGGAGATGTGAAGAAAGGATCCCCTGCTCCCCTTCCTGCGCTTCAATAACGACCGCACCAGCGCCGTCGCCAAAGAGGACACAGGTATTGCGATCCTTCCAGTCGACAGCGCGGGTAAAGACCTCGGCACCGATGACCAGTGCCCGTTTGACCGTCCCGGCCGAGATGAACGCACTGGCGTTGGCAAGAGCATAAACAAAACCACTGCAAGCCGCGGAAAGATCGTAGGCAAAGGCATTGGTTGCTTTGAGTTTTTCCTGTACGACACAAGCGGTCGCCGGCCAGGGATAATCGCCGGTAATTGTTGCGACGATAATCAGGTCAATCTGGCTGGCGGTCAGACCGGCCATCTCCAGAGCCCGCTCGGCAGCCTTGAAAGCAAGATCCGAGGTATATTCACCCTCAGCGGCAACATGGCGTTCACGAATGCCAGTGCGACTGGAAATCCATTCATCAGTGGTATCTACAAACTTTTCCAGATCGAAATTGGTCAGGACTTTTTCCGGCGCATAGGAACCGGTCCCGATAATCCGTACTCTCTTCATCTTCAGACTCCGTCCTGCGCGGCAAACTCCCGCCTGATAACTTCTGCTGATGAGTCGCCCTTTAACTGAGCAACAAGCTTGTCGTTGATTTTGAGTTGCGCTGATTCGTGCGCCATACGGACGGCATTCATCACCGCCTTGGCATTGGAACCGCCATGACAGATCATCCCGGTGCCATCGATACCAAGCAGCGGTGCCCCGCCATATTCAGCGTAATCGACACGTTTTTTAAAAGCGGCAAAAGCAGGACGTGCCAGCAAATACCCTAACTTGGCCAAGGGGTGAGCGGCAAATTCCCGACGCAAAATCGTCATCAAGGTATCAGCCAGACCCTCCGCTGCCTTGAGAACAATATTTCCGACAAAGCCGTCGCAGACGACGACATCCACCTGCCCCTTAAAGATATCCCGGCCCTCAACATAACCAATGTAGTTATAGGGCGCGTCCTTTAAAAGTGCGTGGGTTTCACGAGTCAGCTCATTCCCCTTGCACTCTTCCTCACCGTTGGACAACAGCCCGACGCGGGGATGCTCCTTATGCAGAACATTGCGCGCATAGACCTCACCCATCAGGGCAAATTGCACCAGATGCTGGGCTTTACAATCGACATTGCCGCCGGCATCAAGAAAGAGAGTCTGATCGTTGAGGTTGGGAAAGATGGTTGCGATTGCCGCCCGATCGATCCCGTGAATCCGCTTGAGAACAAACATCCCCGCCGCCATAGTCGCACCGGAATTCCCGGCACTGACGACCGCGTGCGCCGCGCCATTCTTGACAAGTTCAAAAGCGACACGGATTGACGAATCCCGCTTTTTACGAATAGCATCGGACGCTGAATCCATCATCCCAACGACTTCGCTGGCATGATGGATGGTAATATCGAGTCCCTTGATGTTGTGCCTGGCGAGCTCCACCTTAACCCGGTCGGCGTCGCCAACCAGAATCAAAGGGATATTCCAGCGACGCGCCGCCGCGACTGCACCTTCAACCTCAATGGCCGGAGCATTATCCCCTCCCATGACGTCAACAGCAACAACATAACGAGACATGCCTGACGACCCTATTCAGCCGCTGCTTTGATCTCTTTTTTACCCTTATAGACGCCGCAGCTCGGGCAAACACGATGCGACTGCTTCGGCTCTTTACATTCCGGGCAAACGGACATACCGGGGGGGGTCAAAGCGTCATGAGCACGGCGCATGTCGCGTTTTGATTTGGACGTCTTCTTCTTGGGAACTGCCATGGGTTCATCTCCTGTTCATGGGGAGTCATAAATTTGGACTCCCGGTCTTTATTTTGTCCTGTCCCGAAGGAAAAGGATCAGGTCATCGTGATACACGTCAGTTAATCTTTATATTTTTGAGTGCAGAAAACTTTTTAGCAAAATCAGGAGGAGCACAATGGCACTTCTTTTCATTTAAATCAATGCCACAGTAAGGACAAAGCCCCTGACACCCTACGGAACAAAGGGGGCGAACCGGCAGAGCCAGAAAGAACTGTTCGCCGATCGCCTCGGTCAAATCGATGGAATCACCGACAAAAGGGATCAATCCAAGGTCTTCTGCGCTCAGCTCCACACCCTCTTCGTCATCAACTCCGTCATCGTGAACCGTCAGAGGTTCATTGGTAAAGGTCAGGTCAAAAGATTCATCCAGATCAAAAGTAAAATCCTTCAGACAGCGCCCGCAGGTCGAGTCGATCGTCGTTGTGATCCGCCCTCTAACCTCAATCAAGCCGGAAATTCGGCTTAAAGTGACCTCAACATTGATCGGTGCTTGCAATTTAAAATCCCCGGACTCCTCCCAGGCCGAAGCGTCAGGAAAGTCGTGGGGGGCAAGCCGGTAATGACAGGTTGTTCCGTGATCTTTTATTTGATCGAGCTGAATGATCATCTTTGATCGATCCTGCCGAAGGGGCCTAGTATAAGCAGGGACCGCCCGGTGTCAAGGGAAAAGGGGCATAATGCCGGGAGCCCGAAAAACGAGGACATTCTTTAGCCTATTCCAAAACAATTTGCAAGAAGTTAATAGATAAGGCGAATACATCTTAAATATCAAATTGTTACACATCGATTAATCATTACCTGATCTGCCCGGAGCGACGACGGGATGAGCAGAAAAATTCCCGGTAATGTCAACAATTCACTTGATTTTTCCCCGAAAACGCTCGGGCAGTTCTGCCAGAGTGGCGGCATCGGGATAGCGGCCCTCTTCCCTTTTCAACCGGGCTATCCGTTCCTTTAAGGGGGGATGCGTCGAGAACCAGGACCCCTTTTTGACACTGGAAGCTTCAAGTTTCTGCAATCGTTCGAGAACCCGAATCATCGCCAGAGGATTATAACCGGCGCGATAGCTGGTCTCCATCGCCGCCAGATCAGCTTCAAACTCCATCCCCTTATCGAGCCCCTGATCAAAGAGCTTGCTTTGCAAATCGCCGATCAAAGCTTGATACTCCTTCCCCTTGCTGCCACTGGTCGCTGCCGTAATCGTCCCGACTCCCTGAAAAAATTGTGCCCTCTGCGTACTTTTGAGGGCATGTTTAGCCGCAACGTGGCCAATTTCATGCGCCAGGACAGCCGCAAGTTCAGCTTCATTCGCTAAGGTCTCCAGAAGGGCTCTGCTGATAAAGATCACCCCTCCCGGAGCGGCAAAGGCATTCTGAACCGGACTGTCAAGGACCGTGAAATAGTAAGGGATTGTCGAACGCAGACTGCTTTGCGCCACCACTGCCCCGACAAGATTGACATACTGCTGCAGACTTTCATTGGCGACCGGCCGTCCAAAGCGCTGCATACTCTCCAGGGCGAGAGCTTCACCAATCGTCCGCTCCGTTGTGTAATCGATCTCTTTGCTGCTGCTCAGCACTTGCGTCGTGCCGGACAGAATCTTGCGCTCTTTTGACTCGGGATCGGCCAACTTCTGCAACTGATCCATCCAGGCGGCGCTGGCGGTCACGGCAATCCCCAGAAAACACAATATCAACAGATATCTTTTCATCGTTAGCATCCTCTCCCTACTGCGCGTATTCGCCAAGTTTTCCGGCGCGCATAAAGCTGGTGATCTCCCCTTTACTCACCTGCCGCGCCAAGATCCGGTCAAGAGCCTGGCGATACTTCAGCGGAGTGCCGCGTTCCTTGGCGTAACTCTCAGTCTCCGCCGACAGGCCGCGAACGCTGCGAGCACTATCCGCCTGAGCGATTTCAACCTGACTCTGCTGCGCCGCGGCAGCAAAGAGTCCTTCGCTTGCAGCTACCTCAGTGACCGGCGGAATCGCCGACAGGCGGCCGGCAAAGACCCAGCCCCTCTCTTTGCTCGCACTTTGCACCTTCAACCAGCGTCCGGCATTTTCCAGCACCTGCACCTCAGCACCGACCGCCAGGGGAAGAATATCAGCAGAGCTCGCCACGGCTTCCGCTTTCAGCGTGGTCCCGGTCCCGACGACCCAACGGATTTCAGCCGCCGTCGAAGGGGAAGTCGTTGTTGTTAGATCTCCGGCTGTAGCGGCGCAGCCGAGCAACAGCAAACAAATACTACCAAGCACGAGGATATTGCGCATAGCGTCATAACTCCTTTAAACAAGCAAGCTGTTTCCCGCGCGCATCAACGCGGCAGGATGACATGAGTGACCAGCCGATCAATCCCTAATGCCGTAAGATTATCAGGAATTTCACCGATCTCAATAAACTGGGTATTTCCCCCTTGCAGTAAAGGCAAAGGACTTTGCGGGGAGCTGAGGGTAAAGACCTCGCCGCAGCCGGCCGGGCAGCCGCGATCACCGCCGCCGCGGCGAAAAGGACAGTTCCGGCTTGAGGTGACCATAGCAAAGGGGGCATGCAGCGTACCCCGCAAAGATGGCGGGATGGCAGCAATCCCTTGGGGCGGGTAGTCCAGCTCGATCCGCCTTACCCCCAACTCGCTCAGGAGCAGTCGCACTTCGCTAGAATGAAAGCGACTGGCCTGAAAATACTCCAACTGCTCCGGAGCAAGGGTGTTATCGAGGATTTGCGGTCCGCGCTTCTGTCCGGAAAGGGCGCGACCGAGAACGACTTCCTGGTGGGGAGCAATCTTTTTGATCAGCAAAAAAGCCCCCCAATCCGAGATAACGATCTCGTCTGCAGGGAGAAAAGAGGGGAGGACCTGAGCCAGGATCGTTTGCAGAGACGCGAGAAAAAATTCCCCGAAGACCGGCGTCACCAGGGTCAGCGGCAGAGAAGCGTTACGCGCCAGCTGCATTCCCCGGCGGATTTCGACAAGATCCGGAAAGGTCCACGGGCAGAACTCGGCCCCGAGATAAAGCCGGTCGACACCACTGAGGTCCGGAGTTTCTCCCGAAGGGAGAAAAAGAGCCTGTTCCACGACTAACCGCCTTTGCGTCCCTGGACGCGCAAGGTCAAACTCTGTCCCGGCTGCAGAATATGTTTATTGTCAAGATTGTTCCAGGCCAGAACCTGCGCCGGGTTGACAGCGTATTGCCGGGCGATCTTGTAAACGGTATCGCCCTTCTTCACCTTATAAACGATCTTATTTTCGTTTAGAGGCGATTTTTTTGCAGCGGGAGCCGTCCCCTTTTTGCTCGTAGTTTTGGCCGTAACGGTTGGAGTTTGTGCACTCTTCTTGCCCGGCCCGACGCGGAGGACCTGCCCGATCTGCAGACGGCTCCTGTCAGTCAAACGATTCCAGCTCTTCAGCTGCGCCAGGGTCGCACCGCTGTTCCGGGCAATTTTGCTTAAGGTATCCCCCTTCTTCACCTTATACGACCTGGACGTGGCGATCTTGCTCACCACCGGATCGTCAAGCAGGTCTTCCCGCGGGATCGCATCCACCCCCGCCCGCAAAGGGATAGCGAGATTGCGCCCGACCTTGACGTTTTTGGCCGTGGATAATGAGTTTGCCCGCAAAATGTCGTCAACACTCAATCGGTACTGCTTGGCCAAACCTTGAACGGTCTCGCCTTTGGCGAATTTGTGTACTTTATAATTCCGGCGCTCGTTGGCAGGGAGCTCAGCATAAGCCGCCAGAAAAGTATCTTTCGTCCCGAGCGGCAGGTTAATTTGATAGCTTTGCAGCTGGGGAGGGGTACACCAGCGTTTCAACTCGGGATTAAGGGACTTGATCTCACCATAGCTGCTGTCGGCAAGACGGGCGACCACGGCAAGATCAAGGGGACCGTCCACTGTCACCTTGTCACAGGCGATCGGCTCAAGAAACTGCGTATCGATAAAACCGTAGCGCTCCGGTTGTTTGGCGATAAGGAGCACCGCCAAAAGTTTGGGGACATAATTCCTGGTCTCCTGAGGCAGGTGCAGGTTATGGGAAATCTCCCAGAAATCTCTACTGCCACTGCGTTCAATCGCCCGCGCCACCGCGCCCGGTCCGGCGTTATAAGCGGCCACCGCTAGATACCAATCGCCATTGAATATCCCGTAAAGCTCCTTGAGAAAACGGGCGGCGGCATGTGTTGACTTTTCAAAGTCGCGACGTTCATCCCACCAGTAATCCGCTTTTAAACCGAAGATCTTGCCGGTACTCGGGATAAACTGCCAGGGGCCGGAAGCATGCGCCCAGCTGTAAGCTTTGGGGTTTAAGCCGGATTCGACAATCGACAGATAGACCAGATCGCGCGGCAGTCCTTCGGCGGCAAAGACCTCCTGCATATAAGGGAGATATCGGGAAGAACGCTCCAACCAGCGATTGAAGACGTTGCGGCCGGGTCCGGTGAAGTAATCGATATAGTACTGAACCTTTTGATTTTCAACGACCGGAAAATCGAATTGCAACTCCGTCACCTCGACCGTTGCCCCTTCATCTTCCGGCGGACTCGTTTCCTCTTCAGCCAGGATCAGCGCCTCTTCCATCGTCTCGGAATCGACCAGGGTCAAAGCTTCATCATCCTCTTCAGCTCCATCATCGGTCAGAAGGAGAGAACCTGCGGACGGCTGCCCGGCTGCCGACGGCGAAGTGACGGCAGATACCGATACAGAGACCGACACCAACTGCAACGCTGTCTCATGAGACAACTCCGCAGCCCTTTGTTGTTCCAGAATTGATTGGGGAAGTTGCAATGAGGGGCTAACGGTTCGTTCTGCCCAAGTTTCCAGGGGAGCGGACGAGGCAACACAGAGATCTCCGCTCGCCAGGGACAGAAAGAGAAAGATCAGAAGGGGAAGAGAGCGGTTCAACGGCATGCAAAATCTCCAGGCGCATTGGTTCAATACAGGGTAAAGAAAGTCGCAGTACGGGTCAAGCTTCTAAGTCTGTCAACCCGGCTTCAGAGTTCGGCCAGCACCGCCGTTCCATTTCCGCCAGCAGCGGGCCAAAGCTCTTGCGATCACGAGCCGAGACTGGCAGCGCTGCATAGCGACGGCAGAGCGGCTCGATTTCATCAGGAGGGACACGATCAATCTTGTTAAAGACAAGGAGACGGGGGATCTTGCCGAGATCGAGCTCGCCAAGAATCGCCTCGACAGCGACAATATGTTCAGCAAAACGGGGGTGCGAGAGATCGACAACGTGGAGAAGGAGATCGGCATCCTCCAACTCTTCGAGCGTCGACTTAAAGGCCCCGACCAGACTCTTCGGCAGTCGGCGAATAAATCCGACCGTATCGGTGATGATCACCTCCCGCTCCAGGGGAAAACGCAGCCGCCGGCTCGACGTATCGAGGGTGGCAAAGAGGAGGTCTTCGGTAAAGATCTCACTCTGGGTCAGGGCATTTAGGAGGGTCGACTTGCCGGCATTGGTGTAGCCGACGATCGAGATGATCGGTACGCCGGCACGAATACGCTTTTGCCGGCGCTGGAAACGCCCCTTGGAGAGTTCCTCCAGCTGTTTTTCGAGGCGGCTGATACGCTCGCGAATGCGCCGGCGATCGACCTCCAGCTTGGTCTCCCCCGGACCGCGCCCGCCGATCCCCCCCATCAACCGGGAAAGGACCAGCCCCTTGCCGATGAGCCGGGGCATGATGTACTTGAGCTGTGCCAGTTCGACCTGCACCTTGCCGTCACGAGTGTGAGCACGGCGGGCAAAGATATCGAGAATCAACTGGGTGCGGTCGATAATCTTGAGCTCGGTGACTTCCGAGATCGAGCGCACCTGCGATGGCGAAAGATCCTGATCGAAGACCAGGAGAGTGGCCCCCTGCTCCAAAGCACTGATGATAACTTCCCGCAGCTTCCCTTCTCCCAGCAAGTATTTCGGATTGATCTGCCGGCTGCGCTGCAACACCCGGTCAAGAATCACCAGATCGGCGGTACGCGCCAGTTCGGCTAGTTCATCGAGAGAATCTTCCGCCTCTTCGCGCGATTCGTTACTGACGGAAATAAGGATGGCGCGTTCCCGTGGGTCGCCGAGATCGACGGTCTCAGCAAGGCGACGCTCCATCTCCCCTTCGAGGGCATGCATGAACTCTTGCGGGTCGATCGACAAATCATAGATCGAAGAGGCAGAAGCGACTTCAACCTTCTCCTTGTCCCCTTGCGAAGGGAGCAAAAAGGCATAATCGATGCGACCGGGCAGACCGGCGTTCGTCACCTGCAGCGCCATCATCATATCAAGACGCAAGAGCGAGAGGTCAGCTAGATCATCACGGCTGAGGGGTTCGTCGCGCAGATGGGTATGCAGACAGCGCACCCCGCGCAAACGACTCCGGCCAAGGCTTAAGCCCGAAAGATCCGGGATAACAATTTGCCGGTCGTCGCCGACAATGATGTGACGAATCGCCCCGAAACGATCGATGATCAGACCGACCTGGCGCTTGATCTCAAAGGAACGCTCAGCAAGTTCGCGGGCTAATTCCGGGGTGAGAAGTTGATCCGCCGGCAGTCGCCGTTGGTAAAGACGTTCGAGATTCTGAATCTGCGCGGCCCGCAGTCCGGTCAGATTGCCATGCACAACCATCTAGCGCCCTCCCCCAGACACAAAAAGAGCCCGGAGGGGCCCTTTTTGTGAAACGGAACAATAATGGGAAAAACTGATCATCCGGAAACGACGACAAAGTTGAAGCCGGCATCGACATAATGCACTTCACCGGTGACGCCGCTGGAGAGGTCGGAAAGGAGATATAAAGACGATTTGCCGACTTCGTCCTGGGTCACGGTCCGGCGCAGCGGAGCATAATCGTCCATCAGCTTGATCTTCGCCTTGAAATTGGCGATCCCCGACGCGGCCAGGGTCTTGATCGGCCCGGCGGAGATGGCGTTGACACGAATCCCCTTCTCACCCAATTCGGCGGCAAGATAAAGGACCGAAGATTCCAGGGCAGCTTTGGCCACGCCCATGACGTTGTAATTGGGGACATAGCGAACGGCACCGAGATAACTCATGGTGAGGATACTGCCGCCTTCATTCATGACCGGGATGGCATAACGCGTCACCGCAACGAACGAATAGGCACTGATGTCGAGAGCCAGGAGAAACCCTTCGCGACTGGTCTGTGAAAAGGGTTGTTTCAGATCTTCGCGATTGGCATAAGCGACCGCGTGAACCACAAAATCGATCTTCCCCCAACGCTTGCCAATCTCAGTGAAGACCGCTTCAATCTCTTCGTCTTTAGCGACATCGCAAGGCAAGATAACATCCGAACCGAGACTCTCGGCCAGGGGACGCACCCGCTTTTCCAGGGCCTCATTCAGGTAGGTGAAAGCAATTTCTGCCCCCTGCTTCTTCAATTGCTGCGCAATCCCCCAGGCAATACTCATGTCATTGGCGACACCAAAAATTACACCCCGTTTACCACTCATCAAACCCATCTAATACTCTCCTTCGTAGACAAAAATCGGTGTTCATTTTTAACAGAAGTACGCGAATAAATCAACGCTTGCCCTGCCCCACAACCTACTTTCCAGCCGCGGGCAGGGTGACTTTCGATCCCAGGATTTTAAGCAGATCCGCCGCTTTTTTATAACCGGGCATAATGGTACCATCCGGCATAATCAGCGTCGGTGTCGAGGTAATTCCCAACCGTGCCGCTGTTGCCAGTGTTTCGTCAACTTTGGTCGTTGGACAGGCCGAAGGGGCGACCGGGGCGCCCGCAAAGTACGCATCCAGAACAGCAAGGGGGTTGGTCGAGCAGAGGATGGCCTTGGAGAGGCCATAAGCATTCGGATGCGACTTCAACGGCATCAGTTTGATCAGGAAAGCGATATTGGGATCAGCCTTGACGACTTCCTGCATCTCGACATGCACTTTTTTACAATAAGGACATTCAGGATCGGTAAAGACGATCACTTTGGATTTGGCATCGGCTTTCCCGAGAAGAATCGCATCGTCAACGGGGATCGATTTAATATCGACCTTCCTGGCGGCAGGACTTTGTGGCGCGACCGCGGGCTTGCCATTGTTCAATTTATCCATCCGCTGCTGGGTCAAGTCTTCGCCGGTAGCAATCTTGATAATGCTCCCTGCCAGAATATAATTTTTCGAAAAATCGATAAAGATCGGGAATTTCTGCCCGCCTTTTTCCGCATCGACAGTCCAGAAACCGGGAAGTTCCGAGAACTCGACGGCCAGAACCTTATCGATCCCCCTGAGCAGGGTCGTTGCCTCCTTGAGTGTCAGACTGTGACAATCGCTGCATTTACCGGCACCACAGCCCATCCCGCCCTGTTGTGAAAAAGCAAAAGCCGAAACGGTCGATAAAGAAAGAAGCAAGAACAGGACTAACATTCGACGAACCATTACTGACTCCTTGAGAGAAGTTAAATTTTGACGGCGCAACAGGCAGATACAATACCCTGTTTGCATCCTTTTGGCAACCTCATCCCGATCTTCACACGTAGTAAAACGGGGAGGGAGAACAGACTCCGCCTACTTCTTCACCCGAAACCCGGCCTTCTCCCAACTCGGGGCGACAGGCTTCAACTCCTTTTCACGCGGCCGCTGCGGTGGCGGAGACGAACTCTTTGTCGATGCCGGCGCCGGTGTTGCCTCCTTGATTGACAGAGCGATGCGCTTGCGCTGGGCATCAACAGTGAGGACCTTGACCTTGACGATCTGCCCGACCTTCACTGCTTCGTTCGGGTCACGGATGAAACGATGCCCGAGGTGACTGACGTGGACGAGGCCATCCTGATGCACCCCGACATCGACAAAGGCGCCAAAGGCGGTGACGTTGGTGACGACCCCTTCGAGGAGCATCCCTTCGTGCAGGTCGCTGATCGCCTTGACGTCGTCACGAAAGGACGCCATCTGAAAGCTGGCGCGGGGATCGCGCCCCGGCTTCTTGAGTTCCTCGACGATATCGCGCAAGGTCGGCAGACCGACATCCGCCGTGACATAACGTTTGAGATCGATCTGCGCCACCAGGGTCGGATCTTTGCTCAGGGCGGCGACATTGGTGCCGAGATCAACCGCCATGCTCTTGACAAGCGGATAGCGCTCGGGATGGACAGCGGTATTATCGAGGGGATCGCTGCCGCCACGGATACGCAGGAAGCCGGCCGCCTGTTCAAAGGCTTTGGCGCCGAAGCGGGGGACCTTGAGGAGGGCCTTGCGGGTAGCAAAGGGGCCATTTTCATCCCGATAGCGGACGATCGCCTGGGCGAGGGATTCGCCGATGCCGGCGACGTAAGCCAGGAGTGCCCAGCTGGCGGTATTGAGATCGACGCCGACCCAGTTGACACAACTCTCAACCACGACGTCGAGAGACTTTTTCAGCGCCGTCTGATTGACATCATGCTGGTACTGGCCAACGCCGATGGTCTTGGCATCGAGCTTGACCAATTCGGCGAGGGGATCCTGCAAGCGGCGGGCAATGGAGATGGTGCCGCGCACGGTGAGATCGAGGTCGGGGAACTCTTCGCGGGCAATATCCGAAGCGGAATAGATACTCGCCCCGGCTTCGCTGACGGAAACGACCGGCAGGCGCAGCCCGGCTTCGCTGCAGGTCGCCTTGACGAACTCCTCCATCTCGCGGCCGGCGGTGCCGTTACCGATGGCGACCATCTCCACCTGATGCGCGGCGATCAGGCGCAGCAGTTCCTTCTTTGCCGCCGCCACCCGCCCTTCACCGGTGTGGGGATAGATGGTGGCATGCTCGCAGAATTTGCCGGTGGCATCGATCACCGCCAGCTTGGAACCGGTACGCAGGCCGGGATCGACACCGAGGACGCGCAGATTCCCCACCGGCGGCGCCAGCAAAAGATTGCGTAGATTACCGGCAAAGATGGCAATCGCCGCTTCGTCGGCATTTTTCTTCGCTTCCAGGCGCAGTTCGACTTCGATCGACGCCGAGATCAAGCGTTTATAGGCATCGACGGCCACGCTGCAGAGGAAGGGTTTGAAAACGCTCTCCCCCTTGAGTAGCCGCCCTTGCAGATGGAGAAGGATCGTTGCTTCCGGTGCTTCGAGAGCCAGACGCAGCACCTCCTCGACCTCGCCGCGGCGCATGGCGAGCATGCGGTGCGACGGGATGCTTTTGAGGGCCTCGCGATAGTCGTAATACATCTCGAACTTGCTGACCGTCCCGACCTTGTCGGTTGCGACCCGACTGGTGATAATCCCTTCATCCCAGGTGAGCTGTCGCACCCGGGCGCGCACATCGGCATCCTCGGCCAACCGTTCGGCGAGGATATGCCCGGCGCCAGCCAAAGCAGCAGCCGTATCGGGAACCTCCTTCGCTGCATCGACAAAGGGTGCGGCAATCGCCTCCAGAGTCAAGGTCGTCGGCGCCTGGGCGGCAATGAGGTCAGCCAACGGCTCCAGTCCGCGTTCGCGGGCGATGATCGCCTTGGTGCGGCGCTTCGGCTTGTAGGGGAGATAAAGATCTTCGAGTTCGGTCTTCTGGCGGGTGATGGCGATGCGGGCGGCAAGCTCATCGCTGAGCTTCCCCTGCTCGGAGATCGAATGGAGGATAGTTGCTTTGCGATCGAGGAGTTCGGCGTAGTAGGTCAGGCGCTCTTCGATGGTGCGGATTTGCACTTCATCGAGCTCGCCGGTCTGCTCCTTGCGGTAACGGGCAATAAAGGGGACCGTTCCACCCTGATCAAAGAGCTGAGTTGTCTGTTGCAACTGTTGGGGGCGCAGACCGGTCTCATCGACGAGCCAAGGGAGGATGTGCGGAAGGAGTGCAGAGAAGCTCTTGGTCATAGTGCCTGCCGTTTCGAGTGAATTGGCGGCGGATAGTAGCACAGCCTGGATGGGAAGAGAAGAGGCCGTCGCTGTTGGCGACGGCCTCTTTTGTTTGATCTCTATTTCCCTTGGAGCATGCGCCCAAAGAGCTCGCAGCCCGGCGTGATGCGGATTCCGCTCGCACTCGCCGCGGCCTCCGAATAACCCTCGGCCGGGCGGAGCGGCGGAAAGGCGCCACTCGAATCGTAAAGGAGATAAGGGACAGGATCGCTGGTGTGGGTCATCTTTGCCACCGGCGTCGGATGATCGGGGAGGACAAGGATACGATGCGGTCCGAGGGCGGCGATGTTATCGAGAACGGTGCCGACCACAAGTTTATCGAAATCTTCGATCGCCTTGAGTTTGTGCGCCAAATTTCCGGAGTGGGAGGCTTCGTCCGGGGCTTCGACATGGACATAAACAAAGTCGCGGGTCTTGAGCGCTTCCAGGGCGGCTTCGGCCTTGCCGAGATAGTTGGTATCGATATAACCGGTGGCGCCGGGGACGTTGATGATATCGAGACCGGCGCAGACGCCGATCCCCTTGAGGAGATCGACCGCCGAGATCACCGCGCCGCGCAGACCGTAGCGGGTCGCCATCGTCTCCATGTGCGGCTTGCGCCCCTGCCCCCAGAGCCAGATCGAATTGGCAGGGCTGTCGCCGCGCTTTTCTCGGGCGAGATTGACCGGATGGCGTTTGAGCAGGAGCTGTGAAGAGGTGATGAGTTGGATCAGTTCCTGGGCGCCCTCCCCTTCGGGAAGATAGTTATCGATGCTCTGATTGGTGATGTCATGCGGCGGGGTGCAGGTCATCTTCTCCTTCCCCCCCTTCCAGACAAGGAGGTGACGATAAGAGACACCGGAGTGGAAACTGAACTCCTCATTCCCGAGTTCATCTTGCAAACTGGCGATAATTTCCGCTGCTTCCGGGGTGGTGATGTGGCCGGCGGAGAAGTCGTTCATGTAGATTCGGCCATTATGGGGCTGGAGATGGACGAGATTGAGACGGAAGGAGATATCATTCGGACCGAGTTCCAACCCCATACTCGCAGCTTCGAGGGGGGAGCGGCCGGTATAGC
Source organism: Desulfuromonadales bacterium (assembly GCA_014859605.1). Taxonomy (GTDB): domain Bacteria; phylum Desulfobacterota; class Desulfuromonadia; order Desulfuromonadales; family UBA2197; genus UBA2197. The sequence goes on from JACUTW010000001.1 coordinate 82,188, forward strand.
AGGTGGTGGGATCGTAACCGAAGACCGAGAGGTTGGCGACGTCGCTCCCCGGCGCGTAACCGGCCGGGACGGTATCGGCCAAGCCCTGTTCGCAGAGACGGGCGAGGCCATCCATACGCGGCGTCTGTGCATGCTGCAAGGGGGTCTTGTTGTCGAGTTCGGCCAGGGGTTCGTCGGCCATGCCATCACCGAGCAAGATAATATATTTCATAACATCCTTCTGTGCTGCCGCCGGACTTTAACCGCGCGGGTGATATTTCTGGTGAATTTTCCGTAACCCGTCACGGGTGACGTGCGTATAAATCTGGGTGGTGGCGATATCCGCATGCCCGAGCATTGCCTGCACCGCCCGCAGATCCGCGCCGTTTTCCAACAGGTGGGTGGCAAAGGAGTGGCGCAGCGTATGCGGCGTTATCTTCTTGCTGATGCCGGCCTCCAGGGCACGGCGCTTGATAATCTTCCAGAAGCCCTGCCGTGTCAACCCTCCTCCGTCGCGATTAAGGAAGAGAAAAGGGACGGGCTTGTCGCTGCGGTCGAGACGGGGGCGGCCGTACTGGCGATAGTCAGCAACCGCCGCCAGGGCAGTGTCGTTCAAGGGGATCACCCGCTCCTTGCGGCGCTTACCGAAAGCGATGAGATAACCGGCATCAAAACGGAAATCTTCAACCCGCAGGGCGATCAGCTCCGAGACGCGCAGGCCGGTGGCATACAAAACTTCGAGCATCCCCCGGTCGCGCAGGCTATAGGGATCATCACCACCGGGTGCGCGCAGCAGCGCTTCGACCTCAGCCAGACTCAAAGAATGTGGCAGAGCAGCGGCAATACGGGGCGCACTGACCTGCAACGTCGGATTTTCGAGCGTGGCCCCCTCGCTGCACAGAAATTTGTGAAAACTCCGCACCGCCACCAGCGCCCGGGCGCGACTACGGGCGGCAAGGCCGTTCTCTTTCAACTGGGCAAGATAAAGAAGGATCATCGCCGGTCGAATCCCGGCCAGATCGTCAACGCCGCTGGCCGCCAGATGCGCCAGGTAACGCCCGAGGTCACGGCTGTAGGCTTCCAGCGTATGCCTGGAACTCCCCTTTTCTACGGTCAGATAATGCAGAAACTGATCGAGATAAAGATCGAGCGGCGCGGCGCGGTTCAAATCTCTTCCCCGATCCGCTCCATCAACTGCTGGCGGATCGTCGCCAGCCGCTCTTCGTCGCGAATCTTCTGGCCGAAGATATCCTTGACATAAAAAGTATCGGCCGCTTGATCGACCTTGGTCGAAATCCGCGACACGCCGATGTACAAGCCGAGATCCTTGAGGGTACGAGTCATCTGGTAAAGGAGGCCGACCTGATCGTCGGCGAAAATATCGATGACGGTATATTCGGCCGAGACCGCATTGTCGATCTCAACGCGGGTCGGATAACGGGGGCGCGCCTTGGGGGTGAGGAAATCGGGGCGTTTCTGCTTGCGCACCAGCTCATCGACACGCACCCGCCCTTCGATAACAGCACAGAGATCGTTCTCCACCCGCTCCCATTTACGCGGAGCTGTGACCATCTCGCCGGTGGAAGAACGCACCTGGAGGATATCGAGAGCGACGCCGTTCGACAGGGTATTGATCTCGGCTCCGAGGATATTCAGGCTGTTCGCCGCCATCACCCCGGTGATCAGGGAGAAGAGACCGGGGGCGTCGAGGGTCGTCACCATGATCTCGCTGAACTCCCCTTCACTGTCCTGGCGCACAAAGATCTGCACCGTCTTTTCGCCACGCTGCAGGACGATGCGCAGATGCTCGGCAATCTCGCGGGAACGATGCGCGAGAAGATAGCGCGTCGACAGGGATTTGACATATTCGCGGAGAATACGGTGATCAAACTCATCTTCGAGGAGTTCAAAGATCTTGCGCGTGCGGTTGCGGACCTTCTCCGAACTCCGCTCACTGTGAAAGTCGCCGCGTTCGAGGACATCGTAGACTTTTTCGTAAAGCTCCTGGAGAAGCCGCCCTTTCCATTCCGACCAGATATCCGGCCCGACCGCCTTGAGATCGGCAAAGGTGAGGAGGTAAAGCATCCGGAGATTTTCGCTCATCTCCATGGTCTGGGCGACCTGAACGATGAGCTTGTCATCAGAAAGATCGCGGCGCTGTGAAGTATTAGCGAGAACCAGATGTTGACGCACGAGAAATTCAAGACGCTGGCTGTCCTCACGGGACAAACCGAGACGGCGGGCGATGGTCGGGACCATCTCTCCCCCCTTGTTGCTGTGATCCTTCCCTTCCCCTTTGCCGATATCGTGCAGAAGAACGGCGAGCAGGAGGAGCTCGCGTTTCTCAATTTCACCTGCCACCTGGGTGAGAACCGGTTTCTTGGCGGCATAATCACCCCGCCAGACCTTGCAGATCTCTTCGACGGCAAAGAGGGTATGCACATCGACGGTGTAAATATGGTAGGCGTCGTGCTGCACCTTGCAGAAGATATGGGCAAATTCGGGGATAAAGTGATTAAGAAATTGCAGGTGGTGCATCTCCCGCAGAGTCTCGACAACGCCGGCCGGGCTGCGGAGAATTTCGAGAAAACCCTCCGCCATAATTTTGGAACGCCGCACCTTATCATGGATACGATGCAGATTGGCGCGAATCAATCCCTTGAGGGGGATGCTCATCTTGACACTGTGACGCTGCGCCAACAGAAAGGCGCGCATCATCAGCGCCGGTTCGCGTTCAAAGAGATCATCGCTGATCAGGGAGAGCTCGCCGCGCAGGACATAAAATCCTTCTTCGACAACGCGGCGGCGCAGGTAACCAAGGATGCCGAAGGATTTATCCCCCTGCTGCAAAGTCTTGTTAATCAGCGAGGTGGCGATATGTTCGACCCGCACGGCATGGGCGTAATAGTCCTGCATGAACTGCTCGACCGCCTGCCCCTTGCGACTATCCTGATAGCCGAGAAAGGCGGCGATCTGCTCCTGTTTTTCAAAGTCGAGCTGATCGGTCTTGCGCGCCGCAAGGTAATGGAGTTCGTTGCGTATCCGCCACAGATAATCGAGGGCCGCTTCGAACTCGGCGCCGTCCTGATCGGTCATCACCCCCTTGACTACCAACTCCTGCAGTACCCGACACTTGTATTTGACCTGCGCAACCCACAGGGCGGTATGGAGATCGCGCAGCCCCCCTTCCCCTTCCTTGATATTCGGTTCGAGGAGATAGACCGACGAGCCGTACTTTCTCAGCCGCAGCCGCCGCTCCTCAAGCTTCTCATCAATATATCTCTTCCCCTGCTTGACCCGGATCGCCGTGCCGACGACCTTTTCATACTCGGCATAAAGAGCATTATCGCCAGCCAGGGGCCGGGAATCGAGGAGAGCGGTGCGGGCGGTCAGATCCTGATCGGCGATCTCCAGACAATCGCTGATGGCGCGGACACTGAAACCGACCTCCAGCCCGAGATCCCAAAGGAGGTAGAGAACACGGTCGGAAATCTCCTTGGCGAAATCCTTCCCCTCCTTCTCTTCGGTCAAAAACATGATGTCGATATCGGAGCGCGGATTAAGCTCGCCGCGACCATAACCGCCGATCGCGATGAGGGTCGTCCGATCTTTCGGCCCGGCCGCAATTCCGCCGGAGACGCAGGTATACAGGTTGCGTATCAGGGTGTCGGCGACTGAGGTCAGACTCGCCACCACCTTGCGCCCCGAGGCCCCGGCGCGATGTTCATCGCGGATGCCAGCATGATGAAAGGCAAGAAAATCACGGGCCGCGACCAAAAGAGCAGCGCGACGCTCTTCATAAGGGATACGGGCATCGACGAGTTCGGGGAGGAAAAAACGTCCGGAGGATTGCAGGGAATCGGTCATTGGCGCGCCACCACTTGTGTGTTGCCCTCATAAGCGCGCAGACCATCGATGATCGCCCGCGTCGTCTCTTTCTGATATTTTCGGGTGGCCAACCGCGACTCCTCTTCGGGATTACTGAGAAAAGCGGCCTCAATGAGGACCGAGGGCATATTGGCACCCAGCAGGACATAAAACGGTCCCTGTTTGACGCCGAGATTCTTTACCACGCCGAATTCGCGGGTAAGACCGGTGATCAGGGCGTGCTGGATATCAGAGGCAAGACGGCTCGACTCCTGAATCTTCGAGTGCGCCATCAGATCGAAGAGGATCTGTTCGAGATCACTCACCGCCCGCAAAGAGGTGCCGTTCTCCCGTGCCGCCACCGCCGCCGCCTTTTCATTCTTGGAGAAGTTGAGATAATAGGTTTCGACCCCGTGCGCCGCGCTGTTAGAACTGGCATTGACGTGCAGAGAGACAAAGAGATCCGCGCCAACCTTGTTGGCAAGGGCGGTCCGTTCCTCCAGCGGGATAAAGGTGTCGTCGGTGCGGGTCAGGACCACCTCCCAGCCAAGCTTGCTCTTGACCTCTTTAGCAAGGAGGAGAGCCATGGACAGGACGATATCCTTTTCCAGCAGGCCGGAGGGACCGACGGCGCCGGGATCTTTGCCGCCATGGCCGGCATCGATGACAATCCGTCGCGAAGGCAATTGGGGGACTGGCGGCGCGGGCCGCGGAGTCGGCACCACGGGCGGGGCTGCGGTGACGATGGCAGCAATCGGATCTGACGCCGGTTGGGACGGCGCGGCCACAACCGGAATCGCGCCGGCACTGCCGGCAATATCGATGACGATGCGAAAGGGGTCCGGCAGGGTGAAGATCGTGTAGTTGTCAAAACTAAGGAGATCGAGGACGACACGGGTGCGGCCGACCTCGGGTTTGCCGGTGCGAATCTGGCGCAGCAGACCGTCATTGACAACACTCGATTCCGGCAGACCCCCGACCGGCAGCGTTTCGAGCAGATCAAGGAAAAGACGCGGCGGCGCATTGATAGAGGGATCAGCGGCAAGCAGGGTTGAAGTGTAAGCGGTTGGCTGGGAAAGATCGATAACAATTCGGGTATAGCCGGGGTTGGACCAGGAACGGACGCCGTTGAGCAGACCGCGCTCCCCCTTAATTGCCGCCGG
>JACUTW010000113.1 GCA_014859605.1 Desulfuromonadales bacterium
AAAACCAAGCAGAGACCACTGGACCCTGTAAATTTTCACGGCATGCGTTTTGCTAAAAAACAGGTATTAACATTATGCCCAGTTGTATTAAAATGCTGCATTTTTAATGGAGGAGACACCATGTCCATTGATATGACCATCAAAGGACGGCTGATCGTAACAATCGGAGCAATCGCATTGCTCAGTATCGTCTGTATGGGAATTTATTCCTACCAAAGCCAGAAACGTCAATTACAGCATCATTTTTCAACCTTGGCGAAAAGCGAAAACCGTCTTTTCGAGAGTATTTTGCACGCCGAACAGGAGGGTTTGAGCCAGGCGATCGCCGGCTTCAGTCGCTTGGAGTTGTTCCAGACCCCCTTGGCTGACAAAAATCGGGAAGAATTACTGGCGGTCGCCGCCCCGGTTTTTGCCGAACTCAAAGCGCGCCACCATATCACCCATATGTATTTTATTGCTCCGGACGGAACGGTGCTGCTGCGCGTGCATCGACCGGAGCAGTATGGAGATCGGCTGACCCGGGCCACCTTCCTCCAGGCCGCCGCCACACAGGAACCTGCCAGCGGCCTGGAGATGGGCCGCAACTTCTTCTCCCTGCGCTGTGTCGCCCCGGTTTATGCACACGGGAAACTGCTCGGCTATTTGGAACTTGCCGAAGAAATCGATCACGTCTTTGCACAGATGAAAGCCATAACCGGAAATGACGTCTGTCTGTTTCTCCCCGAAGACTACATCAAGCGCTACAATCCCGAGTTGCCCATGGCGCAACAGATCCCGTTTTCAATCTTTTACCCGACCGATCCGCAGATGCCCATGGAGTTAAGCAATAATGTCAACAGACTCTTACTGAAAGGTCTTGGTGCGTTCGTCGTGGAGACCATCGACGGGCGCGGGGGGATCCATGTCGTCGGAGTTGGGCCGATCAAGGACGCCTTTGGAAAAACCGCCGGTGTCCTCTTCTCCCGGCAGAATGTTTCCATGCTCTACGCCTTGATCTGGCGTGGGGTATTCGTCAGCCTGGCGGTCTTTGCAACCATCCTTATCATCGGGAATATCCTGCTCTTCCTTTCCATGAAAAAGAGCCTGACGCTTTTTCGTTCACTAAGCGATCACATCCAAAACGTCACCCGTACCTGGGATCTTGAGCGCAATCTGGAGGTGAGCACTAACGACGAAATTGGCGAACTTGCATACGATTTCAACCAGATGCAGGGCGAGGTCAGGAAGCTCAAGAGCGTTCTGGAGCACCGCGCCCAAGAGTTGACGATGTCCAACCAGGAACTGGAATCTTTCAGCTATTCCCTTTCCCATGATCTGCGTTTGCCTCTGACCCGGATCTATTCCGCCGCCCAGATATTGCAAGAGATGCATGGTGACAGCCTCGACGAAACGGGACGTTTTCTGGTCGACAACATCTGTAAAGGCTGTGTAGGGATGGAGGAATTGATCGAGGCCATTCTAACCCTGTCAAAGCTTGGCCGGCAGGAACTTCACCCGGAACCGATCGATCTTTCCGCCATGGTTCGTGATCTTGCGGTCGAACTGGATACAGCCGAAACAGAACACAAAGTGACCCTTTGTGTTCCGGAGCAGCTTATCAGCACTGGCGATAGACTCCTGTTGAAAGTGGCCTTGAAAAATCTTCTCGAAAACGCCTGGAAGTACACCCGCCCCGTCGCCGACCCGCGGGTGGAACTCGGCGTCAAGGAGCAGGCGGAGGGCCCGGTCATCTTCGTCAGGGATAACGGGGTCGGGTTCGACATGCAACACGCCGACAAGCTCTTCGTACCGTTCAAACGCTTGCATGATTCCAGCGAATTTACCGGGACCGGCATTGGCCTGGCGACCGTGCAGAAGGTCATCCATCGCCACGGCGGCACAATCTGGGGGCAGGGGATGGTCGGCAAAGGATCCACTTTTTACTTTACGCTGCCAAGCATCTCGACTTCATGAGCTTGTCACCAGCGTTCTCTCCTTATTGCTTTTTGAACAGCAACCCGTAATGATACGGCGGCAGGTCATAACGCTCTGCAAAGAGAAAACCGGCCTGCTGCCCCCAGGCAATGCACTGCTCCGGCCGGGGGCGGATGTCCATCGCCGGGCCGCGCGGAGTGGTCGGGTCAAAGTTCCAGTGAATCACCGCGCAGACGCCGCCCGGTTTAAGGACGCGCCTGGCTTCGGTCAGCAGTGCCGCCGGTTGGTCGTGATGGAGGATATTAAAGAGGAGCGTGGCGTCCACGGACTGATCTGCCAGTCCGCTCCCCTGCCCGACAAAGTCCCGGACTACCGAGCGCACGTTGACAATCCCCGCCTGCCGGCATTTGCTCTCCACCAGACAGATCAACTCCGGCTCGATGTCGAGGGCATACACGATCCCCGGTACCATTTTTGCCGCTGCCAGAGTGAAGGTGCCATACCCGCAACCGAACTCCACCAGATCGACCACGCCTTGATCTAGACCAAAGGTGCGCAGGATCTCCTCCGCAGCGAAGAACCCGGCCCACATCTCTTCTTCCGGCATACCGCTGTCCCGCACTTTCATCGCTATACCTCCTTTAGCCGGCAGACAATCTTAGATACAATATTCTACATCGCCAGAATTAAATCAACACAAGCGGTCGACGGCTGCCATTTCTCATCGCAAATCGATCACCCGCTTGGCCTTATGCACGGCACGCGGCACAGCGCCTTCTTCCAGGACATCGATCGAACCCGAAGCAAAACCATGACGATTGCGCAGGGTGGTGAGGACCATTCCCTCGGACTGGCCGTCGGGGACCGGAACCCCGGTGGCAAGGGTGCAATGAAAGAGGTTGTAAGTGCCGCCGTAGAGGCACTGGGGGCAGAGACGATCGCCCCAGCTACGGCTCCAATCCTCAAAATCTTCGATCGAAAGCGGTTCGGGGCTCAGCTCGGGCAACCCGGCAAGAAGCGCCTTGGCGAGTTTGCGGTAAAGATAAGTGTGATGCGCCAACGGCGCGGCATCAATCAGGGTTTCACCAAAGAACTCGCAACGGTAAACCACCAGGGAGCGGGGGATATAAACGATCACCTTTTGTTCGCTCTTGTGAGAAAAATCCTCCACAACGGCTTCCGCATAGATCGTCGGCAGGGCATTACCGACCAGACCAACCAGGCGCACCGCTTTAGGAAGAATCCCCTGCGCCTTAAAACGCATCAGGTGATTGAGACTCTTGAGTGACGGGATCTGAGCGGAGGTAACCGCGAGGACCGCCGTCGAATTAGGCTCCCCATCGCATCCAACGACAATAACCCGCTGTCCGGCTTCCGCCAGGGCGGCGGCGACATTGACAACAACGGTGGTCGTCCCGACCCCTTTATGTCCGTAGAATGCAATCTTTCGGGTTGCCATGGTTCTCTCCTCTTGCTTTTTTCTCTAGTGATTTTGTTGATCCTCACGGGACGAAACAACGCTTCGCCCCGACGGGATTCCGGCTACTTGCTTCCCGGCGTTTAAATCTTGTCAAAGATCCCGCCGTCGTTGAAATGGGTCTCCTGGGCCTTCTTCCAGCCGCCAAAGACCTCGTCGATGGTGAAGAGATTGACCTGCGGGAACTGTTTTTCATACTTCTTCGCAGCTTCCGCCAGACGGGGGCGATAAAAGTGCTTGCCAGCGATATCTTGCCCCACGGGGGAGTAGAGGTAGTCAAGGTAAGCTTGGGCGACTTTGCGGGTTCCGTGCTTGTCAACCACCTTGTCTACAATGGTCACCGGGGGTTCGGCGAGGATGGAGAGGGAGGGGACAACGACCTCGAATTTATCGGCGCCGAACTCCTTGATGGCCAGGAAAGCTTCGTTTTCCCAGGAAAGAAAGACATCACCGAGCCCTCGCTGGACAAAGGTGGTGGTCGAACCGCGCGCTCCGGAATCGAGGACCGGGACATTCTTGAAAAGGGCGGTCACGAAGTCGCGAGCACTGTCCTCATTTCCCCCTTTCTGCTTTAAGGCGTAGCCCCAGGCAGCCAGATAGTTCCAGCGTGCGCCGCCGGAGGTTTTGGGATTGGGAGTGATCACCGAGACCCCGGGCTTGACCAGATCGTTCCAGTCCTTGATCCCTTTCGGATTCCCTTTGCGGACGAGAAAGACGATGGTCGAGGTGTAGGGCGCGCTGTTGTGCGGCAAGCGTTTCTGCCAGTCGGCCGGGAAGAGCTTGGCTTTTTCAGCGATCGCATCGATGTCGTAGGCGAGAGCGAGGGTGACAACGTCGGCTTCGAGGCCGTCGATAACCGCACGCGCCTGTTTGCCGGCGCCGCCGTGCGATTGCTGGACAGTGACGGTATCGCCGGTCTTGGCTTTCCACTCCCTGGCAAAGGCGGCATTGAACTCGCTGTAGAGCTCGCGGGTCGGATCGTAAGAGACGTTGAGCAGTTTGACGTCTGCCGCCTGCACGTTCGCGGCGACCAGTAACAGCGCTGCCAGGACCAATACAATTCTTTGTTTCAACATGACTACTTCCTTTCTTTGTCTATCGACTAAATAGACTGTTAGGGGGAATTTTTTGTCGATTCGTGACGCTAATCGACAATCCTTACGGACTGTGCACTGTGCCGGCTTTAAATTGTGGTCAAAAATAAATACTAAGCAGATCGATTTAGTAGATTAATAATCTAAATTTTCCGACATTGTCAATAGGAAAAATAAAAAATAAACTACTGCATATCGCTGCAACCAAGTAACCATCCGATAACATTGTAAATTTTTGACGGTATTCTACCAAACAATTCCCAAAAAAGTAATCCAGCGCCAATAGATTATTGACAATTTCTCTTGCATTCAGATAAAAGTAGATGACAGTGGCCTAGTCGACATTTAACGCCCGTCGCAAAGGAAGATGTTGCCATGCAAGAACCTTGGGCTTTTGACACCCAATTAATCCACGGCGGCCGCGAGCCGGGACCGGCGGGGGCGACGACCGTCCCGATCGTTCAGTCCTCGGCCTTTGCTTACGCCACCGCCGAGGAGCTCGAAGATGTCTTTCGCGGCCGCCGCGCCTCAAGCGGATCGCCACCGTTGCCGAAGAGTTCGGCGGCGACTTCGTCCATCTCTCGGTGCGCCAGTCGATCGAACTGATTCACATCAACATCAAGGACTTCGACGCCGTCGTCGGCGAAGAGAACCAGAAGGTCGCATCCTGCGGGCCGCGCATGCGCGTTCCGACCGCCTGTGGCGGCTGCGAACACAACCCCAACGGCCTCGGCGATACCCAGGCCTCAGCCCTGGAGGTCGACCGCGAACTCTTCGGCCACGAGACCGGCCACCACAAGTTCAAGGTCGGATTCGCCGGCTGCCCCTTCGACTGCCCGAAGTCGGCGACCTTTTTTCGACCCGCACCTGTCGCCTGGCGCGCATCATGCGTAAGGAACTGCGCCGGCGCGGCATCAGCAGCGGAATCAAGGCGGTCTATTCGACCGAGGAATACCAGGCGCCCGAGCAGGAAGCCCCCAGCTGCGCCGATGACTGCATCTGCCCCAATCGCGAAGAACAGCTCTGGAACTGCCGGCACCGCCGGGTCATCCTCGGCAGCTCCTCCTATATCCCCCCGATCTTCGGCCTGACTATGGCCGGCGAAGTCATTCGCTCCCTGTTGAACAAAACGCCCTGATCTCCCCTCCCCTTATTCCTCTTGCTCCGGCGATTCATTAGTGAAACGCAGGAGCTGGCTCCAGCCTGCGAAGAT
>JACUTW010000114.1 GCA_014859605.1 Desulfuromonadales bacterium
TATTGGATTTTCAGACGCTCGGCCACGGCCCGATCAGTGGTGATCAATGCATCAGAACGTCCAATCGGCAGGGCCGAGTTACCGATCGGTGCCATCAACTTCTTCAGCTCCTGATCCATCGCCAGGTAGTAGTTGACAATATTCTGTGCCGCTTTCTCGGGATCAAGGCGGCGCACCAGCGTTGGATTCTGGGTGGTAATCCCGACCGGACAAAGGCCGGTATTACAGGCATTGCAGCGCCCCATCTCATTGCCGATACAACCGGCCATTTGCAGAATCAGTTTGCCGCTAAAGACCCCATTGGCGCCGAGACACATCATTTTGAAAGCATCGGCAGCAAGATCACCGTTACGACCGAGACCGCCGGCGGCCCACAGCGGGATCTGCTCCTGCCGACCCTGGGTGACAGCGGCGAGGTAACAATCGCGTAACTTCGAGACGATCGGGTGACCGGTATGGTCAAGGGAGACTTCATGGGCTGCCCCGGTGCCGCCGTCGATTCCGTCAAGGAAGAAGCCGCCGACGATGTTGTAGGGGTCGCGTACCAGATTGTTAAAGACCGAAACCGAAGTCGACGAGGCTGCGACCTTGATCGCTACCGGCACCCGGAATTTGAAGGCGGCATTCATCGACAGGAACATCTTCTGCACGCTCTCCTCGATCGAATACAGACCCTGATGATTCGGAGGAGACAACAGATCCGTCTTGGGGACGCCACGGATTGCCATAATGTGATCGGCCACCTTCTGCGCCATAAGCAGACCACCATCGCCCGGTTTCGCCCCCTGTCCGATCTTGATGATGATCCCGCAGGGATCTTCGACCATGTGCGGCAAGGTGTTGGCGATGCGGTTCCAACCGAAGTGCCCGGAAGCGATCTGCAGAATCATATACTTGAGGTACTTGCTCTTGAGCAGACGCACCGGCACGCCGCCTTCACCGGAACACATCCGCACCGGCAGGCCGCACTCTTCGTTGAGGTAGGCAACGGCCATCGCCACCGCTTCCCACATCCGCCAGGACAGGGCGCCGATCGACATGTCACCGATAACCACCGGGTAGATCCAGCGTACCGGCGGCGACTGACCATCTTTGACCAGTTCACCGTTTGCCCCGAGGTAAAAAGGGAGTTTTCCGGCGGGCAGAATGCGACCAAAGGGCGCAAGGAGGTCAAAGGTATGACGCTGCGCATCGAGACTGGGGTCGGTCATCTGCGAAATACGGCCGATCCGCATCTTGTCAAGGGTCCGCACTGTCGACTCGAGATTCTTGCGGCCGCCGCGCTTGACCCCGTCGCCTGCGAGACAGCGGGTCACGATCGGCAGCCGGTTATCGATATTGCGCACCGGCCCGATGGCATCGTTGGGACAGACCTTTTCACAGGCACCGCAACCCCGGCAATGACTGACCAGGGTACTGACCTGACGGATCACCGGCACCGCTGAAAAGCGCTGTTGCGGATCAGGAAAGTCCCCTTCGGAAAAGACCATGCGCCGGCGCTCAACCTTGGCTTCGATAGCGCGAAAAGAACAGGTGGCAACACAGGAACCGCAGAGAGTGCAACGACTGGCGTCATAACGCAGCTTCCAGGGGAGATCGTTAGCGGTCAGATCCTGGACTTTTACTGTCTCCATCTCTGCACCTCCAGATTGGCATCGATCGTGATCATTTCACGCTCGTGTGGGTAGATATCGTCCTCCCAGTTGCGATCGGGAAGGAGCTCGTTGATGCCGCAGACCTCGGAGGAGAAGACGACCATCTCCTCGGAACGGCCGATGACGATCGGCCGCAGCTTCTTGGCGTCACAACAGGTAAAGAGCGTGCTGTCGGGCATGACACCGATAATCGTATTCGGGCCATTGATCTCAAGGTGAGCCAACGACTGACGGATGGCGAGGAGAACATCGCTGTCCGGACGGCTGGAGAGTTCCTCAAAGGGGAGCGGGGTGATGACATGCTTGTAGTAATTGAGCGGCCACCCGAGGACGCGGTGAATGTAGTGCATGGTGTAAAGGAAACACTGCGAATCCGACTCGAAGCCGATGTAGCCGTGATGCAGTTTGGCCTGAAACTCTTTGTTCTTTTGATAAAAGGTATTCTCGCCATTCGCCAGCGCGGTATAGCCCTGCAGAAAGAAAGGGTGCGCCGCGTAACGGACGATATCGTAGTTGGTATTCTGCCGGCACTGAGCGGTAATCACTTTGGCGGTAAACTTGTTATCCGGCTCCCAGAGATTAAAATAGGTACCGATATCCTTGGGATCGCCGATCTCCTTGAGGGTGATGACATCCGGCCAGAAGGAGTAGACAAACCCTTCTTCATCTTCTTCGAGAGCTTCACGCAGTTTGAGGCGCATCTCCAGTAGGAGCTCCTCCTTCTCCTTCTGCGGCGCCGATCGGTAATTTTTGGGATACTGAAAGGTCTCAAAGACGTAGTTGGGCATGGCGATAATATCAAGGCCGGGCTGATTATTGGTCTCAGGCACCCACTGCAATACCCGGTTGAAACCGGCGGCATGAAGAATATCTTCGGCCAGCTTCAACCCTTCGTCTGTGCAGGCCATGGAGAGGGTCGGCAGATGCTTGTACCCCTCAAAGAGGCCGCCAAGGTCTTGCATGACCATGGCAAAACCCGAATTGTCGTGGCCTTTCTGCTGCGACTGCATCAGCAAAAGAGCCAGACTGGGATGAACGTAATTATGACTTTTGATGGCGCCGATACGACACATAGATTTTAACCTCCGTTTTGGACTGACAACAAATACCTGACCACATCTTTATCAAATTTCATGCCAAACATTACTGGACAGTCTAGTAATCAATTTAATGGAAAAATTGTCGATATTTCGAGGTAATGCATAAATTTAGAGCAGCACTTTTAACGATGATAAAAAAAGTGGCAGACTGAAATTTAAAAGACGTACTCACTGAGTAACACAAATTCCAGAGATCGCACTCCTGACCTCAAGGCGCTTCACACTCGACAAAACAAGCACTTTCTCCTATGCTTTGTAGATGCCAATACAAAATTCCGCCCCCGCCCCCAACTGCAAATTCCCGATCGCACTGCACGACGGTTTAGTCGTCGAAGCGGTTTATTACGGCTCTGAAACTCTCTGCATTTCATCGCAGGCCGGCTGCGCTCTCGCCTGCCCTATCTGTGCCTCCGGCAGCCAGGGGCTTAAACGGCAACTCACCCTTGCAGAACTGGAATTACAACTTGATCAATTTCGCCAAAAGGGCTTTGAACCCAAGCGCCTGACCATCTCGGGGATCGGTGAACCGCTGCAAAACTGGACGAATGTCCGCAGTTACATGATCAACTGTCAAAAACAGGGACTTGGCATCTCAGTCACCACGACCGGCGTTGTCATACGACAACTGGAAGAATTGATCTCGCTCGCCACCAATGGCGTCATGATCTCGCTACACGCCGCAACAGCAGCGATCCACCGTCAACTCATCCCGAACGGACCGGACTTTTTACAGCTTTGCTGTGAGATTGACCGGATTTACCCCTTGATCTCGCGCCGCAAGCGCCGCAAACTCGGCATCAATTATCTCCTTCTCGCGGGGATCAATGATCGCCCAAGTGACCTGCAGGCGTTGCTGGCGATGATGCAACGCTGGCCGGATTTCACTCTGCACCTGCTGCGCTACAACCCGGTTGCCGGCAGGAACTTCCATAGCGACCCGGAGACCATCGATCACTGGCACGACTATCTTCTAGCGAATAACATCTCGGTGCGTCGCCCGAATCGCTGGCGCAACAGCGCCGATGGCGGCTGCGGCACCCTTTATCTGCAAAGGAGTTCCCCATGAAAGAGACTGCCCTGATTGCAGCCCGCGCTGGCGGCGCTGTTCTGCGCAGTAAATTCGGCACCCGTTTGCACATCGAAGAGAAGAGCGCCAAAGACCTCGCCACCGGTTTTGCACCGGCCAGCCCTGCCACCGCCGCCAACAATTTCGACCACTTCGTCCACTTTCAGGAAAAAGCCCAGGCCTGCCGCCGCCCCGGTGCCGCCAGTCTCGATCTGGCCTGCGTTGCCGCCGGACGCTTCGACGGTTTTTGGGAGATGAAACTCAAACCCTGGGACACCGCCGCCGGAATGATCCTGGTCACAGAGGCCGGCGGGCGGGTCAGTAATTTCGATGGTGCGCCCTTCTCTCCTTACCAACTCGAATGTCTGGCCAGCAACGGACTAATCCATGACGCCATGATTCCTGTTCTCCAGCAAGGGGAGCGGCCATGAGATTTCCCCTGATTTTCCTCCTCTTCATCTCCTCCCCGGCGTGGGCCGCGCAGGGACAGACTCTGCAGGACGGGATCGACCTCCTCCACCAGGGGAAGTTTAAAGAGGCCCTGCCCCTCATCACAGCCATCGCTGAAGAGCGACCGCAAGACGGCAACACGCAGATGGCCCTTGGTTATGTACTGCTGCGCAGCGGCGATTATCAGCGCGCCGGCAAAGTGTTGCGGGCGGCCCTGACGACAATCGGCGAACGGAGCGAGATTCATCGCCTCCTCGCCGAGATTGCCGCACAACAAGGTGATTTCCCTGCCGCCCTTGAAGAAATCGACAAGGCCCTGCGCCTGGCGCCACAGGACAATGAAGTTTTGGCCTACAAAGAGAAGTTAACAAAAGAGTGGCAGATCGAAGAGAAGATGGACAAGAACTACGGAGGGAATTTTACCGTCACCTTTGAAGGCGGCGGCGATGAACTCGGCAACTCGGCCCTGGCTGCTCTGGAGGACGCTTACGTCGATCTCGGCAGCCGCTTTCAACTCTGGCCGCGACAAAAGACTGAAGTCATCCTCTACGGTAACCGCGACTTCAAGCATCTCACCAATGCCCCGGATTGGAGTGGCGGATTATACGATGGGAAAATTCGCATCCCGGTCGGCGGACTCTCCGGCATGAACGAAAATCTACGGCGGATCCTTTATCACGAATATGCCCATGTCCTGATTCGGGCCCTGGCCCGCGATCATGTCCCCCTGTGGCTCAATGAAGGACTGGCACAATGGGCGGCAGGAGAAACAACTGTTCACTTTGAACAACGATTGACTACAGGAGAAACCCCCCTCCCCTTTTCCCGCTTTGAAAAATCCTTTGCCGGTCTGAGTGCAAGCGAAGTTTCCCTCGCCTACGGCCAAAGCCTGAGTCTCACCAACTTTCTCATCGAATATTTTGGCGAAGCGCAGATCCTTGAGGTCTTGCACCGACTCGGCAGCGGTATGAACTTTCCGATTGCGGCTGCAGAGATCCTTGCCCCCTGGGGCAACAATTTTGATGGGTCGGTGCAAGCGTGGCAGGAAACCTTGCCGACAAGTGAAACTGCCCCCCCCCTTTTAAATCGTTAAACCACTCTTGATCCCCTTCACCCCCCCCCTTCAGACTGAGTAGACAGGCCTTAAGTAGTCGATTATTCGGCATTCAACCCGTAAAACCCTTAAAACGTTAGTTGACATCTTAGATCGCCTTAGTATCATTGAGCATGCAGATGGTGTGCATCCCCAAGGCGAGGA
>JACUTW010000002.1 GCA_014859605.1 Desulfuromonadales bacterium
TGCCGGAAGCGGCGCGTTGGGAGAATTTGCGCGCCCAGGCGAAACAGCCGGATATTGGCAAACGCATTGACGACGCCCTGACCCTGATCGAGACCGAAAACCCCAAGCTCAAGGGGATTCTCGATAAACGCTATGCCCGCGTCCAGCTCCCCGACGGCAAGCTCGGTGAACTGGTCGACATGGTCTCGACCATCGGCTTCGGCACCACTGGCCAGAGTGCCCGCGACCTGCTCGGCCAGGTCTATGAATATTTCCTCGGTCAGTTCGCCAGCGCCGAAGGCAAACGCGGCGGCCAGTTCTACACCCCCGCCAGTATCGTCAAGACGTTGGTGGCAATCCTCGCTCCGCATCATGGCCAGGTCTACGACCCCTGCTGCGGCTCGGGCGGGATGTTTGTCCAGTCGGAGAAGTTCATCGAAGCGCACGGCGGCAAGATCGGCGATGTCTCGATCTATGGTCAGGAATCGAACCCCACCACCTGGCGGCTGGCGGCGATGAACCTTGCCATTCGCGGCATCGACTTCAATCTCGGCAAAGAACCGGCCGACACCTTTGTCCGCAATCAACATCCCGACCTGCGCGCCGACTTTGTCCTCGCCAACCCTCCCTTCAACATCTCCGATTGGTGGCACGGCAGCCTCGAAGGCGACCCGCGCTGGGTCTATGGCACGCCGCCGCAAGGGAACGCCAACTACGCCTGGCTGCAACACATGCTGCACCACCTCAAGCCGAACGGCCGGGCCGGTATTGTCCTCGCCAATGGCTCGATGTCTTCCAGCCAGAACTCCGAGGGCGATATCCGCCGCGCCATGGTCGAGGCCGACAAGGTCGAAGTTATGGTTGCCATGCCCGGCCAACTCTTCTTCAACACTCAGATCCCCGCCTGCCTGTGGTTTCTCGTCAAACAGAAGAGCCGCCGCCAGGGAGAAGTGCTCTTCATCGATGCCCGCAAACTCGGCACCATGATCAGCCGGGTGCAGATCGAATTCACCGACGCCGATATTCAGCGCATCGCCGACACTGTGCATGCCTGGCGGGGTGATGCAGATTTTCTCCCTCCCTTTCAAGGGGAGGGTCGGGGTGGGGATGGGGTAGATTGTGAAGTTTCAACTAACTGCCTAAATCAAACCCATCCCCATCCTAACCTTCCCCTTGAAGGGGAAGGGACTATAAACTCAAAGTCAACAATTGTGGGAACACAGTTGATTTATCAGGACATCCCCGGTTTCTGTCGCAGTGTGACGCTGTCCGAGATTGCCGAGCATGGTCATGTGCTGACGCCGGGGCGCTATGTCGGCGCCGAGGCGGTGGAGGATGACGACGAGGCCTTTGCCGAGAAGATGCAGCGACTGACCGAGACGCTGGGTGAACAGATGGCCAAAGGTGCGGAACTGGACGGGCTGATCCGGCAGAAGCTGGGAGGGCTGGGGTATGAGTTCTGAGTGGAGTAGATACACTCTTGACGTTGCACCTGTTTCAATCTTAGATGGTGATAGAGGTACAAACTATCCGAGTCAGGATGAATTTTTATCAGCAGGGCATTGTTTATTTTTGAATACAGGAAATGTGACGACTGGTGGCTTTGATTTTTCTAACTGCGCGTTTATTTCTGAAGAAAAAGATAATGTTCTTCGCAAAGGCAAACTTGTACGCGGCGACATTGTGCTAACGACAAGAGGTACTGTCGGTAATGTTGGACTTTTCAATGAGCGTATTCCGTTTGATCATGTCAGAATTAATTCCGGGATGGTTATTCTCAGGCCAGAACAAGAAGCACTTTCGAGTTACTTCCTATATCTATTTTTGAGATCAGATTTATTTAATGAGCAGTCCAATTCTTTAAGATCTGGGAGTGCTCAACCTCAGCTTCCGATTCGCGATCTTAAATGTGTTGAGATTACTGTTCCGCCAATAAAAGATCAGAATAAAATATGCTCTTTTCTTGGCGCCCTTGACGACCGCATCGCTCTCCTCCGCGAAACCAACACCACCCTCGAAGCCATCGCCCAAGCCCTGTTCAAATCGTGGTTCGTGGACTTCGACCCCGTCCGCGCCAAACAGGAAGGCCGCGAACCGGAAGGTATGGACGCCGACACCGCCGCGCTCTTCCCCGACAGCTTTGAGGAATCGGAACTGGGGTTGGTGCCGAAGGGGTGGAATAAGGTTCCATTTACCGACACGGTTCAAGTGATTGGCGGCGGGACACCAAAAACATCAGTACCAGAATATTGGAACGGCGACATTCCATGGTTTTCTGTCGTGGATGCACCAACTACTACCGATGTATTTGTCATTGATACTCAGAAGCATATTACCGAACAGGGATTAAATAATTCATCGACTAAACTGCTGGCGAAGGGGACAACAATAATTTCAGCACGCGGGACAGTTGGCCGCCTGGCACTGGTTGGCCGACAAATGGCTATGAATCAATCATGCTACGGCTTACGTGGCAAGGCTGATGACGCCTACTTTACCTACTTCAGCACGTATCGACTGGTTGAATCACTCAAGCAACGGAGCCACGGTTCCGTCTTTGACACCATCACAATGGAAACGATGAAGGGTGTATTCGTTATTTATCCAGACAAAGTTGTTGTCCAGGCATTTGAAACACTATTGCAGCCTGTCATGGAGCGACTACAAAAGAACCTGGAGCAAGCCCAAACCCTCGCCACCCTCCGCGACACCCTGCTCCCCCGCCTGATCTCCGGCCAACTCCGCCTGCCGGATGCCGACGCACTGTCAAAGCAGGTTGTCAATGACTGATCCATCTCTATTTCTCTGGATACTGGCTGCAATCCTCACCGTCGCCGGTTTGGCGGGTATGCTGCTGCCCATAGTTCCCGGCGCCCCGATTCTGTTTCTTGGGCTATTGTTTGGCGCCTGGGCAGATGACTTTCAATTTATCGGTCTTGGGACCCTTTTGATTCTGGCGCTGATGACGGCGCTGACCTACGTTGTTGAGTTTGCCGCTTCTGCGTTGGGCGTCAAGAAATACGGTGGTTCAAATCGGGCGATGATAGGAGCTGTCGTGGGCGGGATTGTCGGGATGTTTCTTGGACTCCCCGGCATTTTGTTCGGCCCTTTTCTCGGAGCAGTCATCGGCGAGTTATCGTTACAGCGTAGTTTGGATGAAGCCAGCCAGGCGGGATTTGGTACGGTGGTCGGCATGGCCATAGGACTGGCCGGCAAACTTGCCATCGGCATGGCAATGATCGGGATTTTTCTGTTCATGCGGTTCATGTGATGCCTTGGCGACAAAACAGCCTTGTATTTTTAAAGTGAACGCATTCAAATTGCCTTGTATTTTTAAATTTAAAGCAAAGCCGGCGGAGAAACCATGACCGAAGACCAACTCGAACAGGAAACCCTGGGATGGCTGACCGAGACCGGCTACAGCACCTGCTATGGTCTCGACATGGCGCCGGATGGCACGGCGCCGGAGCGCAGCAGCTACAGCCAGGTGCTGCTGGTGGGGCGACTGCGCGCAGCGATCGAGCGGCTGAATCCGACTGTGCCGCTGGTTGCTCGCGAGGATGCACTGCAACAAGTGCTGAATCTCGACACGCCGGTGCTGCTGGCCGCCAATCGCGCTTTTCATCAACTGTTGGTCAACGGCGTGCCAGTCGAGTATCAAAAGGATGGCGAGACCCGTGGCGACTTCGTCCGCTTGATCGACTTTGCCGAGGTGACAGCCAACGAGTGGCTGGCGGTCAACCAGTTTTCGATCAAAGGCGCCAAGTACACCCGCCGCCCGGACATTATCCTCTTTGTCAACGGTCTGCCGCTGGTGCTGCTGGAGTTGAAGAATCCGGCGGACGCAAAGGCGGACATCTGGAAAGCCTACGATCAGATCCAGACCTACAAAGAGCAGATCCCCGATCTCTTTCAGTACAACGAACTGCTGGTGATCTCCGACGGCAGCGAAGCCCGCCTCGGCTCCCTCTCGGCCAACGTCGAACGCTTCATGGCCTGGCGCACCATCGACGGCCTCAACCTCGACCCTCTCGGTCAATTCAACGAACTGGAGACGCTGGTGCGCGGCGTCCTCGCTCCGGTTTACCTCCTCGATTTTCTCCGCTTCTTTGTCCTCTTTGAGGATGACGGCACCCTGGTCAAGAAGATTGCCGGCTATCACCAGTTCCATGCGGTGCGTTCGGCGATTGATCAGGTCGTTGCCGCCTCCCGCCCCGGCGGCAGCCGCAAAGGGGGCGTGGTCTGGCATACCCAGGGCTCGGGCAAGAGCATCACCATGACCTGCTTTGCGGCGCGAGTCATGCGCGAAGCGGCGATGGAGAATCCGACCATCGTCGTCATTACCGACCGTAATGATCTCGACGGCCAGCTCTTCGGGGTCTTCTCCCTGTCGCAGGAGTTACTGCGCGAACAGCCGGTGCAGGGAGAGTCGCGACAGGATCTGCGCGCCAAGCTGGCGAACCGGCCCTCGGGCGGGATCGTCTTTGCCACCATCCAGAAGTTCATGCCGGGGGAGGATGAAGACAGCTTCCCGATCCTTTCCGACCGCCATAATATCGTCGTCATCGCCGATGAAGCGCACCGCACCCAGTACGGCTTTGAAGCCAAGTTCAAGGGGGACGCCAAAGGCTATCAGGTCGGTTATGCCCAACATCTGCGCGATGCCCTCCCCAATGCCACCTTTGTCGCTTTTACCGGCACCCCGGTCTCCTCCGAAGACCGCGACACCCGCGCTGTCTTTGGCGATTACATCAGCATCTACGACATGCAACAGTCCCGCGACGACGGGGCGACGGTGGCGATCTACTTTGAGTCGCGCCTCGCCAAGCTCGGGTTGAAGACCGACCTGCTGGCCAACATTGACGCCGAGGTCGATGAACTGGCGGAGGATGAAGAGGACGATCAACAGGCCCGGCTCAAGAGCCAATGGGCGGCGCTGGAAAAGGTTGTCGGTGCCGAGCCACGCATCAAACAGGTGGCGGCGGATCTGGTCGCCCACTTTGAAGAACGGAGTCAGGCCCAGAGCGGCAAGGCGATGGTCGTTGCCATGAGCCGTGACATCTGCGTCCACCTTTATAACGCCATCACTGCCCTGCGTCCGGCGTGGCACGACGAAGACCCGGAAAAGGGTGTGATCAAAGTGGTGATGACCGGCTCGGCCAGCGACAAACCACTGCTGCGCCCGCATATCTATGCCAAACAGACCAAGAAACGGCTGGAGAAGCGTTTCAAAGATCCGGACGATCCGATGCGGCTGGTGATTGTGCGGGATATGTGGCTGACCGGCTTCGATGCCCCCTGTGTCCATACCATGTACGTCGACAAGCCGATGAAGGGGCACAACCTGATGCAGGCCATCGCCCGCGTCAACCGGGTCTTCCATGACAAGCAGGGCGGGCTGGTTGTCGATTATATCGGCATTGCCAATGACCTGAAGCAAGCACTCAAGGAATACACCGCCAGCAAGGGGAGGGGACGACCGACCGTCGATGCCTTTGAGGCCTATGCGGTGTTGGAAGAGAAACTCGATATCCTGCGCGCCATGCTCCACGACTTTGACTACAGCGGCTTTCTCAGCGGCGGCCATCGTCTGCTGGCCAAGGCAGCCAACCATGTGCTCGGGATCAAAGACGGCAAGAAACGTTTTGGCGATACCGCCCTAGCGATGTCCAAGGCTTTTAGTCTCTGCTGTACGCTCGATGAAGCTCGGGCTGTACGCGAAGAGGTGGCCTTCTTTCAGGCGGTGAAGGTGCTGTTGACCAAGAGGGAGATCAGCGCCAGGAAACGAACCAATGAAGAGCGCGAGCTGGCGATCCGTCAGATCATCGGTTCAGCTCTGGTCTCCGATGAAGTCGTTGACATCTTCGACGCCGCCGGCCTGGAGAAGCCGAATATCGGCATCCTCGATGAAGACTTCCTCAATGACGTGCGCAACCTGCCGGAACGTAACCTGGCGGTCGAGCTATTAGAGCGGCTCCTCGAAGGGGAGATCAAGACGCGCTTTGCCACCAATGTCATTCAGCACGCCAAGTTCTCCGAACTGCTCGCTGGTGTCATTACCCGCTACCAGAACCGCGCCATCGAAACCGCACAGGTCATGGAAGAACTCATCGCCATGGCGAAGAAGTTTAAAGAAGCGATCGGACGCGGCGAAGAGCTCGGCCTCAATGGGGATGAACTCGCCTTCTACGATGCCCTGGCGAATAATGAAGAAGCGGTGCGGGAGATGGGGGACGAAATCCTGAAGAAGATCGCCCACGAGCTGGCCGAGAGCTTGCGGCAGAGTGTGAGTGTCGATTGGTCGGTGCGCGACAGTGTGCGGGCCAGGCTGCGGCTGATGGTGAAGCGGATTCTGCGCAAGTACAAGTATCCGCCTGAAAAGCAGGAAGAAGCAGTGCAGTTAGTGCTGGAGCAGGCGGAGACGCTGAGTGCGGAGTGGGCGGCGTAGGCCGAGACAGTATTAGCAGTTGAGAATTTAAGCTGGGAGATGAACATGGACCTTAAAAAATGATTCACGATCAAAAATGATGAAATTCTTTCTTGACAAAATTTTCGAGTCTGTGTATAAATCCACCTCGTCTCGACAAGGATTTCAGGGGTAATTGACCCCGGTTTTGTAGCCGATAACAAGGCATAAGACTCAAGAAATCATATAATTAGAGACAATATACCATTCCCTGATAGCTCAGTTGGTAGAGCAGGCGACTGTTAATCGCCTTGTCGCAAGTTCGAGTCTTGCTCGGGGAGCCATACACTGCCAGAGGTGGGCACTCTTAAAGAGTTGCCCACCTCTTTTTTTTTACCGCATGAATTAAAACCGAATTACGTCCAGTAATGCGAACCTCCCTCCTGGCCGGTAAAATATTACGCGAGATTGTTTAAGACAGCACAGAAATCGTAGGAAGGATTGTTGCCTTCTGATTAAAATCAGAAGCACCCAACCGCTTATCCCTCCGACACATTGATGCGCCATGATTCGGGTGGGAGGAAGGTGACTTTAAGCCCAAAGGGCGAAGCAATCTTTTCCAGTGTCGCCAAGGTCGGATTCCCTGCGCCGTTCTCAAATTCAGAAAGAATTCGAGGAGAAATTGCGGCGATCTTCTTGGCGTAATCTTTTTGTGTCATACCAAGGATTTTGCGCATTTCACGAGTTGCTTCCCTTATCCCTATCTCACCCATGGCGAGGCTCTGATAAAGAGCTTCTTTCCTCTCGGACATTTCCTGGTTGCTTGGTCGTTTCATGTCGTTCTCCTAGGCAGATGTCTTTGGCCGCGCACTCTTTAGTCCAGTCGCAACGTCATCGATCCACCTCGTGAGTCGCTCAATAATCTCGTCGTCAACCTGACACGCCCGCATGATATCAGGTAGCTTTTTGACCTCTTCGCTCAGAGTCGCAACCCATGCTCTGGTTTCCTCAGGGTCTAAGGCATATTTGAGTTTTTCACAGATCGCTGCCCAGTCAGGTTGGCTGCCTGGTCGCTCATCTTTCCAGCGGCTCACCCGGTTGATCCCTTCAGGGTCAAGAAACATGGGGGCGAAGTCAAAGAGGGGAGAGAGGGCAATGTTGCCGTTAACTCTCAAGATGGCGTTGTTGCGTCCATGATTGTCGGTGTTGCGCAGGGCCAGATTCAGGATGTCCCTGAATATGTATTCGCGTAGTTCCGTGCCGGGATCGGTGACAACCTTGGCCAGAGCTTGGCAGTAGACATCATGGTGTACAGATGCACCAAATCCCGGGATATTTGCCAGAGCATACAAGCTGTGCATCCCGTGACGGATGACGTGGCCATTTTCGACAACCCGATCAAAACGTGGAACAAAGAGCGTGTCGTTTTGGTAGGTGAGGGGTGCTCCGGTGCGAACACCAAACTTGCGAGCGACTTCCAGGTAGGGTGCTTCATTACGCAAGATCTGTTGATTGCGCTTGTCAGTGCGTTTGCCCCGAGGGAATTTAACCAGCCAGAATTTGCTTATCTTGTCGTCGGGCAGGGCACCTTCCGCATGAAACATCCCGGCGCTATCCTCGACCAGCAGATATTTGGGCGCTTCTCCCTGAACGCTGGACGCACCGGCGACATGAGCTCCTCGCTCGGCGGCGTATTCAAGAAAATCTTCGCGTTGCTCGATGATATCTATGCGCGGGAACCCGTTACTGAAATGGTCCGGGGGCGGTGGGAGGACAGCTTCAGCAATCCTCAGTCCCCCTGGGGAATGACCCGCTCCTTTGATGAGTAAGTGCCAGTCTGCCTGTGGTCCATCTTTGTCGATTTGCATCCGCCTGATCCAGGCGCGTCTGCCTGCCCCGGAGGGTAACAGATCGATCAGAAATGGAGGCCAGGACTTAAAGCGGAAGAGTTCGAATCCGACGGGTAGTCCGGGGATGAGTTCTGCGTTATGGTTGTGGAGATTTTCGACGGCATAGTCTATGTCGTAGTTTAGTCGGCATCCTCCCTCGGCGCCTCTGTTAAGGGTCTGGGAATCAGGCTCGAACTCCGCTGCGATCTGCCAGCGGCCATCAAGATATATTTCGATGTGACATTTCATTTTAGCTCACTTTAGTGGTACAAAGAGACCGTTACCTTTATTTTTTATTCACTTTAGTGGTCTATATATTATTTAGTAAACTAGCGAAGCCCGTAAATATTCACTATAGTGATCTATTTTTGGGTTACATGCAAGAAAATATTCACTTTAGTGAGTCATGGGGGCGGAGCCATTTGATTAATATCGACCCTGTGGTGAAGTTATTCGTTGAGAATAAAACTGGTCTGGATATTGCGAGTGACGAAAGGAAGATGGTAATATTTTCAGATAGATAAGACTACACGTCCAACCCCTCTTCCCAGTTACCAGATCCATCCGACTCGGGGAGCCAAACAAATCAAAGGCCGTCTTCTTTACTGGAGGCGGCCTTTTTGTTGGTGCGCCCGGCAGGGCGCGTGGCGCGCAAGCGCCATCGATTCAGTTGTGGTGACTGAATCGTGACTTGGAGGTGAAAGTCCTCTATCGGCCCGGCAAGGGGAACGATTAGCCGGACGGCAAGGGTGTCCAGCGCGAGGTGGAATCTGAAGGAAGCCCCAGGCAAAGCACTGGCCTGACGAACAGAAATCGCATACGAGGCGGCCGCACCGGGTGAGAAGGCCAATATCTACAAAGCCCGATAGTTGGTTCGGCCGTATCCCGATATCTCGGAGTTTGCGATCCATGAGAAGGCGGCCCCATCCATCAGGAAGGCTGTCATTGAATACGCCGTGGAGTCCTTCAAAGATTCTTTCCGGACCCTTGATAACACTTGACCCAAGAGGTGGCCTGAGCTTGAAGGGGGAGATGTTAAGTTTGTCGACAGGAAACCCGGGATCGTACTCAAAAATGATCTCTCGACCAATGTACGCCAACCGCCCGACAGGTCGGGGTTCGCCCATATCGAGAACAACAGTTAACAAGTTGATCGGCTTGAATTTGCTCACGATTTTCGACCTCGTTGTCGCTGGGTGTTTTTGGCCTGTTCAAGCAAGGCGTCCAGAGAGGCTTTTTGCTGCGGCAAAAATAGGGAAGCAATGTCATCTTCCATGCGCAATGCAAAGGCGAGCTGAACGAGGCCTTTGAAAGAAATTTCACCTACCCGCTCAAACCGTTTCAGACTCCCCAAGCTTATGCCCGCGCGCAGAGAGAGACTTAGTTGTGTCAAATTGGCAGAGAGTCGCGCATCCTTCAGTCTCTTGGCAATCGTCAACTGTATATCTTTAGTGGATAATATATTAACCATAAAATCTCCAAAAGTTTATAAAGGTTAATATATTGGCCTGTATATGTCAATTTCATATAGCCCCTGAAAAGGCCACAGAGTGAGGTTGTGGTTTTGGTTCGTCCAACTTCCTTAAGAACAACCGTTTGACGTTACGCCATCTTCCGTATAAAGTTGGAATTATGAAAAATATACTGAAGATGCATTGGACAGAGATCTCCGAAGATGCCCGCCGTCAGTACATCGACGCCAACAGCGTCTTTACGGCTTGGGAGGCTGCGCGAAAAGCGGCCGCCGAAGTTCGAGGTGGCATGTTCTGGAAAAGCCAAGACGGCAAGGATTACCTGATCCGCACCTCCACGACGAACGCTCAAAAAAGCCTAGGACCTCGCTCTGAGCAAACCATGGAGATTTACGAAAAGTTCAAGGCCCGCAAGGAGCAAGCGGAGCAGAGGTTGGCAGCTTTGGCGTCCCAGGTGACGCGGCACCAGCGCATGAACAAGGCCTTGATGGTTGGCCGTGCTCCAGTCATCCTGGTCGGGATACTGGACCGGCTCTCTAAGGTGGGTTTGGCCGAGCATTTCACTGTGGTTGGCACCCATGCTCTCTACGCCTACGAAGCATCTGCTGGCGTCATGTTGCGGGAGTCTGCCTTGGCCACTCGGGATATCGACCTGCTGTGGGATATTAGAAAGCGGTTGACGTTCTTGAGTCAGATGGAAAAGCTCGATACCTCGATGCTGAGCCTAATACGAAAGGTAGACAGTACCTTTCAGATTCGGGAGGATCAGCGCTGCACCGCAGTGAACAGTCAAGGCTTCGAGGTGGATATCATCAGACGCGAGGCAGTAGAAGGTGACCCGCACCCGATTAGGATGACGGATGCCGAAGACGAGCTTTATGCGGTCCAAGCCCGGCGAGCTGGCGTCCTTCTGGACGGTCCTCGTTTCTCGTCTATGATCGTGGCCACCAACGGTGCCATGGCCCGGATGAATACCGTTTCTCCTCTGGCCTTCGCCAGCTTTAAACGTTGGATGGCTGGCACACCGGACCGGGAGGCGTTAAAGCGAGAGCGGGATCTCCTGCAAGCGGAGCTAGTGGAAGCCTTGGTTGAGGAGTACCTGCCGCATCTGAATAGATGAGTCACGCAGGCGGCATTTCCAGTTTTCCCCTGTTCGGTTTCTGAAGAGAAAGCCCCGGAAAGCCCGTGGGCTTTCAACGGCTGTGGGGCTGTGTTGGAGCTATTGAAACCGGACCTGCCAGGCAGCTCTCAAACAATCGTTGCAAGCTTGTTGTGGAGCTATAAAACAAATATTTATTTGTATAAAAGCTTATTGTTATTTATGATGCAAAAAATATTTACAGTTAATGGTGGGATATGATTCTCTCTGGGCACACAGATGACCGGTTAAAGTCTTTAGGCGCAAGATTGCGTGCGGAACGGTTGCGGCGTAACGAGACGCAGCAGGTCTTTGCTTCACGGATTGGGGTGTCTATTCCGTCTTATTATAAGATGGAGCACGGTGACCCCAGCGTACCAATTGGGCAATGGGCTGTAGCCCTGGATATCCTTGGTCGTGTCGAGGATTTCGACCATTTGCTGGCACCGACAGAAGACCTCTTTGCCAAGTATGAACAGTTGAAAGTCCCCAAGCGGCAACGCGCTTCTCGCAAGGATCATAAATGATTTATCGCATCGAGGTCTGGATTAAGCTGGCCGCCGAGCGCGTTCTGGCCGGAGAGATGGTTTGCGAAATTGTCGCCGGGAGTCGCAACCGTGGGGCCTTTCGTTATGCGTCGGAGTACCTGAGCCGATCCGATGCTTTTTCTTTGGACCCTGTTTCCCTGCCGTTGCGTGAGGGAGATTTCTCTATCGATCATCCCGGAGTCTTCGGGGTGTTCGAAGACAGCCTTCCCGATGATTGGGGAAGGAAGTTGTTGGTTCGCAAGCACCGCATCACCCCCCACCAGCAGAACCTGCCGACCTTACTTCTTGCTTTGGGGGATTCCGGACTCGGAGCCCTTTCCTATACCGAACAGGGAACTCCTGATCATTCGTCTGCGGAAACTTCCGTCCTTAATCTCAACCGTCTGGTCCAGTCCGCTGAAGCCTTCGAACGTGGAGAGAATGCGGATACGGATATCAATTTGCTGCTCGGCGCGGGAAGTTCACCGGGAGGAGCGCGTCCCAAATCTTTGGTCTATGATGAAAAAGCGGATGAGCATTATCTCGCCAAGTTCCCCAGCATCAAAGACCATGTTGATGTTGTTCGCATCGAAGCCGCCACCATGAACCTAGCCGCAAGGGCGGGGCTGATTGTCCCGTTCACTCGCCTGGTTGAATGTGGGAGTAAACCGGTGCTACTGGTCCGACGCTTTGATTTGGCCCCAGCAGGGCGTCGCCATATGATCAGCCTGCAAACCCTGTTGAAAGTCTCAGGGTATTACCTGTGCCGCTATGCAGACCTCCTGAATGTGGTGCGCAAGGTCAGCGCCAATCCTCAAGAAGATTCAGAACGATTGTTCCGCCAGATGGTCTTCAATGCTGTGGTGCACAACACGGACGATCACTTGAAGAACTTTTGGATGTTGTGTGACAGCGAAACCGGTTGGCGGCTTTCTCCCGCCTTTGACCTGGTTCCCGATATCGGGCAACGAGGAGAACACGTCCTCTTTTTCGACCTTGGCCCGGCCTACCCGGGACGTGCCAACCTGGAAAAACTCGGTCGCTCATGGAAGATTTCAGGTGCGGCCACCGTTGTCGAAGAGGTCTTTGCTGCCGTTGCGCATTGGCGGGAGGAGTTCATGGCTTGCGGTGTGCCGCCACAGGATGCTGCGCGGTTTGGAGAAATCGATGACTACTTGCAGCGATGAATACTATTGAAAATTCGATAAGTATTCAATAAATAGGGGCTTTTTATTTTTTTGTTTTCCGACATGTGAAAAGTAACGATTCAGCACAATCCAGATCGTGTCACATATAGTGGCGCGTTTTGCTGCCGGGAGAACTTTTTTATTGCTTTAATTTGCTAATATGCTCAAATGCCAACAAGCGTTAATAGCGTGATTCTCCGATAAGAGCAAACCAGAAGCGATTCTGGGACGCAGAGCCAGGGGCCTTATGGAGGCAGCCCAGCCGCCGAAGAGAAGATTAGGGAAAGCGCGCCTGTTGATTCAGGGTCGTTG
The DNA here is from genome assembly GCA_014859605.1 of Desulfuromonadales bacterium. Lineage (GTDB taxonomy): Bacteria > Desulfobacterota > Desulfuromonadia > Desulfuromonadales > UBA2197 > UBA2197. Next base: position 12,911 of record JACUTW010000002.1, read on the forward strand.
ATGTCTATCCTTTTACCCTCCTTCGGTTTGCCCGAAGGGGGGTAATTGTTTTTCTGCTTACCCGTTTTTTCCGATAAGAGCAAACCAGAAGCGATTCTGGGACGCAGAGCCAGGGGCCTTATTGAGGTAGCCCAGCCGCCGAAGAGAAGAAGGAGCATGCGAATGTCAAAACAAAAGATCCTGGTTGTCGAAGATGAGGTAAGCCTGCTTAAACTCGAAACTATTTTGTTGTCCACTCGGGGTTATCAGGTTTTCAGTGCGAAAAATGGTAGAGATGCGTTGGAATGCATAGAAAAAGAAATACCGGACTTGGTTCTTCTTGATGTCATGTTGCCGGAAGTTGATGGTTTCGAGGTCTGCCGCCAGATCAAGTCAAACCCATTGACCAGCCATATCTTCGTTATTCTCCTTACGGCAAAAAAAGGGCAGGAAGATGTGGCGATGGGGAAAGCAGTCAAGGCGGACTGTTATATGACTAAACCGTTCCAATCAGCGCTGGTTATTGGAACAATTCAGAGGTTGCTAATGGACTCATTTTAAAAGCAAGAAGCTGCTTTGGGAGTACGCTAGTGTTTAGCGTCTCAACTGGCAACCAGGCCCTTATTCTTTCAAGGGATTATCTGATACCAGTCCCCCATATTTCAGGGGCTCAAGCAGCTTCTTGATAATAAGGATACCCCTTAACCCGGGCCTGTCAATGGCGGGATTTAAAAGGAAAAAGAGTGTCATCATAGACACTTGAAGGATGGATAGATTGATGAAACTTTAGTTTGATCGACAATGCACGTTCGCGAGGAGAGAAGCTGAGGCTTCCCATCTAGCCCCGATACGCGCCACGAAATAAGTTAATCGCGCCAGATTATTGTGGTTGCGCGCCACCTTGTTTGACGCGATTGACAAAATTGAGCTCGGTGATCTCGATCAACTGCTGGCGCAGACAGAAGACCTCTTTGCTAAGTATGAACAGTCGAAAGTCCCCAAGCGGCAACGCGCTTCTCGTAAAAATCATAAATGATTTATCACATCGAGGTATGGATGTTCCTGGGGATAGAAATGTGGTTATAATGTTTTCAGATAGATACACTATACGACCAACCCCTCTTCCCAGTGACCAAGATCCATCCGACTCGGGGAGCTATACAAATCAAAGGCCGTCTTCTTTACTGGAGGCGGCCTTTTTGTTGTCTGCTGAGCGATGATGGTTAAATGCGAAAATCTGCTTGTAGTTTAGCCCAGTGAGCTTTGAGTCTATCTTTGTGTTCTTCATTCATGGGTAGGGATTTAATCTGTTCTGGCCATAAGCTTCGCGCTTTATCCATTGTCTCATCAAGGTGGGGTTTTATGGCACGCCATGGAACTTCGGCTCGCTTAGCCCACAACTCAAAATTTGCATAAGTCACTTCGTACCATTCCTTTGTCTTCCCGAGATTAAGGGCATATTGCCTCTCGTTTTCAATGTAGACGCTTGTGGTGACGATGTCATAGGCCGGGGAAAGTCGCGGTGTGATTTTGTCTATGTAGAGCAAGCTCCAGTTCTTTATATGCGCATCACCATTGGCTAGAAGGATATTAACCAACAGGCGCCTCGCAAATTGTTGCGTATCAGCCAAGCCATCTCCCGAGTAGTTGTAAAGAATTTTCGCTATTTGCTCGTAACTTGCGGATTTGTATTTTTCATGCGGATACTTCACCAGGACTTGCGCAAAATCCTCCATGTGAATTCGCTGATCGTTGTTGCGGTCGAAGCGTTTTATGGCAAAGGCCAGCTTCTCATTGGGCAAATTGATCGGCGGCAAGTTATCGAGTTTATCCAACTCCACCAGCTTTATTTCTGGTACATCAACACCTGCTGCAGATGCCAATGTCATGGCTGTAAACTCATTGACTGGTACATCTTTGTATTTTGTTGAAGGTGTCTTGACGATCCAGTCGCCAAGAGCATCTCCTTTGGATAGGTTGTATCGGCCGTCTTTTTCTTTCATGGAAAACTTCATCTGTATCCCGGCGAGAGAGAATTTGTTTTCCCGATTAACATTTTCGAATTTAACGGCTTTCGGTTTGCCGTGAGCAGATAAGAGATTCGCAGGGATATCTTCTGGCTCCATAGGTTCGGCAACCAGTGCGCCGGGTAGATCTCCCCCCAGATATGATAAGAGTTGGAATTCGTTGTCGACATGCACCTTGAGGCCTTGGGCAATCAATTCCCTTAAAGCCCCTTCCGGGAGCAAGTTGGAGAGTGTCGGATGTAGTTTATGGTTGGTTGACCAAGGCTCCGCCATGAGCTTCACTGCACGTGGGAAGCTGGGATGGGTAATTAAGCTGAATGTAGGACGAGTTGCATTCGATTTATATTCATCTGCAAAGGTCAATATGTTGCGACCGTCCTGAAAACCCGCCAGATAGCCAACCAGCATTTCGTGCAAGGTGAGTTTTAGGACGTTGACTTCATCTGCGCCGTGATTATTCATTGATCATCCTCAAGGAGGTTCTGCCAAGGATCGTCCGACAGGTTTTTTGTTTTGTTTGTTATTGTCTGGCTAGATGGGTTTTGCCCTGACTTCAGTGCTGCCTCGACGTTTTCGAGGACAGCGATGACAGCATTCACCTTTTCTTTGGGGATAAGCATCAGTTCGCATTTTAAGCCTTTGGCAATCAACTCCAGAGTGTCGAGCCGCGGATTCCCCTTCGACTCCAGGCGTTGGTATTGCTGTCGGGAAACGCCGATGCGCATCATCATGTCGATTTGCTTCAGCCCCAACTGTTTGCGTCTTTTTTTGAGTTGTTTAAGTAGAGCGTGCACCATTGTAAGCTCCTGTGTTGCTTTTTGACTGTTAAGCAATATTCTAGCTTCTTTTTTTTGCAAAAAGCAATATACAAGTTTCTTTGTATGTAAATAACAAGAACTTGCACCAAAGCAACATGTATGTTTCTTTTGGCTGTGGCTGGCAAGTGATCCTTGAAAAGCAATCTTTATGTTGCTTTGTGATTATAGCTTCGAGTTTAGATTTTTGACATAGGGCTGGTCGGGTTCAGGGAGCACGGACCCTCTATGCTCAAAGCTCTGTACCGCCGCCGGGTCTGTGTGGACTGGGGAAATTGATGAGCGCTTGCAGCGCAACACGCTAGCCCCTCTGGCCGAAAAAGTTGTTTTTTTAGAATAAACGGTGTATATCGGCAGATCGATTTAGGCGACTGTCTACGACATGGGAACGGTAGGCATTGCCGCTAAACCGGGAGGCTCCGATGGACCAGGATAGTGTGAAGACAAGCGCAGAAAGTGAATTTGCGATGGCGCAGGCTGCCCTTGCAGCTGAAGATGCTCAGGCGGCACTCGCCTTTATTGAGAAGGCGTTGCGGTTGCAGGACACTCCGGAGTGGTATTCCTATCTCGGTTACTGCGTCGCCCGGCAGCGTGGCCAGCACCGCAAGGGGCTGGAGCTTTGTCAGGCTTCTTTGGCGCTGGAGCCGGATAATCCGATGCATTTCCTTAATCTGGGGCGGGTTCACCTGATCAAGGGCGATAAGTCCGAAGCCTTGCGGATCTGGCGTGAAGGGATGGCGAAGGGCGGGTGTCCGGAGTTGCTGCAGCAGCTGGAGCGTCTCGGAGTGCGCAGTCGCTCGGTCATCCCGGCGCTGCACCGCAACAATCCGCTCAACCGATATCTTGGTATCCTGCTCAGTCGTTTGGGGCTGCGCTAAAAGATAGAAAGAAGAGGGCCGAGCAATGTTGCTCGGCCCTCTTTCTGCTTTTTTGTTCTTTCGCCCTCAGCGCACAATGTAAACCGATTGCTTGGCGTGCAGGGCCACCTTGGTCGAAACGCTGCCGAGGAGGGTGCGCTTGACCCGGCCGGCGCCGGACGAACCGATAACGATGACGTCGATCTCTTCCTGGTCCGCGTAGGCGAGGATCTCTTCGGCGGCGTCACCGTAAACGACCTGGCTGATGAGCGGCACGGCGGTCTCGGCGGCGGCCTTCTCGACGACATAGAAGATGCGCTTGCGATTCTTTTCCCAGTCCGGCCGTTCCGTTGCCGGCAGGGAAGGGAAGAAGTCGGTAAAGGAAGGGGCGCGCATCCCCGGTAAAACGAGGATTGCGTGCAGGGTGCTTTTAAAGGTGGAGTCACCGGACAGGGCCAGACGTACGGCTTCTTCCGCCGCTTTGTCGGACTGGGGCGAACCGTCGATCGGTACGAGTATCTTCTTGCCGACACTGAGCATCGTCTGATCCTTTCTTCTTAAGAATATTAGCAATCTAGCCGATGAGGGGGCGCCTGTCAACGCCGCGCTTACACCGCGCTTTAAAACAGTCGCGTTTCAAACTGTTTGACATTGCCGGACGATTCCATTAAATTTGTCGGCACAATTTAAGATAGCATCGTCTTTATTCAGAGTGGTGGAGGGACAAGGCCCGACGAAACCACAGCAACCGGTCCATTTGCGGACGCCAGGTGCTAATTCCTTCCCTGTCTGCAGGGAGAAATGAGGACGGAGCCGGACGATACCGCTCTCAAACGTTATCTTTGGCCCCTTCTCATCCTCCGAGAAGGGGCTTTTTTTCTTGTGGAGCGAAAGAACGGGGTTCACAGCTGAGCACAACGATCGGGATCGTTACCACAGAATTTGCCGAGTTTGACGGTGAACTGCAGCTCGAAAGCGGTCGTCTCCTCGGTTCTTTGCGTCTGGCCTATGAGACCTACGGTGTCCTCAACCCGGAGCGTTCGAACACCATCCTGGTCTGCCACGCCTGGACCGGCGATGCCCATGCCGCCGGCAAGAACAGTGTCGACGACCGTAAGGGCGGGTGGTGGGACGACATGATCGGGCCGGGGAAAGTCCTCGACACCGACCGCTATTTCGTCATCTGCTCCAATGTCATCGGCTCCTGCAAAGGCTCGACCGGGCCGACCAGCATCAATCCCCGCACCGGCAAACCCTACAACCTCACCTTCCCGGTGCTGATGGTGCGCGATATGGTGCGGGCGCAAAAACTCCTCCTCGACCGCCTCAATATTCCGACGCTGCGCTGTGTTATCGGCGGCAGCATGGGGGCAATGCAGGCGATCGAATGGGGGATTCATTATCCGCAGATGGTGCAGTCGATCGTGCCGATTGCCGGGACGGGACGAACTTCGCCGATGGCGATTGCCCTCAATGCCCTGGCGCGGCAGGCGATCTTCAACGATCCGATGTGGAAGAAGGGGAACTATAAGCCCGAGCATCCGCCGGCGGATGGATTGGCGCTGGCGCGGGCCGTCGGCCATATCTCCTTTCTCTCCGATGTTTCGATGCGGATGAAGTTCAACCGCAAATTCTCGGCGCGCGACGGCCTCTTCGATTTCTTTGGCCAGTACGAAGTTGAGCGCTATCTCGAATATAACGGCAAGAATTTCGTCGACCGTTTCGACACCAACTCCTTCCTCTATCTCGCCAAAGCCCTCGATCTTTACGATGTTGCCTGGAACTTCGACAGCCGTGAAGAAGCCTTTTCCCAACTGACCTGTCCGTCGCTGTGGTTCGCTTTTACCTCTGACTGGCTTTATGTCCCCGCCGACACTGAAGAGTGCGTCACCATTCTGCAAAGACTCGGCAAGAACGTCGAGTATCACCTTGTCGATTCCGACTACGGCCATGACTCCTTCCTCGTTGAACCGGAGAAGTTCACCCACCATATCGTTGCTTTTCTCGATCGGCTGTAATCCTGAAACCTATCAATATAGAATTAGATGTGCTGGAAAAGGTTGATCAGGACGGCTCGTTTTCTTCACTGAAGAGTTCAAGCTGTTCATCGCGGCGGATCTGGATCTTGAAGGGGAAGGGGCGGAAGCGGGGGCATTCAAGGAGGAGGACGGTGACCGGCTGACGACAGCGGCGCACACATTTGCTGCAGAGGGGGTTGGCATCCTGACGGGAAAGGAGGGGCTCTGATCTGGCCATGCCGGTACCGTCTCCGCTAGCAGTGAGGAAGGTTAAAGCGTTTCATCGTCATCGTCGTCGTCGTCGACCGGGACTCTCTCGGTCATCTTCTTGCCGAAGCAGCGGGCGAGAATAATCCCGACTTCGTAAAGGAGGATAAAGGGGATGGCCAGGGCGGTCTGCGAGAAGACATCCGGCCCGGGGGTGGCGATCCCGGCGAAGATAAAAGCGATAATGATAAAGTATTTGCGCTTTCCCGATAGCCACTTGGCATCGACGACGCCCATGCGGGCAAAGATGAGGATGACGATGGGGGTTTCAAAGATGGCGCCAAAAGCCAGCAACAGCTTCCAGGCAATGGAGAAGTATTCTCCCATCGAGATCATCGCCGTCACTTCGCCGCCGGCAAGTCCCATCGACAAAAGGACACTGAAGACCAGTGGAAAGATCCAGGTGAAGCCGAGGTAGGCGCCGCCCAGGAAAGAGCAGTAGGCCGAAGCCACAAAGGGGAGGGCAAAGCGTTTCTCTTTTTTATAGAGCCCCGGGGCGATGAAGCCCCAGATCTGCCACAGGATCACCGGTAAAGCAACGAGAACCGCGGCCACCGCGGCGATCTTCATGTAGGTAAATAACGGTTCCGTCGGGCTGAGAAAGACCATCTTGCTGCCGGCCGGCAGGACGGTGCGGAGCGGCTGGGAGATAAAGAGGTAAAGTGGTTCGGAAAAATAGTAGCAGACGACAAAGGCGACCAGCCAACTGCTGGCGGCAATGGTCAGGCGGCGGCGCAGCTCGAAGAGGTGGGCCATAAAGGGGATCTGCTGCTCAACGCTCATTTTTGCTGCTCCGCAGAATCCGGATTCTTAGGGTCGCTACTTTCGGTCTCCGGCCCGGTCGTTGCGGCGGTACCCTCGGTCTCCTCGACCTTGGCAGCGTTGGGAGGGGTGAGTTTTCCCGGCTCCTGTGTCCAGGGGGTTTTGTAGATCTCTTCGAGATTGCGCTTCCCCTCCCGCAAGTGCTCTTCCACGTTGAGGGCGCGCATATCTTTTTCGATACTATTCTTCACTTCATCAAAGGAACGGCGAAATTCGGCATAACCCTTGGCCAGGGAGCGGGCGAGATCGGGCAGTCGCTCCGGGCCGATAAAGATCAGGGCCAGCGCGAGGATTAAGAGGATTTCTCCAACACCGAGACCAAACATGTGTCTATGCGTCCTTTGTTGAGAAGAGGGAGTGCGGCGCAAGAATAGTCGGAAATCCCTGTAACTGTCAATGGCGGAGTGGCACCTTTACGGCGACGAACTTCGGTGGAAGATGCTGCGAATTGGTCGGGTGAACGCGCGGCAAGAATTGACTTGCCGGTGTTTTTGCCCTAACATGACGCACTTTTTCTTCGATGGGAATGGAACGATGCGAGAGAGCGAACTGAAAGAAAAAATCCGCGCCCTGGCGGCCGAGCGCAATGCCCTGATCCTGGCGCACAACTATCAGCGCGATGAAATTCAGGAGATCGCCGATATCACCGGTGACTCCCTTGGTCTGTCACAGGAAGCGGCCCGGACCGAACGTCAGGTCATTGTCTTCTGCGGCGTCCACTTCATGGCCGAAAGCGCCGCCATCCTCGCCCCGCAAAAGCAGGTGATCATCCCGCGCGCCGATGCCGGCTGCCCGATGGCCGACATGGTCGATGCCGAAGGGATCAAGCAGATGCGCCGGCAACATCCCGGCGCCGTTGTTGTCACCTATGTCAATTCGAGCGCAGCGGTGAAGGCGGAGAGCGATATCTGCTGCACCAGCGCCAACGCCGTACGGGTGGTCAACTCCCTGAGTGAGCCCGAGGTCATCCTTATCCCCGACCGCAACCTTGGTCGCTATATTGCCGAGCGGACCAGCAAGATCTGTCACGTCTGGGATGGCTACTGTCCGACCCACGAGCGCCTCGATGTCATCGAAGTTCTCAGCGCCAAGGCGGCGCATCCGGACGCGCTCTTTCTCGCCCACCCCGAATGCCCGCCGGCGATCCTCGCCCTCGCCGACCATATCTGTTCAACCAGCGGCATGTATGAATACGTGCAGGGCCGGAGCGAGAGGACCTTCATCATCGGCACTGAGGCCGGTATCCTTTACCGTCTGCGCCGGGAGAATCCCGGGAAGACCTTCATCCTCGCCGGGCATCGCCTGATCTGTCCGAATATGAAGCTGACTTCCCTCGAAGATCTTTATCAGTCGCTGTTGACCATGAGCCCGACCATCACAGTGGATGCCGATATTGCTGCCCGCGCCCGTATTGCCCTTGACCGCATGCTGGCTGTCCCTCGCGATTAGCCGTTGGCGGGAGGTCGTGTTGAGGAACGAAACGCGACAGTTCTCCCCGCGCCAAGGTCGCTTATGTTGCGTTTCGCGATAAGGCAGCTCAACAGCAACCTACAAATTTATAATTCCCGCTCCGGCAGATCTGTACCCCATGACTGACAAAAGCACCGCCCCGCACGAAATCGCTCACGCTACCGTCACGACGGTCAGCAACCAACTCTGCGCTGGTCTCAAATACGGGGAGGTCCTCGGCCTCACCGGCTCGGCTGGCGCCCATCTTGTCGCCGGTCTTCTCCATCGCGAATCCGCACCCCTGCTGATCATCGCTGCCGAAACCGCTGTTGCCGAACGCTTTGCCGCCGATCTCCTCTTCTACTGTGGTGACGAACGGCGTATTGCCCTCTTCCCTCCCTGGGATATCCGGCCCTACGACCCCCTCATTCCCCATCCCGAGACCGAAGCGACCCGCCTGGCCACCCTCGCCGGTCTCCTCGAAAATCGTGTCGATGCCGTAGTGACGACAGTGCGGGCCCTGGCGCAGCGGCTGATCCCTAAAGAGGTGCTGGCTTCCCTTTGTACCCGGCTGATCGTCGAAGATGAATACGAGCGGGGGCCGCTCCTCGAAAAGCTCCTCGGTCTCGGCTATCAGCCGACGCCGCTGGTCGAAGATCGCGGCACCTTCTCGGTGCGCGGCGATCTCCTCGATATCTTTCTGCCGACCCGCGAAGCGCCGGTGCGCATCGAATTTTTCGGTGATTATATCGAGCGGATGCGCCCCTTCGACCCGGCGACGCAGCGCTCCGGCGACGAGGAACTGCAGGAACTGGAACTGCTGCCGACCCGGGAGATGATCCTCGCCGGCCCCCATCTGGAGAGCTTTGCCCGCCGCATCAAGGAGCGTTGCGACCAGCTCGATCTGCCGCGCAGCATCCGTGAAGCCCTCCTCGAAGAGGTGCGGGAAGGGATCCTTGCTCCCGGCCACGCCTTCCTCCTCCCCTTCAACTATGACCGCCTCGACACTCTCTTCGATTATCTGCCCGCGGGGCGGACAATCGTTCTCGATCCGCCGTCGGTCGAGAGCGACCTCGATGCCTTCTGTGCCGAAGCCCGCGAAGGGGAGGCGCGCCTTGCCGCCAAGGGGGGAGAACCCTTTGCCCTCGCGTCGCAGCTCTTCCTGTCAGCCGCCGAGGTCGATGCTGCCCTGGTAAAACGTCCCCGCCTCGATCTCGCTTCACTCCAGGTTTACCGCATCGAGGAAAAGCGCCAGGTCTTTCGTATCGAAGGGCAGGGGAACGGCGATCTCCGCGACGAGATGCGTGCCGAAGGGGCCGGGATGGCGGCCCTCGCCGTCCGCCTCAAGGAATGGCAGCGTGAGAAATGGCGCGTCCTGCTCGTTTGCCACCAGCGCGGCCAGGCCGAGCGTCTCTGCGATCTCCTTGCCCCTTACGGCCGGCCGCCGGAGATCTTTCCGGAAGTCCGGCTCAAAGATCTCAAGGCCGGCGAGCTCTTTCTTTGCCTTGGTGACCTCTCCGCCGGTTTCCGCCTTGCCGATGAAAAGATTGCCGTCGTCACCGAAGAAGAGATCTTCGGCCAGCGCGCTCATCGCCGCGGTCTCGCTTCCGCCAAGGCCCGCGCCCTCCTCGATTCCCTGGCTGAGCTCAAAAGCGGCGATTATGTCGTCCATACTGATCACGGCATCGCTGTCTACCGTGGCCTCCTTCATCTTCAGGCCGGTGCGATCGAAGGGGATTTTCTCCATCTCGAATATTCCGGCGACGACAAGCTCTATGTCCCGGTCGAGCGCATCGAGAAGGTACAGAAGTACGTCGGCGGCGAAGGGCATATCCCCCGTCTCGACAAGATGGGAGGGGGCGCCTGGGAGAAGGCGAAAGTCAAGGCGCGCGCGGCGGTCGAGGAGCTCGCCCGTGAACTCCTCAAGATCTATGCCCGCCGTGAGATGCACGGCGGTTTCACTTATACGCCGCCGGACCGGACTTTCCGTGAATTCGAAGCGACCTTCCCGCACGAAGAGACCGCCGATCAGCTCGCTGCCATCAATGATGTCCTTGCCGACATGCAATCGGGCAAGCCGATGGATCGCCTCATCTGCGGTGATGTCGGCTTCGGCAAGACCGAAGTAGCGATCCGTGCCGCTTTCAAGGCGGCGATGGACGGCCGCCAGGTGGCGGTGCTCGTCCCGACGACGATCCTCGCCAGCCAGCACTATGAAAGTTTTAAGGCGCGCTTCAAGGATTACCCGATCAATGTCGAGATGGTGTCGCGCTTTCGCTCCGCTGCCGAGCAGAAAGCAATCCTTGCCGCCACCGCCAGCGGCAAGATTGATGTCCTCATCGGCACCCACCGTCTGCTGCAGCGCGACGTCCACTTCAAGGATCTCGGCATGGTCATCGTCGATGAAGAGCAGCGCTTCGGTGTCGTCCACAAAGAACGGCTGAAGAAGATGCGCGCCGAGGTCGACCTCCTCACCCTCACCGCGACGCCGATCCCCCGCACCCTGCATATGAGCATGATGGGGCTGCGCGATCTTTCGGTCATCGATACCGCCCCGGTCGATCGCCTGACCATCCGTACTTATGTCACCAAATTCGACGAAGCAGTGATTCGTGAAGCGATCCTGCGCGAGCTGCGGCGTGGCGGCCAGGTCTTCTTTGTTCACAATCGCGTGCAGAATATCGAGGCGATGGCGGAATTCCTGCGGGGTCTCGTCCCCGAAGCCAAGGTGGCGGTCGGTCACGGCCAGATGGCGGAGAAGGCGCTGGAAGGAGTCATGCTCGACTTCATGGCCGGGAGTAGCAATGTGCTGGTCTGCTCGACGATCATCGAGAACGGCCTCGACATCCCCCGCGCCAACACCATCATTGTTAATCGCGCCGACTGTTTCGGCCTCGCCCAGCTTTACCAGCTGCGCGGCCGGGTCGGGCGCTCTGACCGCCGCGCCTACGCTTACCTCCTCATCCCCGGCGAAGGGGTCCTCACCCGCGAAGCGCGCGAACGCCTCCGCGTCCTGCAGGAGCTGACCGAACTCGGTGCCGGCTTCCGCATCGCCAGCCACGACCTCGAACTGCGCGGCGCCGGCGACCTGTTGGGTGCCAATCAGTCCGGACAGATCGCCGCCATCGGTTTCGAGATGTACGGTGAACTCCTCGAAGAGACCATCCTCGAACTCAAAGGCCAGGCGCACGCCGAGAAGATCGACCCCGAGATTCGTCTCGGCCTCTCCGCCTTCCTCCCCGAGAAGTACATTCCCGATCCGAATCAACGCCTCGTCCTTTACAAGCGGCTGGCGAGCGCCCCTGACACCGAGACCATCTACGCCATTGCCGACGAGCTGCGCGATCGCTACGGCGATCTCCCCGAAGCCGGCGAGCGCCTCCTGGCGATCATGAAGTTGCGGGTCCTCCTCAAAGAGCTGTGGATTGAAAGTGCTGAATACGACGGCCGTCGTCTCCTCTTTGCCTTTCACTCGGCGACGCCAGTCGCCCCGGAATCGATTCTCAAGCTGATTCAGGATAAAAGCGGACTGTATCAGTTCTCCCCCGATTACCGGCTGACGATCAAAAGCGGTAAACTCGAAGGCGAAGAGCTGCTGCAGCGGATAAAAAAGGAATTGCACGGGCTTCGCTGCGCGTGTTAGTTATGCCAATTAAATCATTACTCTCTTTCTCCCTGGAAAGGACGCCTTCTTTCCCATGACCTGCCGTAAAGTTCTCAGTCTTGCCTGTCTTCTCCTCCTTCTCGGCTCGGTCGCCGCCTGTAAGGAGAAAGCCGCTCCTCCGGCCGACATCCTGATTAAAGTCGACAATCGTACGGTCACCTTGCAGGATTTTCGCCGCGACTTCGAGCAGATCCTCCCCAAGGAGCAGCAAAGCAGCGCCGCCGAACGGCAGGAGTTGCAGCGCTCTTTCCTTGCCCAGGTTATCGACCGTGAACTTGCTATCGCGACCGCCGATAAACTCGGTGTTGTCGTCTCCCCCGCCGAAGTCGATGCCGCTCTGGCAGAACACCAGCGCGATTACCCTGCAGGGGAGTTTGAAGCGAATCTGCAGGAAGGACAATTAACCCTCGACGAATGGAAACGCGAGCTCTGGGAACGCTTACTGGTCGAGAAACTGGTCAAAAAAGCGGTCGGCGATAAGGAGAAGGTCAGCGACGCTGCCGTCGCGGCTTATTATCGCGCCAATCGTGATGAATTTGACCGCCCGGCGCAGGTGCGGGCGCGGCAAATCGTCGTTGCCAGCGAAGCTGAGGGTGAAAAAATCCTCGCCCTTTTGAACGTGAAGACCCCTTTTGCCGAGGTGGCCAAAGAGTATTCGCTCTCCCCGGATGCAGAAGAGGGGGGTGATCTCGGTTTCTTTGCTCGCGGTGAGATGCCGGCGGAGTTTGATGCCGTCGTCTTTAATCTGCCGATCGGTCGGCTCAGTCCCTTGATCAAGAGCGAGTACGGCTACCATATCTTCCTTGTCGAAGAACGCCGCGACGCCGGAAAACTCTCCCTTGCCCAGGCGCATGAAGAGATCCGCGCCCGTCTGCAGTCCGAACTCGAAGAGCGTCTTTATAGCCAGTGGCTCGATGGATTGCGCGCCAAAGCGAAGATCGAGGTCAACTGGGCGCTCCTGGACAAACGATGACCCTCCCCCTGATAAGGCCTTTGACGATGCGTAAAGAATGGTTCTTGTTTCTCCTTTGTCTCCTCCTTCCCTTGAATGCTCCCGCCCTCGAATTAAATCGGGTCGTTGCGGTGATCAATAACGATGCCGTCACCAGCCTCCAGCTTGACAAAGCTCTGGCCGGGGCCGCGCCGGCGACGCCAGCGATCGATGAGCGCCGCCAGGTGCTGGAGCGTTTGATCGAAGAGAGTTTGATGCGGCAACGCGCCGAAGAGATCGGTCTGACCGTCAGTGATGAGGAAGTCGAAGCGGCGGTGCAGGATGTCCTCCGCCAAAACCGCCTCACAAAAGAACAGCTCGATGTCGCCCTGACCCAGCAAGGGATCTCTCCGGACGATTACCGGCAGGGTCTGCGCCGTCAGATTCTCCGCTTCAAGTTGGTCGGTCGCGAAGTGCAGAGCTTGATCGAGGTCTCGAATCGCGAGATCCAGGATTATTATGCCGCCAATAGTGCGGCTTATCACGAAGCGCCGCGCATCACCCTGCAGCACATCAGCTTCCCCCTCACCGGACAGGACGCCAAAGTGCAGGAAGAACGGGCTAACGCTGCCCGCGCCGCCCTGCGCGCCGGGAGCGATTTTGCCAGCGTCCTTGCCGCGGCGATGCAGGACGGGGCGGATGGCGGTGATATGGGCGAACTTTATCTCGAAGATCTCACCCCGGCTTTTGCCAGCGCGGTCAGGGATCTGCCGGTCGGGGCGAGCAGTGAGCTGATTGCCACCGAACAGGCTCTGCATCTCCTGATCGTCACGCAGCGCACCCCTGGTCAGGTTCGCAGTCTCGACGCGGTGCGCGAAGCGATTCGCAACCAGCTTGCCGAACAGAAGCGCGCCACCGCCGCCAAAGATTGGCTGGAGGGCTTGAAAAAGCGCGCCCACATCGAGGTGCGATTGTAACCTTCATTTGCTATGCGCACTTTGCAAAAAGTTTGTCATCCCCGAATGCTTCTATCGGCGATCCAGTATTTTCGACTGAAGAACTGGATTCCCGATTAAAATCGCTTCGGGAATGACAGTGTTAGACTAACAGTCCTTCCCCCTCCCGGAGTATTCATGTCCTTCCCGATATTAACCAGCAGCGCCGAGATCGCCGCCTTTGCTGCCGACTTACAACGCGAACCGGTCATTGCCGTCGATCTCGAAGCCGATTCGATGCACTCTTACCAGGAGAAGGTCTGTCTCCTGCAATTTACGACGCCGCACACAACCCTCCTCATCGACCCCCTGGCCGGCGGTAATCTGTCCCCCTTGGGGCCGGTCCTTGCCAACCCGGCGATCCGCAAGATCTTTCATGCCGCTGACTACGATACCCGCTGCCTGCACCGCGATTACGGCTTTACCATCCGTGGCCTCTTCGACACCATGGTCTCCTGCCAGTTCCTCGGCGAAGAGAAGTTCGGGCTCGCTGATGTTCTCGGCAAATATTACGGTGTCACCCTCGACAAACAGTATCAGCGTGCCGACTGGTCGCAGCGTCCCTTGTCGCCGGAGATGATCGCCTATGCTGCCGCCGATACCACCCATCTCCTTCCCCTTGCTGTCCAACTTGAAGAGCGCTTGCGCGAACTCGGCCGTCTCGATTGGGTAACGGAGGAGTTTGAACTCCTCGAACAGGGACAGTTTACCCAGCATGTCGGCCCCCTCTTCCTCCGCTTCAAAGGGGCGGCGGCCCTCGATCGCCGTCAGTTGGCGATTCTCGAAGCCTTGCTGCATTGGCGTAATCGCGAAGCAGAGCGCCGTGACAAACCCCCCTTTAAAGTTCTTGGCAATGACTTCCTTCTCCTCCTGGTGCGGAACGCCCCCATCGATCTTGCCGCGGTCAGTGCCATTGTCGGCCTGCCGGGTTGGGTGGCCGAACGTTTCGGCAAGAGCGTATTGCCGGTGATTGCCACCGCTTTGGCGCTCCCCGAAGCCGAGTTGCCGCGCTTCCCCCGCACTGAGCGGCGCGAGCGCGATCCTGCGGTCGATCAACGCCTTGCTGTTCTCAAACTCTGGCGCACCACTATCGCCAAAGAACTGGCGCTGGAGCCGGGGATTCTGATCAATAACGGTCTCCTCGAAGAGATCGCCCGCAAGCCGCCGCGCAACCTCGCCGAACTGGAGCAGATCAACATGAAGCGCTGGCAGCGGCGTGTTCTTGGTGCCGGTATCGTCGCAGCCCTGAAGAGTTGATTGGAGGAGAATCCCCATGAAAAAGACCGCTATCCTGCTGATGGCGCACGGCAGCCGTATTGCCGAAGCCAACAAAGCTGCTTACGAAATTGCCGCAATGATCCGCGCCGCCAGTGAATTCGAGATTGTCGAAGTCGCTTTTCGCGAAATGCACCCCCCGGATATCCAGAGTGCTATCGACCGCTGCGTTACTCAGGGGGCTGAGCGCATCCTGCTGATGCCTTACTTCCTCTTTGTTGGTGCCCATGTGCGGGAAGACCTCCCCGCTGAGATGACCCTGGCGCAGCAGCGCTATCCTCATGTCGAATTTGCCATGGGGAATCATCTCGGTGCGCATCGCAAGCTTGCCGAGATCGTCATCGAGCGGATTGCCGAAGGGCTGACCGTTCACGGGTGGCAGTGATGTCGGTGCATCTGCGCCCGGAAGAGATCGAAGCCGAATCGTTCCGCATCATCGACAGCGAGGCCGGGGCGCATGGCTGGTCAGCAGCGGAATGGCCGATTGTCCGGCGCGCCGTTCACACCAGTGCTGATTTCGATTATGTGCGCGACCTGGTCATTGCCCCGACGGCGCTGGCCAAGGGGATCACTGCCCTGCGCCGCGGCCGGACGATCGTCACCGATACACGCATGGCCAAGGCCGGAATCACCGCGGCGCGGCTCGACCCTTTCGGCATCGAGGTGCGCTGTCTGGTCGATGATCCGGTCGTCGCCAAGAGTGCCAAACGCCTCGGCGTCACCCGCTCGCTGCTGGCGATGCGGACCGCGGTACAAGTGGAAGATGCCGGCATCTTCGTCATCGGCAATGCTCCGACGGCGCTCTTTGAGCTGCTGCGGCTGATTCGCGAGGAGGGGGTGCGTCCCGACCTCATCGTCGGCCTGCCGGTCGGCTTTGTCGGTGCGGCCGAAAGTAAAGCCGAACTCCTGGCGATGGCGGCGGACTATCAGCTGCCGATGATTACCAATCGCGGGCGCAAGGGGGGGTCGAATGTCGCCGCCGCCGTCGTCAATGCCCTCCTCATCCTTGCTGCCGGAAGCGGGGATTGATGGCGGGCCAGGGGGCGCGGCATGGTTACACCACCGGCGCCTGTGCCGCCGCCGCGGCCAAGGGGGCAGCGCTGTTGCTGCAAGGGCAGGCAGCGGTTGCCGCGGTTGAGATTCTCCTCCCCGCGGGTGAGCGCGTCACCTTCCCTTTGCACGCTCAGAGCTTCGATCCGGAGCAGGCCCGCTGTTTTGTCATAAAAGATGCCGGCGACGACCCCGATGTCACCAACGGTTGCGAGGTCTGGGCAACGGTTCAGCGCCTTAGCGGTGCCGAGATCCTCATCACGGGCGGTGTCGGCATCGGCCGGGTGACCAAGCCGGGACTCGCCGTGCCGATGGGACAATGGGCGATCAATCCGGTGCCGCAGGCGATGATCACTGCCGCCCTGCGCGAGGTCTTCCCCGCTGGCGGCGTGCAGGTCGAGATCAGTATCCCCGATGGCGCCGAGCGGGCGCAGCGCACCCTCAATGCCCGGCTCGGGATCCTCGGCGGGCTCTCCATCCTCGGAACCACCGGCATCGTCAAGCCGATTTCGCATCAGGCCTGGACCGATACCCTGGAAGCGGCCCTTGATGTTGCCTGCGCCTGCGGTCAGCGTACCGTCGTCCTTTCGACGGGGCGGACGAGCGAAATGGTGGTGCAGCGCGCCCTTGCCGCCGCCGGGATCCGCCTCGGCGAAGAAGCCTTCATCATGATGGGCGATCACGTCGGCTATGCCCTGCGCGCCTGTGCCCGCCGCAATATTACCAGGATCATCCTCGCCGGGCAGTTTGCCAAACTCCTCAAGATCGCCTGCTGCCATGAACAGACCCATGTCAGCGCCTCCCGCCTCGATCTGCAGGAAGTCACCTCCTGGCTGCGGGCAGAGAATTTTCCGCCAGCAACGATTGCCTTAGCGGCGCAAGCCAATACCGCCCGCCATCTTCTGGCGGATTCTGGTGCCGCCGCCCCGGCACTCTGCGCGTTGATCTCTACCCGGGCGCAAAAATTTGCCCAATCCTTTGCTCCGGCGGTGGAGATACAGGTTTTCCTGGCAGGATATGACGGTGAAGTGCTATATTTTTCCCCTACGGACCAACTCCAGTCGAGGATAACGGTATAACTCTACTATGACGACACGCGCGATCGGCATCGATTTCGACGGCACTACCTTGCGGGCGGTCGTCCTGCAACTGGAGAAAGGGAACGAGCGGGTTCTGCAAACCGTCCGCATCCCCTGGGACGGGAGTGCGCCGCTGACGCCCCTTTTGGCGGGAGCGGGGGTGATTCCGGCTGTCGGTGATCGGGTGACCACAGCGCTGCCGCCGGCCATCGGCTTGACCCGCACTCTGACCTTCCCCTTCAGCGACCGTCGCAAAGTCGCCATTGCTCTCCCCCT
This sequence comes from Desulfuromonadales bacterium, assembly GCA_014859605.1. Classification (GTDB taxonomy): domain Bacteria; phylum Desulfobacterota; class Desulfuromonadia; order Desulfuromonadales; family UBA2197; genus UBA2197. The sequence goes on from JACUTW010000002.1 coordinate 30,415, forward strand.
CGAACTCGCCGCTCTTTTGCCGATCCCCCTTGATGATTGTGTGATCGCCCAACAGGAAACGATTGCTCTGGACAATGGCATCAGCGTCGTTGCCGCCGCAGTGCCGGCGACCGCGGTGGCGCAGCTGGTCGGCCCCTATGATGCCGCCGGCATCCCCCTGCAAACCGTCGATCTCCTCCCCTTTGCCCTGGCTGCCGGCCTGGCGGCGGAGCTCGGGGACGGGATCGCCCTCTGTCTCAGCCACGGCTGGGGGACGATCCTCCATCTTGTTGCCGGCCGCTTGCACGATTATCGCGTTATCCCTTTGCCCGCGGATCGCCCCCCGGAAGAACGCGCTGCCGGGTTGCAGCGGGAATTGACGCCGCTGTTGCACGCCAGTCGCAGCACCACCCTGCGCCTCTTTGGTGCCGAGGTCGATGCTGCCCTCCTTCTCGCCCTGCAGAGTGCTTATCCGCAATTGGCGGTCACAGAGTTGCTGGCAGGGCGGGGGGGCGGAACTCTTGCCGGAGAATTCCTGCCGGCCCTGGCTCTCGCCCGCCGCGGGGCACGGAGTCCGGATAATGGCTTCAACTTCCGGCGTGGCGCCTTTTCCCGGCATGGGGAGAGCGCGGCGCTGCGATCCCGTCTGCTCCTTCTCGGCGGGATTGTGGCCGCTGCGGTTCTGATCCTTTCGGCTTCGGCGGGAGTCCGCTGGTGGAGCAAGGCGCAAGGGGCGGAGGCGCTCAAGCAGGAGTTGGCCACTCTCTATCGCCAGGCGATTCCCGGCTCGGGGGCGATTGTCGATGTCACCCTGCAACTCAAGGCCCACCTCAACGAACTGACGCGCAGCAGCCGTCCGGGCGGGCAACATCCCTTGCTGCGTCCGGCCGGGATCATGCGCGAAGTTGCCAATCTATTGCCGCGGGAGATTCCGGTGACGCTGCGCGACTGGAATATCAGCGCGGAAGAGATCCGGATCGAAGCCCATGCCCCGTCCTTTGAAGCTGCTGACAAGATTGCCGCCGCTCTGAGCGCATCCCCCCTCTTCAAGGCGGTGCAGGTGACAGATGCCAAGAGCAGCGCCGATAACAGTCGGGTCGACTTTCGTTTAACCCTGACCAGCAAAGCGGCGGAGGAGTTGCCATGATACAGCGTCTCACGCCCCGGGAAAAACTGGCTGTCGCCGTCGCCGGCGCTGTCGTCTCTCTGACCATCCTTGTCGCTGGGATTATTCTTCCTTATCGCACCGCCCTGGAGCGTCTTGACCAGCGCATTGCCAGTCGCCAGGGGCAACTCCTTGAGGCCCGCACTTTGCTGCAGCGCATCAAGGCGATGCAGGGGGAAGTTGCGGTGATGCAGCGCAAGTTGAGCGCGGCGCCCGCCGCCCCTCTGGTGGCAACTCTCGAAGGACTGGTTGCTGAAATTGCCGGCAAGGAGAAGCTCCTCGGCATCCGGCCGCAAGCGGTGACGGCTCCTTCCGGCTTCCGTCAGGAGAAGGTGGAGATGCAGCTCGAAAGAGTGCGTCTCGAACAGTTGGTGCAGCTTCTCCACGCGATCGACAGCGCCAAAAGCGTGATGCAGAGTGACAGTCTCAAGATGCGCCCCCGCTTTGAAGATCCCGCCCTCCTCGACGTCACCCTCGTCGTCTCTTCCTTTGTCAGGGGATCGTGATGCAGAAATTGCGTAATTCTCCCTGGGCTCTGGCGGCAGCGGGTTTACTTGTGACCCTCCTCGCTTTCCTTGTCGGCTTCACCTTCTTCTTTCCGGCCGAGAGCTTGCGGCCGCGTCTGGAAGCGGAAGCGGCAAAACAGGGGCTGCGCCTGACGATCAAATCGCTGCAAACCACGTTCCCTCCCGGTTTGATCGCTAAAGAGGTCATGATGAGTGGTATTGCCGCGGAGAGTGTCGGCGTCAAGCTGGAGCAGCTCTCCCTGGCGCCGGCCTGGTCGCGGCTGCTGATCGGGAAAGCTGCGATCGCTTACGACGCTGCTCTTCTCGGGGGGCGGATCAAGGGGGTGCTGCAGCGCCCCGGACCTGTGACCCTGCAAGGGACGGGGATTAACTGGCACAGCGCTCTCCCCGGTCTCAGTGGCGGTGCACTGGTCGTGCAGGGCTGTCGGGGTGATCTCAGGGCGTTCTGGCCGGCGCAGGCGGAAGACGCCACCCTTCTGTCCCTCGACTGCGAGCAGGCAAGGATCGAAGGTCTGTTCGGTGCGAAAGAGCCCTTGCTCCTCGGCAGTCTGACCGTCAAGGGGAGCGGCAAGGGGAAGGATCTGCGCCTGACCACTTTGGCGGCCAGTGGCGGTCAACTCGGTGTTGACGGCAGCGGCTCCATCCTTCTCAATGAGCCGCTCGGCCGCAGCCTCCTGAATCTTAATCTCACTCTGCGTAGCCTCCCCGGCCTCGATCCGAACCTGACCGAGCTCTTGACCGCTTTCATTCCGCCGGCCGTGGACGGCACTTCGCGCATCCGTTTGACCGGCACCCTGGCGGCTCCGCAGCAGAGTAGCGCGAGTCGTTAGACGGATGTTGATCCACTGTTTGAAATTCTCCCGCCCCCGCAAACCCTCATAACCAAGGTTATAACTATAACATCGCGGATCAGTCGCCAAGTCCCCATCCCTGGCGCCCTTTGTCGGTGACTGCCTGGGAAGTTATAACTTGCGCCATACCCCTTCTTATTGGAAAGATAAACGTCTTTTTCGTCTTTCTTGCGAGAAATCAACGGATTAATCCCCGTCCAAACTTTCGGCACTGCTCTTGCTAACGTCGTTCTATATTCTTTGTCGTCAATTTGACGCTGTCAGGCAGCGCCCGACAAATCTCTTCAGCAGAGGTAGAACAATGGAATGGATCAGCATTCATGAGCAGCTCCCCAGTGAAGAAGAACGCGTTCTTCTTTATACCCCCGAGAATGTTTTTGGTGATGATCATGCCTGTGTCGGCACCCGCGCTGCGATCTTGAGCTGTCAACCCCTCTTTACCCACTGGTTGCCGCTTCCCGATGTCCCTTTTGCCGCGACAGAGCGATGCTGTTTCCGCGACTAATCGGAGAGAAACAAAAGCGATTCTATTTTTCACTGGACAGTTATTGGTAGATAGTGAATTCTGAAAATCATTTGCTACACTGAATGAGGCAACATTCAAGAGCCGCTGACTGCGACTGATGGCAGCCAAGGTCAGCCACCCACCGCAAAGAGGAGGTACAACACATGAAAAAAATGATCAGTCTCTTTTCCCTGGCCGCTTTCGCTCTGGCCACCGTTCTGACATCCCCCCTTCCTGCTGATGCCAAAGAGCGACTTGCTTTCTCGGGGGGACCTGACGGCGGTACGTTCCAGTACTTCTCCAATGCCATTTCCACCCGCCTTTCGCGCAACCTCCCTGATGTCGAAGTCTCCAACATGGTCTCGGCCGGTTCCGTTGAAAATCTGCGCCGGGTGAATTCTGGCGAAGCCGATTTCGGTGTGGTTTATGCCGGCGACCTTTATCTCGGCTTGAACGGGAAATTGACGAACGATCCCAAGGTGTACAAAAATGTCCATTCCCTGTCGTACCTTTACGGCGCTCCGGCTCATCTGGTTGTGCTCGACGGCAGCGGTATTAACAGCGTCAAGGATCTCGCCGGAAAGCGCGTCGCGGTCGGTCCTGCCGGATCCGGCGCTGCCGCCTCGGCTCAGCGCTTTTTTACTTCGGTCGGTCTCTGGGACAAGATCAAGGTGGAGTACATCGGTTATAGCCAGGGCGCCTCGGCGATGGGCGACAAGCTCATCGATGCGATGTGGGTCTTTGCCGGCTATCCCAACTCCTCGATCATTCAGGCGGCCGCCAGCAACAAGGTCAAGCTCCTCAATCTCGTTGAGGCCGGTAAGGCTTCCGGCTTCTTTACCGAAAATCCGTTTTACGCTGAAGTGACGATCCCCGCCGGCACCTACAGCGGTGTCGACAGCCCGACTTTGACCTTCCAGGACTCCACTATCTGGGTCGCTAATAGTAAGCTCAAGGGAAAACTCGTCAACAACGCCCTGAAAGATATCTATTCTCCCGAAGGACTGGCCTTCATGGTCAGCGTCACCACCACCGCTAAAGCGATGTCCGTCAAGGACGGCCTGTACGGTATTGTTACCCCGGTCCACAAAGACGCGATCAAGTTCTGGACGGAAAAAGGGCTGAGCATCACTCCTGCCCAGCAAGGGAAATAACCGGTCAGAGTCATGACCACAAAGCGGGGCTTCGGCCCCGCTTTGTTTCTTTTCCCCTCTCTCGTAACTAAACATCCCTTTCTTTGCATGTGCCACGGAGTCCGGTAATGTCTGACGAATTGAAGGATCTGCAGGACCTCGGTCCGGAAGAGAAGAAAAAACTCAAAGAGTTGATGGAAAAAGAATCCAAGTCCTACCGGTCCCCTACAGGTTTCTGGTCCGGAGTTGCCGCCCTGCTCGGTGTGGCGCTGGTCCTGTTTTACTTTTACGCTGCCGGGGTGGCATCGGTCGGAACCCAGTACCACTTGGGAATCTACGTTTTCATCACTTATGTTCTGGTCTTTCTTCTTTACCCGACCCGCAACGCAATCATGCAGGCGGTCCTCGGTTTTTTCATGGGACTGGTCATTTCGTCGGTCGCGGCGATGTACACTTTTATGTCCGGCACAACCGATTTCTACAACCGCCTGCAGGTCTTTCGCGACGCGTGGTCGGATTACGGTTTTTTTCAAGCCCTGCCGCAATTAGCCGGTTTTTGGCCGATCCTCCTCGGCGGCGTCATCATTGGCGCTCTGTTGTGGGTCGGGGACAATTTCGTGCAGAAACGCTGGAAGAACAGCCCGACGATTTCCGACGCCCTTTTCGCCCTGGCCGCCGGCGGGACGGTCGCTTACTGGATCAGCCAGTTCGAAGCCCTTAACTATCGCGCCGGCGCCGAAACTGAACTGGACTTTCTGGTCAGTGTTCTTGGTCTGATTATTTCGATGGAGGTTTGCCGCCGGGTGCTGGGGTGGTCGATGACCTTGATCGGGGTGATGATGCTCTCCTTTGCCTACTTCGGCCCTTATCTGCCTGAGCTCTTTGCGCATCGCGGCTTCAGTCTTGAGCGGATCAGCACCTCGCTCTTTATTACCACCAACGGCGTCTTTGGTGTCATGGCCAACGTTCTCGCCACTTATGTTATTCTCTTCATCTTCTTCGGCGCCTTTCTCCATAAATCTGGGGCCGGCCGCTTCTTTATCGATCTGCCTCTGGCTCTGGCCGGACGCTCGACCGGCGGGCCGGCCAAAGTCGCGGTCATCGCCTCGGCCCTCTTCGGCTCGGTTTCCGGCAGTGCCATCGCCAATACCGTCTCGACCGGGGCCTTCACCATCCCTTTGATGAAGCGCGCCGGATTCAAGCCGCACGTCGCCGGCGCTATCGAACCGGCCGCCTCGATCGGCGGTATGTTCCTGCCGCCGATCATGGGGGCGGGCGGCTTCCTGATGGCCGAACTCACCGGTCTCCCCTACTCCTATATCATGTTGATTTCGGTGGGGCCGGCGCTCCTGTACTTCTTCTCGGTCTTCTGCATGATCCATTTTGAAGCCAAAAAACTCGACATTAAAGGGATTGATGCCGCCGAATTCCCGCACTGGAAAACGGTGCTGAAGAACGATTGGTATTTTGCTCTGCCTTTGGTGCTGATCACCATCTTGATGGTCATGGGTCGCTCCCCCGGTTTCGCCGCTTTCTGGGCGACGATCTCCTGCATCGTCATCAGCTGGGTGCGCAAGGAAACCCGGATGGGCATCAAGGAGATCTGGGAAGCGATTCAGGCCGGCGCCCGCAATACCCTGATTATTGGCGCCACTGTCGGAGTCATCGGCATCATCGTCGGTATCATCTCTCTGACCGGCATGGGTTTGAAGTTCTCCGATATTATTATCTCCATGGCTGGCGGCAGCCTCTTTATGGCGATCTTCCTCATCGCCCTGGCGTCCCTGGTGCTGGGGATGGGGGTGCCGGTCACCGCCGCCTACCTGATTGTGGCAGTCCTTGCGGTGCCGGCTCTCGGTGAATTCGGTGTGGCCGCCATCGTTGCCCATCAGATCGTATACTGGCTGAGTCAGGATTCCAACATCACGCCGCCGGTCTGTGTCGCCGCTTATGCCGGGGCCGCCATCGCCGGATCTGATCCCTGGAAGACCGGCTGGACCTCCTTCAAGTTTGCCAAGCTTCTTTATGTCATGCCCTTGCTCTTTGCTTTTACTCCTTCTATTCTCTTTCAGGGGAAGATCGTCGAAACGAAGATGCCTGAAATCGAAAGCGGCGCTCCCTTTGCGACCGTCCTGCGCTTGAATGTGACGCCCGGGCAGGAATTCGTCGACGGGGATATTCTTGCGCTGGTCCAGATCGGTGACCAGGTTCAGGAAATCAGAGCGGAGAAAGGTGCCACGGTCCTGCAGTTGCAGGCGACCCCCGGCGCCATGGTCAGTCCTGGCGACACGCTGGTGCGGGCAGAGATTGCCGCCACCCCCTTCCGGATCTTCTCTTCCTTCTTTTCGGCAATTCTCGGCACCATTGCTTTTTCAAGTCTGACCATGGGCTACTGGATCCGGCGCACGTCCATCGTTGAATGGGTGCTGCTCGTTCCGGCGACAATCCTCCTTTATTGGCCAACAATCTTCACCGATGTCATCGGCATGGCGATTGTGGCCCTGGTCTGGTTCATGCAGAAAAAGAAGAATAAACGGGATGCAGCGACCGGAATCACCTCTCCCTCGACGGAACCCCCTGTTGCAACTGCGAATGGAGAAAAAGAATGAAGCAGATCAAGAAGATCCTTTACGCCACAGACTTGACGGAGAGATCCGAACCGGCCTTTGAGCAGGCGGAGATGCTGGCCAAACTTGCCGGTGCCGAGCTGCATATTCTGCATGTTGTCGCGGAAATGGCCGACGCGCGGCGGGGAATGCTGCAGCCGGAGACCTTTGAGATCATGGAGAAAGAGGTGGAAACTCTGGCTCTCAAGGAGATGGATAACTTCTGTAAAAAAAGACTCAAAGGGAACAATTGCACGACCGAAGTGGTGATCGGGCTCCCTTATGAGCAGATCATCAAGCGGGCCCGGGAGATCAAGGCCGACCTCATCGTTGTCGGCACCCACGGACAAACAGCCTTAGAGCACATGCTGGTCGGCAGCACGGCGGAACGCGTTGTGCGCCGTTCGGAAATTCCCGTTCTGACCGTACGTGATTGTCGACCGACACGATGACGGTGCCCCCTTTGTAACAGTAGCCGGATTCCCCACCCCTCCTGCCGCCCTTTACCCCGGCAGAGGGGTGGGGGATAAACCCGTGAGTCCTGATGCCTCTCCCTTTCTTCGAAATCCTCCTGATCGTCCTGCCGGTCTTTGTTGTCATTGGCCTTGGCTGGGTACTGTTGCGCATTGGTCTCATCGATAGTGAGTTCCTCCGGCAAACCAATCGCCTCGTCTATTACGTCTGTCTCCCCCTCCTCCTCTTTTACAAGATTGCCACCGCCGATTTTAGCAGCAACTTTAACGCGGCTTTGGTCGGGGCCTCGGCTTTGGCGATTGTTGCGGGATTTCTTATCTCTTATGTCTTTGCCTGGCTGCGTCACTATCCGCCCGCAGTCACCGGCGCTTTTTCTCAAGGATCATTTCGCGGCAATATTGCTTATGTCGGCCTCGCCATCGTCCTCAATGCCTATGGTGAAGCCGGGTTGACCAAGGCGAGCATGGTCATGGGTTTTATTGTCCCGGTCCTCAACTGGTTCGCCATCCTCGCCCTGCTGTTGCCGCATCGCGGCACGCCGGGAACCCACCCCAGCGGCGACTGGCGGCGAGCGCTCCTTTTGAACCCCCTTATTCTTGCCTCCCTTGCCGGCCTGGTCTGGAGTTTTCTGCAGCTGCCGATGCCGCGCCTCTTTGCCAGCAGCCTCCACCTTGCCAGCAGTATGACCCTCCCTCTTGCCCTCCTGGCCATCGGCGGCAGCTTTACCCCGCAACGATTGCGCGGCGATCTCTGGCGGGCCGGACTCGCCACCGCGATCAAACTGGTCATCGTCCCCCTCTGCGCTGCCGGCCTCCTTTGGCTCTTCGGCCTGCGCGGCATGGACCTCGGTATCGGCGTCCTCCTCGCGGCCACGCCGACCGCCACCGCCACTTACATTATGGCTGACCAGATGGGCGGAGATGCCGAACTCGCTGGTTCGATCATCATGCTTTCGACCCTTGCCGCCGCCGTGACCTATACTCTGGCCCTCTTTCTGCTTCGTGCCGTCGGCGCGTAAAATCTTATTTATCGAAGAAAATTATCCCCTTGCATGCCGGTAGCGTTCATAATATCCTCGGCGGGATTTGACTGGAATCGGGAGGATTTATGGCAGCAGGGAACGAAAGTGTTTCGTCCTTTTCACGACGACTGTTAATCTTCACGACCATTGTCGGGTTTATCGCCGGCGTCGCCTTCCCCCCGATCGCCGCCTACATGGTCGGCCCCGACGCTTATAACTGGCCCTTTGTGGTGACTTGTCTGGTGGCCGGGCAGACCTTCGGCGCCATTCTCTTTTTAACCATCCGCTCTTCCCTGACCCGCCAGCTCTGTCAATACCTCCATCTTTTACAATTAATCTCTGAAGAGACGATCGTTGCCGACGGCAGTGTCGAAGCGCTTGAAACCTCACTGCAGAAAAGTGTCGACCATATCCGCCAGAACCTTGGCAACCTTTTGACCTGTATCGATACCTTCCTCCCGCATTATCAGGAACTAGCCCAGGCCAGCGGCTTCCTTTCCAACCGCACTGACCAGGGGCTCAGCGCTGCCCAGGCGGCCCGCGGCAACATTGAAACCCTCGCCGAAAAACAACGCCAGATTGCCGCCGAGATGGAGCTGCTGCTGCGCCGCAGCCGCGGTGAGACGGTGATCTCGCAACAACTCTCCAACGCCCTGCAAGAGATGGCGCAAGCGATGGAGCGTTCCAACGATCGTTTTCTCGAAACGACGGCAACGGTTGACGAAATGGCCGGGAGTGTGCGGCAGGTCGCCAGTGAATCCGAGCAGATTGCCCGGGCTGTCGAAGTGAGTGCGCATGATCTTGGCGGCATCGACGAATCGATGGCGCGGATTCGTGCCGAGGCGCAAAAAGGGGCCAATGCTGCCGAGTCACTGCGGGGTGATGCCGAAGAGGGGCTGGTTGTTGTCGATGCCGCCATCAGTGAAATGGAGCGGATCGATCACGAAGGGGAGAAGACGCGCCTCGCCATGCAGCGTCTGGCGGTGCAGGCGGCGGCGGTGAACAAGATTATCAAGGTGATGAAAGAATTGGTCTCGGATACCGAGCTGTTAGCCTTTAATGCTGCAATCATTGCCGCCCAGGCCGGTGAAGAGGGGAAAGGGTTTGCCGTTGTCGCCGAAGAGATCGGCGATCTTGCCGGCCGTACTCGCGAAAACGCCCAGGAGATCGCCGGAATCGTCCAGGCGATTGCCACGGAGAGTGCCGACGTGACTGCCGCGGTCGCTGCCACCGGCGAGCGAATCGGCGCCGGCAAGGCGCAGTCCCGCAGCGCCGGCAATGCCCTGCGCAAGATTGTTGCCAGTTCCGCTGAAGCGGCGGCAACGACCGCCGCGATTGTTGAAGTCACGGAAGAGCAGCAGGAACGCACCCGCACCCTCATTGCCGGGATGGCGCAAGGGACGAGTTCGGTGCGGGCGATTGCCCGGGCGATTCATGAACAGCAGATTGCTATCGAGCGGATTCAGCACGGGGTGATCGACATGAAGGGAGCGTCCGACCGGATGGCGGAGGGGATGGAAGAGCAAATCTCGGCGAAACAGGCTTTTGACGCCGGCCTCTCTGAACGCGGCGAGCAGTTTAAGGCGATCAATGACGCCGTGCGCATGCAGCTGGCGATCAGTGAAAAGGTTCTGGAACATTTTTCCACCTCCGAGGAGCGCCTCAAGGGGAATGCCGCCCGTACCGCCACCATCGATCGCGAGATCCTGGCTCTCGAAGAGATCGGCAAGTCGCTGCAACAGGTGGCCGACCGTTACGGGGCGATGCAACGGCGGTAAAATCTACCACCCCTAGCCCCTCCTTGACTAAGGAGGGGAACTGTACGCTTTAACCTCCCCTCCTTTTTTAAGGAGGGGTCGGGGGTGGTCGCCTTAATGCGCTTCCCGCTACTTCTTTCCTTGCCGGGGCGAAAATTTTTTTGGCCCTATCGACACCGTCCTCCCCAAAACGTTTCTCCCGATGCCATATAAAGTCAAGGCTAGCCGTTAATATTTCCTTCAGTATTTACGGTTATGAATTTATGTGTTAATAAGATTGAAATACTATTAACGGATAATGCCGATGAGAAGACAAGACCTCAGCCCGGAACGGCAGCAATTACTCGTTCCCCTCACTTCGCATCCAGGGGCGTATGGTTTGGTTCCACCGCCAACCCCTCTTCATCTCAGTCTGTCGGGCTTGAGAGGTGAGATAACCAGAGCGCATGAGGCCCTGGGGCGACTCCAAGCGGCCACGGCCTCTCTGCCGAACCGCAATCTTGTGACACGAACCTTCGATCGGCGGGAAGCCGTCCGAAGCAGCCAGATCGAAGGGACCGGATCGGACGTCAACGACCTCTACACCTACGAAGCCACCGGCAGCGATGCCGGACTGTCGCAGGACGTCGTGGTGACATTGAACTATGTCAAGACCCTTGATTTCGGACTGCAGGAGGTTACACGGCAAGGTGCCGCTGTGTTGACCACCTCCTTTATTCAGGAGCTGCATGTGCGCCTTATGGATGACGTGCAGGGATACACCGATGTCCCAGGCAGGCTCAGAAACAGGCAGAACTGGATAGCAGGTCTCAGGATCTACGATGCCAAGTTCGTTCCGCCGCCACCGGATCGCGTGCCGGGATGCCTGGAGGATCTGGTCTATGCACTCCAGAACCCCACTCAAGAGGAATCGTTTTTCGAGACCCCGCTGGTGATGAGGATGGCGATCGCACACGCGCAGTTTGAAACCATCCACCCCTTCATGGACGGCAACGGCCGCGTCGGCAGGATACTCCTCACCCTGATGCTTGCCGCAGAAGGGTACCCGCCGGTCTATCTTGCCGGATTCCTGAAGGCAAACCAGGAGGACTACTACGAGACCCTCGGTCAGGTGCAATTACGGGGAGAATGGACCGAATGGGTGAGATTCCTCGCCACTGGCGTTGAGGTGGCGTGTCGCGAATCGATAGAAACCGCGACTGAGCTCACCGCGATTTTGGAGAAGTGGAAGACAGCGGTCACTGGCTTGAACCTGCGCGCGGATGCGGCGGCCTATCGGCTGCCTGAGCTCCTCATTGGAACCCCGGTGGTGACAGTGAACCAGGTAGCAAAGGGGCTGGGGGTGGCATTCCCGGCAGCGAACCGCGCGTTGATCCAACTGCAGGATCTCGGTATCCTCGATTCAGTGAAAGAGCAAAAGCGAAATCGGCTCTTTGTTGCCCGCAAGGTGATAGATGTGTTGGATCGTCCGACTATTCCGGAGATGTTTTGACGAGGTATTCTCCATTTTTTTGAAGTTAATGCGCTTCCCGCCAGTTCTTCCCGACTCCGACCGCGACCGTCAGCGGCACTGAAAGCGCCATTGCCCCTTCCATCTCCTCCTTGACCAATTTCTGTATAATCTCTACCTCCGCCAGCGGCACATCGAAGACGAGTTCATCGTGTACCTGCAGCAACAGCTTGCTTCTCAGCCCTTCCTTCTTCATCCGCCCGAAAACATTGAGCATCGCCACCTTGATGATATCCGCCGCTGAGCCTTGCACCGGGTAGTTGACGGCATTGCGCTCAGCATAGGCGCGGATGCCGCCGTTGCTGCTGTGGATGTCGGGGACGGCACAGCGCCGACCGAGGATGGTGGTGACATAGAGCAGCTCGCGGGCCTCGGCCTGTTTGGCGGCGATAAAGTCCTTGACCCGGCTGTAGCGGGCAAAGTAGCTGTCAATGAAGTGCTGCGCGGTTTTGCGATCGACGTTAAGATCCTTGGCGAGACTGAAGGCGCCCATGCCGTAAAGGACGGCGAAGTTGATGGTCTTGGCCTGGCGGCGCTGTTCGCTCGTCACCAACTCCGGGAAGATACCGAAGATCTCGCTGGCGGTGCGGCGGTGGATATCTTCGTCGTGCAGAAAGCTCTCCTTGAGGGCAGGCTCGTCAGCGAGATGGGCGAGGACGCGCAGTTCGATCTGCGAATAATCGGCGCAGAGGAGGAGATTCCCTTGCGCCGGGATAAAGGCTTCGCGGATACGTGCCCCTTCTTCGCTGCGGATCGGGATATTCTGCAGATTCGGATCGCTCGATGACAAGCGGCCGGTGACGGTGATCGCTTGGTTGAAGGAGGTGTGAATCCGCCCGGTCTCGGGATGAATCAGCTTCGGCAGGGCGTCGGTGTAAGTCCCCTTGAGTTTGGCCAGGGAACGGTAATCGAGGAGGCGGCTGGCGATGATATGCTCGGCGGCAAGATCATTGAGGACATCGACGTCTGTCGACCAGCCGCTCTTGGTCTTCTTCCCCTTCGGGAGCTGGAGTTTTTCAAAGAGGATCTCGCCAAGCTGCTTCGGTGAAGCAATATTGAAGGGGGTGCCGGCGAGTTCATGGATTTCCGTTTCGAGGCGGGCGAGTTTGATTTCGATCTCGCGGGAGAGGCCGGCAAGGAGTTCGGCATCGACGCGAATGCCGTTCCACTCCATCTCCGCCAGAATCACTGAGAGCGGCATCTCCACCTGATGAAAGAGGTACTCCTGGCCACTCTCCACCAGTAAGGGGGCAAGAAATTCGTAAAGGCGCCAGGTAACATCGGCATCCTCAGCGGCATAAACGATCGCCTTCTCGATCTCGACTTCGCTGAAGCAGACGCGCTTCTTGCCGGTCCCGGTCATCTCATCGTAGGTGATGGTCTTGTAGTCGAGGAGTTCGGCGGCGAGGGCATCCATGCCGTGCGATTTGCTGGTGGGATTGGTCAGGTAGGAAGCGAGCATGGTGTCGAAATCGAGCCCGGCGACGGTAATCCCGGCGCGGCGGAGAACCAGAGTATCGAACTTGCCATTCTGGGCGACCTTGAGGCGTTGTGGATCGGTCAAGAGCGGCCGCAAACGTTCCAGAACGACGGCAACATCGAGTTGCACCGGCATACCGAGGTAATGGTGGCGCAGCGGGATGTACCAGCCGCTTTTGGCTTGAGTGGCAAAGGAGAGACCGACGAGATCGGCACGCAAGGGATCGAGTCCGGTCGTCTCGGTATCGAAGGCAAAGGCCGGGGCGGCGTTCAGCTCTTGCACGAGTTCGTCCAGATCGGCCAGGGTCAGCACCCCCCGGTAGTTGGAACTGTCGCTCGATTCGGCGCTGGAGAAGGTGTTGAGGAGTTTATGGAACTCCAGCTCTTTGAAGAGGGCGGTAAGGGCGGGGCGGTTCGGCTCACGCGGCGCCAGGGATTCCAAGTCGTAGGCAATCGGCAGGTCGTCGATGAGGGTAACAAGCTGCCGGCTGAGGCGCGCCTGCTGCGCAAAGGTTTCGAGATTTTCGCGTTGCTTCCCCTTGAGCTTGTCGGTGTTGGCGAGGAGATTCTCCACCGTCTTGAACTCCTGAATCAGCTTGACTGCCGTCTTCTCGCCGATGCCGGGGACACCGGGGACATTATCGGAAGAGTCGCCGGCCAGGGCCTGCACCTCAATGACGATCGATGGCGGCCCGCCGAAGCGCTCGGCGACTTCGGCCATGCCGGTGAACTTCTCCTTCATGGTGTCGAGGAGGCGCACCTGCGGGGTGACGGTCTGCATCAGATCCTTGTCGCCGGTGACGATCGTCACTTTCAACTCGTCACTGGCAAAGCGTTTCGCTAAAGTGGCAATCAGATCATCGGCTTCAAAACCGGCTTCTTCGAGGACCGGCAGGTTGAGGGCGGCGACGACCTCCTTGATCTTGGGGATCTGCGGGATGAGATCGTCCGGCATCGAAATCCGGTTCGCTTTGTAGGCAGGATAAAGCTCCTTGCGGAAGGTCGGCCCGCGCGGATCGAAGACAACCGCCAGGTAATCGGGCTGCTCGTCGCGGACGATCTTGAGGAGCATAGTGGTAAAGCCGTAGATGGCGTTGGTCGGAAAGCCCTTGCCGTTGGAGAGGTGGCGGATGGCGTAATAAGCGCGATAGATGTAGCTGGAGCCGTCGATGAGATACAGCCGTTTGCATTGGTCAGACATGGGGAGCCTCGCGGGAATAGAATGGCCGGAGTATTTCACAGGCGGGGGAAAAGGTAAAAAGGTTTTGTCAGGTTAACTCCCCTCCTGCCTGAGGAGGGGCTGGGGGTGGTCAGTTCAGATTTTCTTAGCGAGAGAGGGGGGACGCTGCTTGTTATTTTTCTATTGAGTGAAAATTCGGGGACATTCTCTTTGACGTTTCCTGTAAAGGCTGTTATCGTTTTCGAAAGAGTGTAATCACTGGAGGTGTATTATGGTCAGAACTCAAATCCAATTACCAGAAGAACAGGTCTCGACCCTTAAAAATCTTGCCACGCAGCAACATACTTCGATGGCAGAACTGATCCGCAGGGCGATCGATATGTTTACCGCGTCAACGGATACGGTGAGCCTGCAAGATCATCGCCAACGGGCATTGGCGGCAGCTGGGAAGTTCCGTTCCGGGCATGGCGACCTCTCTGCCAAGCATGACCACTATCTCGCCGAGGTTTACAAATGAAGAGGATCTTCATCGATACCTCTGCCTTTCTCGCCGTCCTTGACGCCGACGATGACTATCACTCCTCGGCAAAGAGCGCATGGGGTGAGATACTGACATCCGGATCTCTGTTGGTGGCCAGTAATTACATTCTGATTGAAACCTTTGCTCTGGTACAGAATCGGCTGGGACTTCAGGCGATCAGAGCCTTTCAGGAAGACATCGTCCCGCTCCTCTCGATCCGGTGGGTCGATGCATCCATTCATGCCGCTGCGACTAGTGCCTTGCTGGCGGCCAACAGAAAGAAGCTCAGTTTGGTCGATTGTGTTTCGTTCGAAGTCATGCGCCATGCGGCCATCAAGTCGGTCTTTACCTTTGACCGCCATTTTCAGGAGCAGGGTTTTGTCTGTGTGCCGAAATAATCACCGAAACACCGATGATTTACTCTCCACAGAGGAAAAGCACTTATCGCTAGGTCGCATTCTCAGGAGAACAGAGAAAACATGACGAAACCTCAAAAACTCCAGATCCGAAACAGCACGGCGGAATTTCTGATTTTTTCCCGACAAGCTGGTGAAAATACCATCGAAGTGCGCGTTGAAGATGAGACCGTCTGGCTGACGCAAAAGCTGATGGCAGTGCTGTTTGAAGTCGATGTGCGGACGGTCAATGAGCATTTGAGCAATATCTATCAATCGGGTGAAGTGCTTCGGGATGCAACTATCCGGAAATTCCGGATAGTTCAAAAAGAAGGAGAGCGGGAGGTGTCGCGAACTGTCGATTTTTACAGCCTCGACGCCATTATCTCCGTCGGCTTTCGCGTCAACTCGGCGCGAGCCACCCAGTTTCGCCAGTGGGCCACCGGTATTTTGCGCGATTTCGCCATCCGGGGTTATGTCCTGGACAAGGAGCGCCTCAAGAACGGGCAGTTCTTCAGCCAGGAGTATTTTGATGCCCTGATCGCTGAAATTCGCGAGATTCGCGCCAGCGAGCGAAAGTTCTACCAAAAGATCACAGACATTTATGCCACGGCCATGGATTACCGCGCCGATAGCGAAACGACCCGTACCTTTTTTGCCACGGTTCAGAACAAGCTTCATTTTGCCATACACGGACAGACGGCTGCCGAGCTGATCGTCAAACGTGCCGACCACAAGAAAGAACGGATGGGGCTGACTTCCTGGAAGAACGCTCCGGACGGCAAGATTATCAAAACCGATGTGGTCGTTGCCAAGAACTATCTGAACGAAAAAGAGCTGAAATCTCTCGATCGTTTTGTCACCATGTATCTCGACTACGCCGAAGATCAGGCCGAGCGCAACATCCCCATGACCATGGCGGATTGGGCGAGCAAGCTAAATGCCTTTCTCCAGTTCAATGAACGGGAGATCCTCGACAATCCTGGAAAAGTCACCCAGGAAATTGCTAAAGCCTTTGCTGAAAGTGAATTTGAAAAGTTTCGGGTCGTTCAGGATCGGCTTTTTGAGTCAGATTTTGACAAACAAATCAGGCTGTTGCTGAAAAAATAATTTTGAATGAAATTCATTCTTTCCATCGTCGCCCTGCTGCTTACAGTCGGGCGATCTGTCTTTACTGTTCCCGCAACACCGTCCTATTCGGCCAGGCGAGGAGCGCGATGCCGAGCAAGCGCCCGCAGACCAGCGCCAAGGCGGCATCGACGGCGCCGGAGTAGGGGGAATAGCGGACCAGGAGAAAGAGAAGGATAAAGATCGCGGCGGTTTCGAGGAGCGTTGCCAGCGAGATCGGTGTGGTCGTCCGGGCATGGAGGAGGACGCCGCGCTGCAGTGACTGGGTGAGGGTCAGGGCAGGGAGGATTGCCTGGATGCACAAGGGGGCGAGGGCAAAGGCGGCGAGTTCAGGGGGGAGTCCGGAAAAATCCTCCAGCCAAAGGGTGGAGAGGGGGGTGAAGGCGATGATGATTAAAGGGAGGGTGGCGCCGATCGCCAGATAAAAGCCGAAGTTGCGGATGCGGCGATAGTTGACGAACTTCACCCCCATCAGGGCAATGGCAACTTCCTGATAGGACAGGCCGATGGCGCGGAAAAGGAAGGTCAGGCCGTTGACGACCGGAACGACCGCCAGCGACTGGACCGGAAAGAGGGCGCGGCCGAGGAAGAAGGTGATCATCGGCTGGACGCTGAGGGCGACGACCGGGGTTAGGGCGAGGGGGAAGTAGAAGGCGCAGAGGTGGCGCAAAGAGAGTTCGCCGTCGGGATGCGGGGTGGTGCAGGCCTTGATCTTGCGGATAATCCCGGCCGACAGGAAGCGAATGGTCAACACCTCGGCGACCACGCCGCAACTGAGGGCGGCACCGCCGATGCGGGTGCCGTCGAGAGATGAGTAAGCGGCGAGGAGGAGGGCGCAACTGCTCATGCCGAGCAGTCGCACCGCGGTGCCGACAGTGATCCGCTGCGTCTGGCCATGGCGGATCAGCAATCCCTGATAGAAGCGGCGCATGCCGATCGCCGCCGGCCAGGGGAGGAGCAGGAGGAGGGCGCCGTGCGCATGTTCAGCGACGAGCGGCTGGAGTCCGACAAGATCGATGGCGATGCGGCTGAAGAGCGCCGGGATGCAGAGGATGGCGAGGCAGGCGGTGACGCCCAGGCAGAGGGACAGAGAAAAATATTTGAGCTGCCGGTAACTGCGCTCTTCCTGCACCAGAGCCGTGGAGGCGCTCATCAACATGATGATCGGCGCTTCACTGACCAAAGCAAAGGCGTAGGCGACTCCGTAAGCAGCGAGATTGATGGCGGGATCGCCGAGACGGGCGATAATCGCCGCGATCAACGGCCCCTCCGCCGCCATCATCAGCCACGCCCCCGCCAAGGGGTACCACATCCGGCAGATGGTGCGATAACTTAAGGGCGCAGGATGCTCCGCTGTTGGCGATGCGTCAATGACTCTTTCTCCCGAGTTCGCGGGAGCGGTTGGCCGCCGCTGCTACCGCGGCCATCAGGGCTGCCCGCAAACCCTGTTCTTCGAGAGTTTTGATGGCGGCGATCGTCGTCCCGCCGGGGGAGCAGACCTTGTCGCGGAGCAGGGCCGGATGTTCGTTACTCTCTTTGACAAGTTGGGCGGCACCAAGGACGGTCTGGGTAGCCAGGGACAGGGCGATGTCGCGGGGGAGGCCTTGCTGGACGCCGCCATCGGCGAGGGCTTCGATAACCGTGAAGATGTAGGCGGGGCCGGAGCCGGAGAGACCGGTGACAGCATCGAGCTGCTCTTCGCTGACCAGGCAGGCGATGCCGAAGGTGGTGAAGAGTTGTTGCGCCAGCAAAAGATCGGCCTCACGGGCATAACGGCCGCGACACAGGCCGGTGGCACCAAAGCCGACCAGCGCCGGGGTGTTCGGCATCGCCCGCACTACGCGGGACGATGGGCCGAGCAGATCTTCGAGGGTGGCGGTCGCCACCCCGGCAAGGATCGAGATCAGCAGTTTTTCGGCGGTGAAAGCCGGAGCGAGGGCGGCGACAACCGGTGTTGCGATCTGCGGTTTGATCGCCAGGACGATAATGTCACTGTTACTGACGACCACCAGATTGTCGTCAGTCGTCGCTACGTTGTAGGTGTTGGCCAGAAAGGTGCGGCGGGGGGCGGCCGGTTCGGCGACCAGGAGATTCGTGGCTGCGTAGCCGCCCTTGAGCAGCCCCTTGATAAAGGCCTCGGCCATGTTGCCGCCGCCGATAAAGCCGATCCGTCCTGCATTCTCCATGATTTTGACCCTTTCGCTGCCGTCTGAAGTGCCGCTATCTAAAGCGGAAAGAACCTTTGCTGTCAAGCCTTTCCGTGCATTGCCTTTTCAGAATCTGCATGCTAAAAAGTTGCATGGGTTTTCGGTTTTTACTGGTAAAGAGAAGGAGTGAACGATGACGCAAGAAGAGTTGGCAGCTTTCGACGGCCAGTCCGGGCGCAAGGCGTATGTCGCGGTGAACGGCAAGGTTTTTGATGTGACAGCGAGTCCCTACTGGCAGAATGGCAACCACCAGAATGCGCATCAGGCCGGCACGGATCTAAGTGCCGACCTGCTCAAGGCGCCGCATGTCCGCTCGGTGATCGAGCGTTTTCCGGTCGTCGCTGTACTTGAAGAGGTCCCGTTACCCAAGGTGAAAGGGGCGGGGGGGAAGACGGGGATGATAATTGCGGCGCTGCTCGGGGCCGCAGCACTGTTCTGGTTGATGCTGCGCTGAGCTTAAAACTCTCCGGCGTCTTCCCGGCGAATCAGTTCAGCAAAAGTGTAGTTGCGAAGGATGGTGGAGAACTCTTCCCGGATCTCCCGCCAGACGCCGTGGACCGGGCAGGAGGTATGGCGGGCGCAGCCCCCTTCTTCAATCAGGCACTGGTTGATGTACAGGGGACCTTCCTGTGAAGCGATGATATCGAAGAGGGTGATCTCAGTCGGATCTTTGACGAGGAAGAAGCCGCCGCCGACGCCGCGCTGCGAAGCAACGATGCCGCATTTGATCAGGGGCTGGAGGATTTTGGTCAAAAAGGCCGGGGTTATATCCTGGGCGGCACAGATGTCTTTTTTGTAAACGACTTCCCCTTTCGGCTGTTTTGCCATGTGGAGGATGGCTCGTACGGCATATTCTGTTGCGCGGGTGATAATCACAATAACCTCCGAATGATAACTTTGCCGGTATTATTACTCGGGTTGTCAGCTAGTTGTCAATGTAAAGTTCAGAAAGAGCGCTGGCTGCTACGTTCCTTGTTTATTCTCCCCCCCTTTTTCTGCTATGGTTAGCCGCCTATAACCAAAGGGGGTTTCATGTCAAAGTTCAACAAGCCACTTCTTTATCTGCTCTTTGCCCTGTCCGGATTCAGTGCGCTCGTTTATGAAATCCTTTGGACCCGCTACCTTTCCCTGACCTTCGGCACGACGATTGTTGCCGCGAGTGTGGTTGCTGCCACCTTTATGGCCGGGTTGGCCATCGGCAGTTACCTCCTCGGTCGTTATGCCGATCAGCAAAGCAATCTGCTGCGCGTCTATGCGTTTCTCGAAATCGGCATCGCCCTCTCCGCTTTCCTCTTCCCCCCGACCCTGCAAATCGTCGAAACCATTTACATCGGCATTCTCCAGGCCTTTCCGCACTATCCGGGGATAACTCATCTCCTCCACTTTGCTTTTGCGGCCCTCCTCCTCCTCCCGCCGACGATCTGCATGGGCGGCACCTTTCCGCTCATGTGCCGTTTCTTTGCGCGGAAAAAATCTGGCGGACAGATCGGCCGTCTTTATGCCCTCAACACCTTCGGCGCTACGGCCGGTGCCTTTCTCGGGGGCTATCTGCTTATTCCTTCGCTCGGGATCTCGGCCACCGGTTATCTGGCAATCGCCATCAACCTCGGGATTGCCGCGGTCAGCTTCGCCCTTTCCCGGCAAATCGGCCATGCCGATCCTCTCGACGTTTCCAGGGCGCGTCGCCCCGAACAGCCCCTGCTCTGGACAAAACACCGGAGCGTCCTTGTCGCCATCGGCTGCATCGGCCTCTTTTCCCTGGCTTACGAAATTCTTTGGACGCGGCTCTTTCTCCTCTTTTTAGGGAATACCACCTATGCCTTTTCATTGATTCTCAGTGCTTTTCTCATTGGTCTTGCCGCCGGTGGCGCCCAGTACGCGCGGATCGTCAAGCCGGAACTCAAGGAAAAAGAACTTTTTATTATCCTGACGACCCTGATGGCGCTGGTCGTGCTTTTCACCGTCCCCTTTTATGATCAGTTGGCCCAACTTTTTCTCACCGCCCATCAGATTGCTGATGAGAGTTGGTGGCTCCTCTCTTTTCTTTCTTATCTGATAGTTTTGGTTGTCATCGCCGCCCCGGCGGTCCTTTCCGGTGCCCTCCTCCCGGCCGCAGTGGCGATCATCGATCCAGGAAAAGTGCGCACCGGCGAAGGGGTGGGGCTCGTCGTGCTGGCGAATACGGTCGGCGCTGTCCTTGGTGCGCTCCTTGCCGGTTTCCTCCTGATTCCTCTTTTGGGCGTGCAGAACAGTTTTCGCCTGCTCGCCGTCGGCAATCTCATTTTGGGTTTTTATCTTTTCCTGCGCTTTCGCCCGGCTGGAATCCTTCGCTTCCTGTGTCCGGCGTTCCTCGCCTGCGGACTTTTGGTCGCTATCTTCCCCATGACCTGGCGGCCGGAATTGATGAACAGCGGCGTTTATATCTATGCCCAGAAATATTTGCAGATGGGGGGGCTCGACAAAATTCTTGCACAGGAAAGAATTCTCAAGGTTATTGAGGGGCGCGAAACGACCGTTGCCATTCATGAATCCCTCGATGGACAGAGCCGCTTTTTTACCGTCAACGGCAAGACCGACGGCGGCACCGGTATGGATATGGCGACGCAGATCCTCGTCGGTCAGCTCCCTCTCCTCCTCCATCCCGCCCCGGCGGAGGTGCTGGTCATCGGTCTTGGCACCGGCATCTCTCTGCATGGTCTGGCCGATCATCCGGTGAAGAAGATCGATTGTGTCGAGATCTCCCCGGAAGTTGTCAAAGCCTATGATTACTTCAAAGACGTCACCGACGATCCGCTGCAGGATCCTAAAGTTGAACTTCTTATCGATGACGGTCGTAATCACCTTCTGACCACGGCCAAGCAATATGACGTTATCGTCTCCGAGCCCTCGAATCCCTGGCAAAGCGGCAATGCCAATCTCTTTACCGACGATTTTTATAAAATAGCTGCCGCCCACCTCAAGCCGGATGGCCTCTTCTGTCAATGGATCGGACTTTACGACATTACCCCGGAAAATTTGCGCACCCTGGCCCGCACCTTTCTGCGCACCTTTCCGCGGGCGATGGTCTTCTCCGCCGGCAGTGATCTGGTGATTGTCGGCGCCCAGCAGGAACTGATCTTCGATTATGAAGCGCTGAACCGCCGCATGCAGGTGCCCGGCATCAAGAATGCTCTGGCCGACATCGGCATTCACTCCCCCGGAGAGCTGATCGCTACTCACTATCTTTATTCTGAAGAGCCCTTTGCCCGGTTGGCGGGAAATGCCCGAATCAACAGCGACGACCAGCCGATCCTGGAGTATTCAGCCCGCTATAATCTCGGCGCCAAGACTTTAGGGGAATTTCAAAAAGCGAATACGCAGTTGGTCCACCAATATCACGACAAAGTCTTTCTGCCGCTGCTCAACCTTGGCGCCACCCCGCTGCAGGTTGCTCAAACCTTGCGCGATCTCGGTCATGGCTATGCGAAGATCGGCAAGCCGGACGCGGCGCGAAATTTTTTGCGTAAAGCCGAGTCCCTGGAAAATTGACCTCCCCCTCGTGCGGTAATTATGCTAATCTGACTAATCTGCTCAGCATACATGGAGCACGACTCAACTTTACGGAGACTGTCCGCATGCTCGAACCCCGCATCCTCAAAACCCTGATCAGCATTGTCGGAAAGGAGCAGGTTGCCACCGAACCGGCCGATCTGCTTTGCTACAGTTACGACGCCACCCAGCAATCGTTCCTCCCCGAAGTGGTTGTGCACCCCGCCACTGCCGCCGAGATCGCCGCGATCATCAAGCTCGCCAATGCCGAATTGATCCCGGTCTTTCCGCGCGGCGCCGGCAGCGGCTTCTCCGGCGGTTCGCTGCCGACCAAAGGGGGGATCGTCCTCACCACTGAACGGATGGATCGCATCCTGCAGATCGACGAAGAGAATCTCATTGCTGTCGTCGAGCCCGGAGTGGTGACCGAACAGTTTCAACTCGCGGTAGAGAAGGTCGGCCTTTTCTATCCGCCTGATCCCGCTTCCCTGAAGTTTTCGACCCTCGGTGGCAATGTTGCCGAATGCGCCGGCGGGCCGCGTTGCGTCAAGTACGGCGTCACCAAGGATTACATCCTCGGCCTCGAAGTCATCACTCCGACCGGCGATATCATCACCACCGGCGGCCCGACGATGAAGGGGGTGGTCGGCTACGATCTCACCAAACTCCTTTGCGGTTCGGAAGGGACGCTGGGGATTATCAGCAAGATCGTCATCAAACTTCTGCCCCTGCCGGAAGCGAAGAAGACGATGCTGGTGATGTTCGACTCCATCGACGGCGCCGCCCAGGCGGTCTCGGCGATCATCCGTCACAAGATTATCCCCACCACCCTCGAATTCATGGATGGCCGCACCATCGACTGCGTCCGGCAGGCGACCGGTCTCGATGTGCCGCTGGCCGCGCGCGCCCTCCTCATCATCGAGGTTGATGGCGATCGCGATCTCCTTGACAAACAGGCCGCGAAGATCGCCGAGATCATCCGCCCCTTGGGCGTTGTCGAGACCCGCATCGCCACTACCCCGGCGGAGAGCGAAGCGTTGTGGCAGATTCGCCGCTCGGTCTCGGCGAGTTTGCGCAAGGTCAATCCCGACAAGTTCAACGAGGATATCTGCGTGCCGCGCAGCAAACTGCCGGAGATGATTCGCAAGATCGACGTCATCGCCGAGAAGTTCAGCATCCCTATCGTCAACTTCGGCCACGCCGGCGACGGCAATATCCATGTCAATATCATGATCGACAAGAAGGTGCCGGGGGAGCTGGAGAAAGCGCATCACGCCATTGAAGAGGTCTTCAAGGGGGCGCTGGACCTCGGCGGAACGATGAGCGGCGAGCACGGCGTCGGTATCGCCAAGGCGCCCTATATCCCCCTGGAGATCACCCCGCAAGCGGCCCTGTACATGAAGACGCTGAAGAAGTCGCTGGACCCCAACAATATCCTCAATCCCGGCAAGATTTTTTTAGATTAATTATCAGACGGATCGGTCGGATCGGACTGATCCGTCTGATCTCAAAAGGCAACAGAAATGGCCAAACTCAAAGATCTGGAAGATTATCAGGAAGAGATCAACCAGTGCGTCAAATGCGGTGCCTGTCGGGCGCATTGCCCGGTTTTTGCTGCCGAAAAGCGCGAAGGACGGGTGGCGCGGGGGAAGGTGGCGCTGTGTCAGGCTCTGCTGACCGGCGAGGTCAAGGCGGAAGGGAAGGTGTTGGAAGATCTTTCCCAGTGTCTCCTTTGCGGCAGCTGCGAAGCGCAGTGTCCGAACAAGGTGCCGACCGACGAGATCGTTGCGGCGGCGCGGCGCCGCATCGTTGAAGAGCGCGGTCTGACCACGGTCGGCGCCGCCGTGGCGGCCCTCCTCAGTCGGCCGCGGCTGATGAATCTGGCGGCGAAGACCAGCGGCGCCCTGTCGAACCTCCTCTTCAAGAAGATCCCGGCCCAGAGCGGTCTGCATCTGCGCTTTCCTGCCCCTTATCTCGAAGGAGGGCGCACCTTGCCCCCCCTCACCGCCAAACCCTTCCGCGAGCGGGTACCGGAAGTGATCCCCGGCGACCCCGACCGGCCGACCGTCGCCTTCTTTACCGGCTGCGGCATCAACTACATGTATCCGGAGATCGGCGAGGCCCTGCTTAAGGTTCTCAAATTCATCGGTGTCACGGTGATTATCCCCAAAGATCAGGTCTGCTGCGGCCTGCCGGCAGTCAGTGCCGGCGCCGGTGCCACGGTTGAAGCCCTTGCCGCCGAAAATCTTCGCGCCCTGTCCCGCACTCCTGTCGATCAGATCGTCACCGCCTGCGCCTCGTGCAGTGCCGGTCTCGGTAAGATCCATCCGCAGATGGGGGAAGAGTACGCGGCGCAGGGGAAGAAATGCATCGATATCTTCGTCTTTCTCGTACAGCAGGGACTGGCCGAGAAGCTTGCCGCCCTCCCCAAGGCCGCACAGCGGACGAAAGTCACCTGGCACGATCCCTGTCATCTCCGCACCCGCGGCATCACCAAAGAGCCCCGCCAGATCCTCGCCAGTCTGCCGCAGGTCGATTTCGTCGAGATGGCCGGCGCCGCCAGCTGTTGCGGTCTCGGCGGTACTTACTCGGTTTATCATTACCAGCACAGCAAGAAGATCGGCGCCAGAAAAGCCGTCAACATCAAGGAGAGTGGCGCTGAACTGGTGGCGACCGACTGTCCCGGCTGCATTATGCAGCTGCAGGACAGTATCAACCACCTCGGTGAGCAGGCCCGCGCCGTGCATCTGCTCGAACTGGTGGTGGCAGCGTTACCGGCAGAGTAAGCTTTCGTATATCAGCAAAAAAGCGCGATCATCCTCAGGGAAGATCGCGCTTTTTCGTGTGGATTGTGGGGGAAGATCAGCCGCCGATGCCGTGCATCCGGCGACTGGCGGGGGCAAAGTCGTCACTGCCGATACGGTGGCCAAGAGGTTTATTCCCGGTCGCCTGGAGGAGAAGGTCACGAAGTTCCTGGTCGCTGCCGCCGGCGCGTAGCGGGCTGCGCAGATCGATCTCTTCGGTGGAGAAGAGACAGGGGCGGAGGCGGCCATCGGCGGTGAGGCGCAAACGGTTACATGCGCCGCAGAAGTGCTGCGAAACAGCCGGGATGATGCCGATTTTTCCGGCATAGCCGGAGAGTTGGTAGCAGTTGGCCGGGCCGGCGGTGGCGCTGGTCGGGACGGCTTCGAGGTGTCCGAGTCGCTGCAATCGGGCGATGATTTCCGCGGCACCGACACGCTGGCGGCTGTCATACTCCAGACCGGTGCTGACCGGCATGAATTCGATAAAACGGATTTCCCAGGGGTTTTCGCGGGACAGGGCGGCAAAGGCTTCGATCTCGTCGTCATTGACGCCGCGAATCGCCACCATGTTGATCTTGAGCGGGGAAAAACCGACCGCCGCGGCGCGGTGCAGGCCGGCAAGCACTGCGTCGAGACCGTCGCGGCGGGAGATTTCGCGAAAACGTTCGGGGTTCAGGGAATCGAGGCTGACATTGATCCGATTCAGTCCCGCCGCTTTCAATGCTTCCGCCATGCCCGCCAAAAGAATACCGTTGGTGGTCAGGGTGAGTTCCAGGTCCGGATCGAGAGTCCGTAACTGCTGGATAAAGCTGGTCAGGCCCCGCCGGACCAGCGGTTCGCCGCCGGTGATACGGACTTTGCGGACACCGAGAGCAACGGCAATCCCGGTGATTCGCAACAACTCTTCATAGCTGAGGACGGCATGGTGCGGCAGCGATTCAACGCCGTCCTCCGGCATGCAGTAGCGGCAGCGCAGGTTGCAGCGATCGGTGATGGAGAGGCGCAGATAATCGATGGTGCGGCCAAAATTATCTTGCAACAAAGGGGGCGTCCTTGAAAAATGCCGGTTTGAGGAGATCGTTCGGGAGTTGAGAAGCAAAAACTGTGCTATTCTTGCAAAGGGCTTGCGAGCCTGTCAAGTTCAGGATCTTTTCAGGAGATGACTTATTCAGCCATGTGACGTTCCTGCGCCATTGTCGAAGATTACGCTCATCGGGACGGTGCACCATGACCCGCGCAGTGCGGCGCCGTTAGCAGCTCTTCTGACGCAGCTGCAGCCGGACCGACTCACGGTGGAGATCGCGCCGGAGGTCGTCCTTTACCGCCAAACGCACGGCATCCTATTGCTGCGCAAGTTAGGGATGATCGTTGAGCGATTGGCTGGTTCGGCCGCATTGGCCCCGCTGCTCGCCGAGCATCCCGGCATCAAAACGATTCGCACCCTCCTCGGCTTGCCTTATGAGTTTAGCGTCGCCTGCAGTTATGCCCGGCAAAGGGGGATAAGGGTGGAGGCCATCGATCAGGCCGATAGCTCTCTTGACAAGTTGCGACCGGTCGAAGAACACCTGATCTCGCTGCGCTATTTAAAGAAGATCATCTCTTCCCCCAAGGCAGCGCCTGCAGACAATGCCCGCCGCTATGAGCTGGCCCGGCAACTTTTTGCCGCCCCGGATCCCCGGTTGCGGAGCGCCTTCCTGCAAGGCTGTCGCGGCGAGGAAGGGATCGGGCTGCGCGATCGTCATCTGGCGGAAAAGATCCGCTCGCTGGCGCAGAGTCAGCCCGGTCATCTGGTGCATATCGGTGGCTGGGTGCATCTGCTCGACGATCCTGCCGGCGAAACCCTTTATTCCCTCCTGGCTGACCTGCAGCCGCGCCGTCTCCTCCTGGATCCCGATCAACCGCTTACTCTGTAACTGCGCAAAATTTCCGCGGCATAAGTGCTGACCGCCAGGGTCGGGGAACGCTGCATCAGACGCAACAGGTCGGCGGCGTCATCGACATCTTCCCATTCCCCGATTTCGCTATAAGGGAGTTGCTGCGCCACGCAGATGGCACGGGTTCGTTCCAGCACCGCGGCGGAGCTCCACGGTACCCCTTGGAAGAGGGACGGGTGATGGCCGCGCTCGCCGATGAGGACATAACCGCCATCGCGCGCCGGAATCGTTACGACTGCAGCCTGTTCGCCACGGTTGCGGCTCCTTGGCAAAGATCCCGACCGTTCCGGGTTGTCCTGTCCACAATGAGATCGAATCGGCTGAAAAGCAGGGGTTTTCCACGTTTTTCACAGGCTTATCCACAGTTCAGGGTTTTTCTCCGATTTCGACCAGGGCGTAAGCGGAATGGTTGTGGATCGACTCAAAATTTTCACACTCGACCTGAAACCAGAAGATCTCCTTCACCGTCGCCAGCTTCTCGGTCAACGCCCGGACAATATCCTCGACGAACATCGGATGATCATAAGCCTGCTCGGTCACGGCCTTTTCGTCTTCGCGTTTGAGAACCGAATAGACCGGCGAGCTGGCGCACTCTTCCAGCCAGGTGACGAGATCTTCGATCCAGACGTGGCCGTGATAGCGGATATTGACGGTAAGGAGGCTACGCTGGTTGTGGGCGCCGCGGGCGCTGATCTCTTTCGAGCAGGGACAGAGGGAGGTCACCGGCACGCTGACGCCGAGGACGAAATCTTGCGTCTCGCCGAGGGTGCCGACCATCCGGCACTGGTACTCCATGAGGCCGCGGGCCCCGGAGACCGGCGCCGCCTTTTCGATGAAATAGGGAAATTCGAGTTCGAGATGGGCGCGGCTCGCTTCGAGGCGATCCTTCATCTCCTGGAGGATGGCGTCGATGCGGTCGACGCTGATCTCACCGTGATAAAGGTTGAGAATCTCGACAAAGCGGCTCATGTGCGTCCCCTTGAAGTGGTGGGGGAGATCGACGTACATGTTGACGCGGGCCACGGTATGTTGATAGCTGCTGTTCCGTTCGAGAACGACGATCGGGTAGCGGATATCCTTGACCCCGACCTTGTCGATGGGGATGTTGCGCGGGTCGAAACTCTTCTGCAGATCGGGCATATTCGTCATGAGTTAGCCTTTGTCATGTATCGCTGTTTGGAGCTATTAGGTTTGTCCGGGATCGTCATGATTAGCAGGCTTTTTTCAAGGAGGGGTTGAAGCACTTCGGATCGGAAATGTTCCCGATGTTTCATTCCTAAAAAAAGCTGAATTTCGCTTCGACTTCTCGCAATGCGGCAAAACTCAAGAACCAGTTCTTCTCGTTTGACTTGCTCGGTGACTTGCTCGGTGACTTGCTCGGTGACTTGCGGGGTAGCCACAAAGCTGGGAATAAAAACTGACACTCGGAATATCTGTTCTTCTTGCAGTAATGGGTCGTGACCGGCAAAGGCCTTGGCATACCGGAAAAGATTTCGCACCCCGGAGCCAAGCTCCTCGGCACGCTCCATCTCCTTGAACATTCGGGCAATGACCGGATTTTTTGGCGAGGGCGAAAAGTTCAGCGGATCGATCAATCCGCTGCCGTGAGGGTTGTTACTGTTTTCTGTGCTCACCCGGTCATGGTAAATGATCAATTTAGCCGGAAAGGGATTGAGATATTCACGGTGAATCAGCATGTTAGCAACAACTTCACGAAAAATACGGTCCCGCAGGCTGATGCGCAAATCGCCCTCCAGGTAGAAGGGATCGGCGACGTGCTTGGCCACAAACGCCATCAGGCGATCATAACTTTCGATCAAATTGGTGCGAATATCGTCGCGGTCATCGTAGCGATCGAGGTTATGTACACGCAAAATAGCATCGGTGCGGTGGTGGGGGACAACACTGAGAATCACCTCGTCCTGCCCGAAGAGCAGCACCGCTGCCATAGAGAAACCTTCCTGGCCGGTGAGGTAATCCTTCTGAAATAAACGGGCGCTCTTGAGTAGGGACATATCATCAAGCTGCCCCCAGGGATGGTCAAAGCGTTGCAGGCGCACCAGCTTACGGACCCGTTCAATCAGGTCAGCGCGCAGATCGCCAAGTGTGACGAAAGGATAAATGCGGTTTTCGCTATAGGTGGTCTGTTTGCGCAAAAAGAGTTCTGAAACCTGTTGTGAATGGCTGGTGATATCGAAATCACCCTCTTCGTTGCGGTCAAAGATGCGATTGTTGCAGGTGTGAACTTGAGAGCTTTCCGGCACGGAGAGGACCAGGACGATCCGCCCATCCAACTCCACTTCTTCCGGAGCCAGATACATGGGGGGATTAATCTTTTGGCTATTATGAAGCGCCGTTACCAGGTCCGCCTTGATTCGCGCCACGGCATTCGGTTCGACACCGCAGACTGTGCCGTCATCGGCAACTCCCAGCAGTAACACTCCCCCTTGTCGGTTTAAAAAGGCGCAGATGGTTTCATAGACGTCCCGGTTCAGCTTCTCGTGGGACTGCTTGAATTCAAGCGTCAGTCCTTCTCCCTGACGAAGCAACTGTTCGAGGTGCAGGGGTGTCATCAATTCCGCTCAACATAGTCGATAGGATCGCGCATCCCGACTTCGGCAAAGCCCTTCAGGCGCAGGCGACAGGAATCGCAGAGGCCGCAGGCCAGACCCTCCGGGGTCGGATCATAACAAGAATGGGTGAGGCGATAATCGACGCCGAGGGCCAGGCCGCGTTTGACGATATCGGCTTTGCTTAGCAGGATGAGGGGGGCGTGAATGCGGAATTGCGCACTCCCTTCGACCCCGGCGCGGGTGGCGAGATTTGCCATCGTTTCAAAGGCGGCGATAAATTCGGGGCGGCAGTCGGGATAGCCGGAATAATCGAGGGCGTTGACGCCGATGAAGATGTCCGCGGCGCCGAGGACTTCGGCCCAGCCGAGGGCAAAGGACAAAAAGACCGAGTTGCGGGCCGGGACATAAGTGCTCGGAATGCTGTCAGCGACTACGCCATCCTTGGGGACTGCCTGCTCGGTGGTCAGCGAGCTGCCGCCGATCAGGCGATAATCAAAATCGATGACAAGATGTTCGCGGGCGCCGACCCGGGTCGCATTCTCCCGCGCCTTGTCGAGTTCGATCGCATGGCGCTGCCCATAAGAAAAACTCAGGGCGTAGGGGATAAAGCCTGCTTCCCGGGCGATGGCCATACAGGTGGTCGAATCGAGCCCTCCGCTGTAGAGGACGACGGCTTTACGTTCCATGGGGGATAAACTTTCTCTGGCTAACGATGGTGATAGTTGCCGCGCCGCTCGCGATGGCTGCTGTCCGGTTCGTTGTGACAGCGGAAGCAGCGCTCATCCGAGAGGAGCTGCTGTTCGACCGGCGATGTTTCGGCAGGGAGGACCGATTCGTGCTGTTGCCAGGGCGGCTTGCCATCTTGCCCCGTCAACTGCACCGGAACGATGGTGGCGCGCCAATTGGCGCTGATTGCAACAGTATGACAGCGATCACAGCCGCCGGGCGGCGGGATCGCTGTCCAGGAACGGAACATGGCGCAGCCACTCAAGACAGCAACCAGCAAAATTACAGTAAATAGAAATACTTTCATGCTTTTCTCCTTTTCCAGACAACCACTTGGTCTTGTATAGCACAGCGGGCGGCATGAGGAAAACCGTAAAACCATTGCTGAAAAACTTCACTTGTTGCTAGAATGCGCTCTTTCTTTTACTTTTCTGGAGTTTTCATGACACGTCCGTTCAAAATTGCCAAGCTGGTCAAGATTATCCTCATTGTTTTTGCCCTGCTGATAAGTCTCGTGGCGCTTTCTGTGGTCGGAGCTTATTTCTATATCGACAGCACCCTTCCCAGGGTCGAGACGCTGGCCGACTACCGCCCGCCGATAGTGACCCGGGTCTTTGCCGATGACGGGACGCAGATTGCCGAATTTTCAAAGGAAAGACGAATCCTTGTCCCGGTCTCCCGGCTGCCGAAGCAGCTGATTCAGGCCTTTGTCGCTGCGGAAGATGCAAATTTTTACCAGCATTCCGGGATCGATTTTATTTCGATTCTGCGCGCGTCGATCAAGAATATCATGGCCGGCGGCATTGTGCAGGGGGGGAGTACGATCACTCAGCAGGTGACCAAGGGGCTGCTCCTGACCCCGGAGAAGAAGTTTTCCCGCAAATTCAAGGAAGCCATCCTTTCCTGGCGGATCGAAAATGCCCTGACCAAAGAGGACATTCTTTATCTTTATCTCAACCAGATCTTCCTCGGGCACGGGTCTTACGGGGTCCAGGCGGCGGCAGAGAACTACTTTGACAAGAACGTTGAAGATTTGACCCTCGCTGAATGTGCTCTCCTTGCCGGTTTGCCGCAGGCGCCGAGTCGTTATTCTCCTTACCATAACCTCGCCAAGGCGCAGGAACGGCAGAAATACGTGCTCAGCCGGATGGTCGAGGAAAAGTATATCACCCGCGCCGTCGCCGACAAGGCGCAGGCGGAGAAGTTGACGATTCATCCCCGCGTCAACAGCCATGCCATCGGTGCCTCTTATTTTGTCGAACAGATTCGCCGTTATCTCGAAGAGACTTACGGGGCCGAAGCCCTGTACGCCGAAGGGCTGCAGGTTTACACGACGATGAATCTGGAGATGCAGCAGGCGGCGCAGGTCGCGGTCCAGGAGAACCTGCTGGCCCATGACCGGCGCCGGGGTTATCGCGGTCCGCTTCAGGTCCTGACGGTGGAAGAGGAAGAAGCTTTTTACGCGGAGCAGGAGAAGTCGCTGGCGGCGACGACCGTCAAGGTTGGCGATCAGCTCCAGGCGGTCGTCAGCGAGGTGACAGGACGATCGATCAAGGCCAGGATCGGCAAGCATGACGTGGAAATCGCCTTGAAAGATGCCGCCTGGGCTTCGCCGATCCTCGGGGTACGGCGTTCGGCCGCGGCCGCCGGCAATGCCACCGGCCGTGCAACGCTGCTGCCGCCGGGTGCGGTCATCCTTGTCCGGGTTGTGGAGATCGATAAAGAGCGTTGGAAGTTGGCCCTGCACCAGGAACCGTTAGCGGAAGGAGCTTTGGTGGCGATCGATCCCGAGCGCGGCTGGGTCAAGGCGCTGGTCGGCGGTTATGACTTTAAGCGCAGTCAGTTCAATCGGGCCGTACAGGCGCGCCGCCTCCCCGGTTCGGCGATCAAGCCGATCATCTATGCCGCGGCCATCGACAAGGGCTATATGCCGACTTCCATCTTTCTCGATGCCCCTCTGGTCTTTAACAGCCATAATCCTGCCGGAGAGTTCGTTTCGTGGAAGCCGCAAAATTATTCCCATAAATACGCAGGACCGACTTCGATGCGGCGGGCGCTCAGTGCTTCCAACAATATCGTGACGATCCGTATTCTTGAAGCGATCGGCATCGACTATGCGACCGCTTACGCTCGTGCCCTCGGCATAGAGTCGCCGATCGCCCGCGATCTCACCTTTGCGCTTGGCTCCTCGGCGATTACGCCGTTGGAGCTGACTTCGGCCTACAGTGTCTTTGCCAGTGGCGGGATCCGGCAAAAGCCGGTTTATATCAGCAAGGTTGTCGATCGCGACGGGCGCATTCTCGAATCGATCGATCCGGCCGACGCCCTGACCTCAACGGCGACGATTCATCCCCAGACCGCGGAGCGGGTGATGACGCCGGAGAGCGCTTATCTGATTACCAACATGATGGAGAGCGTGGTGCGGGAAGGGACGGGGGGACGCGCCCTCGGTCTTGCCCGGCCGGTGGCCGGCAAGACCGGAACGACGAACGAGCTCAAGGATGCCTGGTTTGCTGGCTTTGTGCCGCAGCTCGTCGCGGTTGCCTGGATCGGCTATGATCAGGAAAAGACCCTGGGCGCAGGTGAGACCGGTGCGCAAGCGGCTCTCCCCGGCTGGGTCACTTTTATGGCGCAGGCGACACGCAATATGGAACCGCTCCCCTTTACGATTCCCGATACTATCGAGTTTCATAATATCGACCCGACTACCGGCCTTTTGGCCCCGGATAGTGGCGACCTCAATATCGAAGCTTTCGCCCCCGGCACCGCGCCGACCGAGACTTCAGAGGAAGCGCAACGCCCCAAGGCCCGGGATTTCAATCGCATGGATCTCGATGAGTAACTGATCCCCACCGCCATTATGAGCAAATGAGCCCGCTGCCGGCAATGGTAGTGGGCTCTTTGCTTTTAGCGACTTTTTGTGACCCCTTGACGGGGACATAAAGCGAAGATCGGGCAGGTCGAGCAATCCGGGGTCGGGGCTTTACAGAAGGCCCGACCATGAGCGATGAGAAGGTGGCTGGTGGTGATCCAGTAGCGGCGCGGCAGCAACTCCGCAAGCTCGGTCTCGATGCGGTCAGGATCTCTGGCGGTCGTCCAGCCGAAGCGCTGCGCCAGGCGGCTGACGTGGGTATCGACGACCATCGCCGGAATTTGGAAGGCGGTGCCGAGGATGACGTTGGCGGTCTTGCGTCCGACGCCGGGGAGGGAGATCAACTCGCGAAGGGTGGCTGGGACCTTGCCGTGGTGGTGCTGCATCAGCCCTTGCGCACAGCCGATGAGGTGGCGGGCCTTGGCATGGTAAAAGCCGGTGGAACGGATCAATTCTTCGACCTCGCTGAGCTCCGCCTGACTGAGGTTGGCGGTATCGGGGTAGCGGGTAAAGAGGCTGGGGGTGACGAGATTGACGCGCCGATCGGTACACTGGGCGGAAAGGATGGTGGCAATGAGGAGCTCAAAGGGGGAGCGATGCGCCAGAGAACACTCGGCGGCCGGATAAACTTCTGCCAGGCGGTCAAGGAGGGTGGTCGGAGCCCGGGTTAAAGCGGGGGATTTCACCTTAGCAGATCCGCGGCAGCTGTTCGCCGGCGAGCATTTCGACGCCGCGGCGTCCGCCGATGGCGGTACGCATGAAGACTTTTCCCGGCGCCGTGGCAGCGACCACACCGATCGCCGCCGCCTGGATTCCTTCGGGATGCCGGCGCATGATCGCCAGGGCAGCTTCGGCGCATTCCGGGGCAACGATGGCGAGGAGTTTCCCTTCGTTGGCGACAAAGAGGGGGTCGAGGCCGAGAATGGCGCAGGCGCCGGCGACAGCAGCATCGACGGGGAGAACGGCTTCGTCAAGGGTGATGTCAATCTGCGATTGCAGGGCGATCTCTTTGAGGGTGGTGGCGATGCCGCCGCGGGTCGGATCGCGCAAAACATGAAGTCCGCTCCCGATGGTCTGGATCAATTCGGCAACAATATGGTTGAGGGCGGCACTGTCACTGCGGATTTCGGAGGCGAGGTCGAGCCCTTCGCGACTGGCCAAAACCGCCATGCCGTGATCGCCGATGCTGCCGTTGATCAGGACAACATCACCGGGTTGGGCGTTGTTGCCGCGAATGTCGTAGTCATGGTCGATGACGCCGATCCCGGCGGTATTGATAAAGAGTTTGTCCCCTTTGCCGCGCGGCACGACCTTGGTGTCGCCGGTGACGATCTTGACTCCGGCCTGATCGGCGGCGCGGCGCATCTCAACGAGAATCCGCCGCAGATCGTTGACGGGCAGCCCTTCTTCGATGATCAGGCCGACGCTCAGCCACTGCGGCCGGGCGCCGACCATGGCGAGGTCGTTGACCGTGCCGTTCACCGCCAGATCGCCGATGCAGCCGCCGGGAAAGAAGAGGGGGTCAACAACGTAGCTGTCGGTGGTGAAGGCGAGGCGTCCCTTCACCGGCGGCAGGATGGCAGCGT
The DNA here is from genome assembly GCA_014859605.1 of Desulfuromonadales bacterium. Classification (GTDB taxonomy): domain Bacteria; phylum Desulfobacterota; class Desulfuromonadia; order Desulfuromonadales; family UBA2197; genus UBA2197. Next base: position 64,875 of record JACUTW010000002.1, read on the forward strand.
CGTTCTGGTCCTGACCCGCCACCCCGGAGAGGGTCGGGATGATGACTTCGTCGAGGAGCTGGTGGCTGAGTTTGCCGCCACTGCCGTGGCCGAGGAGGATGACATCTGTTTTTAGCAAGAGGGAACTCCATAGTCGAGAGAGAATCAAACTGCAAAAGGGCGTTCCACACGGATTTGACGGATGAAACGGATAAAAGCAGATAAATCCAGACAGCAGCTTTTGGAGCTGTTTGAAAATTCGTCAAATCAGATTTCATCCCTGTGCGGCCATGCTTTTACACGTCAATCGTGATCGCCGTATTTGTAGGCGGCGGCGCAGGTCCCTTCGCTGGAGACCATGCAGGCGCCGACCGGATCCTGCGGCGTGCAGCGCCGGGCAAAGAGGGGGCACTCCGGCGGCGTGATCTTCCCTTTGAGGATGTCGCCGCAGCGGCAACCGGCCGGTTCGATCGACTCCTCCACCGTCACTGGTAATTGCACTGCCGCATCGAAGGCCGCGAACTCGGGGCGGAAATCGAGGCCGGAGTCCGGGATGATGCCGATCCCCCGCCAGCGCGCGTCGCCCGTGGTAAAGACCCGCTCAAGGAGTTGCTGCGCCTTGCGATTCCCTTTCTGGCGCACCAGGCGGCGGTATTCAATCTCGACCTCGGCTCTGCAGGCAAGGATCTGGCGGCCAAGCATTTTGATGCCGAGCAGGACATCGAGGGGTTCAAAACCGGTGACGACACAAGGGATGCGGCAGTTCGCGACCAGCGGCTGGTAGGCATCGGCGCCGATCACCGCGCTGACGTGGGCCGGGGCAAGAAAGCCGCTGACCTGTAGTTCGGGATCGGCCGCCAGAACCTGCATCGGTGTCGGCATGGTCTTGTGGGCGCCGAGGACAAAAAAGTTGTTCAAGCCGCGGCGCTGCGCTTCCAGGATCGATCCGGCAATGGTTGGAGCGGTGGTTTCAAAGCCGATGCCGAGAAAGACGATAGCGACCTGGGGATTCTTTTCGGCGAGAGCCACGGCATCGAGGGGGGAGTAGACGATGCGCACATCGCCGCCCTGCGCCTTTTCCCGCAACAGGTTGCTGGATGAGCCGGGGACGCGCATCATGTCGCCAAAGGTGGCGATGATCGTTTGCGGGCGCCGGGCGAGGGCGATGGCATGATCGACATAATCGATCGGCGTAACACAGACCGGACAGCCGGGCCCGGAGATGAGGCGGATCTGCGGCGGCATCAGCGTGCGGATGCCGTGCTGATGAATCGCCATGGTATGGGTGCCGCAAACCTCCATCAGTGTCATGATTCCCGCATAGTCGGCAACCAGTTCAGTAATTTCGGCAACGAGTTTGCCGGCAATGACCGGATCGCGATATTCGCTGCTGTGTTTCATTCCGGCAGGAGTCCCTGATCGAGAACTTCGCGCATCATCCGCAGCGTCTCTTCGGCTTCGTCCTCATCGATCTTCTCGATGGCAAAACCGGCATGAATGAGGACATAATCGTTGACTTCGATGCCATCGACCATCATCAGACTCGCCTCGCGGCGCACCCCGTCAATTTCACAGATGGCGACCTCTCCCTCGATGGTCATAACCCGCATCGGTACAGCCAGACACATAACTTATCTCCATCTCTTATTGGCACTGCCCGCGTGAAAACTTTGCGCGGACAGGCTGGATTGCGGTATAAAAAGAACTTTTGAAACACAAGAGAAGCGCATTATCGGCAGGTAGCAGCAGCAAGTCAACAGGCGGATCGATGATGAGCCCAAAACAGCAATTTTCGCCGCAAGACTATCCGACCCGCCCCGGTGTCTATCTGATGAAGGGGGCTGACGGCGTCGTCCTTTACGTCGGCAAGGCGCGGAATCTGCGCGCCCGCCTGCGCAGCTATCTGCGCCCGGAGCAGGACAGCCGCCCGCAGATCCGCTTCCTGATGGAACGGACCAAGAGCATCGAGACGATCGTCACCGATACCGAGAAGGAAGCACTGATCCTCGAAAATACCCTGATCAAGGCGCACCGCCCCCGCTACAATATCGATCTGCGTGATGACAAAACCTATGTTTCGTTACGGATTGATCTGCGCGAGCCTTATCCCGGTCTGCGCGTCGTTCGTCAGGTCACGGCTGACGGCGCCCTTTACTTTGGCCCCTTCTCCTCCTCGACGGCGGTCAAGGAGACCCTTAAGCAGCTTTATCGCATCTTCCCGCTGCGGCGCCTCTCGGCCGACTATTGTGCGCGACGGCAGCGTCCCTGCCTCTACTTTCAGATCGGTCAATGCAGCGCTCCCTGTCACGGCAAGATCAGCCCTGAGGATTACGCCGAGCTGGTGCGCGGCGCCATCGCCCTCCTTTCCGGTCGCGAAGACGACGTGCTCAAACTGTTGCAGGGGCAGATGCAGACCGCTGCCAAAGAGATGCGTTTTGAAGAGGCGGCGCTGCTGCGCGACCGGATCGAGGCGATCAAGGCGACGGTCGAGCGGCAGAAGGTTGTCGCCCATGGCGGCGGCGATTGTGATGTCTTCGGGCTCTGGGGGGACGGACGTGAATCGGCCATCGTCGTCCTGCTTATCCGCCGTGGCCGCCTCATCGACCGGCGCAGCTACCGCCTGCACAGCGCCATGGAGGAACCGGAGCTGCTGGGTCTTGCTCTGCAGCAATTTTATGATCACGGCAATACGCCGCCGCCCCGGATTCTTCTCCCGGTGCCTTGTGCCAGTAGTGAGGTCCTGAGTGAATGGCTGGGAGAAAGAAGCGGCGTCCGGGTCCGGTTGATCGTTCCGCAGCGCGGCGACAAACACGATCTGCTCGAACTGGCGCGGCAAAATGCCCGGGAACACTTTGGCGAAAAAGGACCAGAGGAGATCGCCGGCGCAATTTTGCAGGAGATCGCGACCCGGCTGGGGTTGCACAAGCTGCCGGCGCGCATGGAGTGTTTTGATATTTCGAATATGCAGGGGGGGAATATTGTCGGTTCGATGGTTGTCTTTATCGACGGCCTGCCGGCGAAAGAGGCCTACCGGCGCTATGAGCTCAAGACTCTGGCCGGGCACGCCGATGATTATGCCGCCCTCAACGAAGTCCTGGGCCGGCGCCTTGACCGGGCGCAGCAGGAAGGGGTCTTCCCCGATCTTATCCTCGTCGACGGCGGCCGTGGGCAGTTGGGAATTTTAAGTGAGTTGATCGCCAGGAAGGGGTTGATGCCGCCGATTGAGATTGCTTCCATTGCCAAGGCGCGGCGGGAAAAGGTCGCCGGGAAGGCCACCCTGCGCAGCCAGGAACGCTTCTTCCGCCCCGGCAGCCCAGCTCCAATCCTCTTTCCTCCCGGCTCGGCGGCTTTGCGTATGCTTCAGCGATTACGCGACGAGGCACATCGCTTTGCCATTACGTATCACCGGCAAAAGCGCAAGGCGAGGTTGCTGGGCTCGCAGCTGGAGCAGATTGCCGGTATCGGACCGAAGACCCGTCTTGAGCTGCTGCGCTATTTTGGCAGCTTGCGCCAGTTGCGCGCCGCGACCATAGAAGAACTTGCGGCTGCGCCGGGAATCGGCAGTAAAACAGCCCAACGTATTTATGAGGGACTACGTCAGCCCGGGTGCAACGACTTGGGCGACACCAATCCGTGATATTCCACGATTTCAGTCTTTGGTTGTTGTTGCTGACGATCTTTATGGTAATTTTTTCATGGCCCTTAGTGGCGCATGGAGTCTCTGGAGGTTTGTAATAAATCTTTCCTGGTCAATTAATGGAGGAGGACGGGGAATGGGCACCCTTTTTGCTTTTATCGGAATCGCATCAATAAAATATCATCGATTAGGAAATATAAGATTTAAAGCCACTTAGGAGGCGCCGATATGAAACGGCTCGGACAAAAAATTTGTGTAGCAGTAGCGTTATCGCTGGCGTTTGTAGCCATATGGCACGATTCGGCGCAGGCCGCAATGCCGGTTATCAGCTCCCTTGGGCAAATCAAGAATAGTTCGGTTGTTACTCCGACCCGCATCGATGTTGATGCGGCCGGAACGATCTATCTTTGTGACGGTACTTTGAACGGGGTGGCGCGCTTTGATAAATATGGCAAAGCGCTTCAGGTTCTCAGGGGTGGATACAAGGTCAGGTCGAATGGTGTCGCTGTTACACCGGACGGAAGCCGTGTTTTTGTTTCTGTTTCCGAGCCGAACAGCGCTGTTGCCACTGCAGTTGCAGTCATTAACGGGTCTACTGGCGAGTTAATCGGCTATCTCGGTGGTGGTTTTGGCGAGTTTAAAGGGATTAGAGAGATTGACCTGGATGCGGCCGGAAATATCTATGTCGGTAATTACGATAAGGGCAAGACTGTCGCTACGGTCGCAGCCAATTTTGACACGACCGCTCAGATTGATGTTTATGATGGTGTCACCTACGCAAAGACACACTCCTTTGGTGCTCCCGCTTCGAATCTTGTCAACGGCTATTATTTGCCTCTGGCCGGAGAGTTCGGTGAAATTGGCGGTTTGACGGTCGATGTTGTTAATCAGGAAGTCATCATCGCTGAGGGTTGGAATAACAACGGGATTACCCGCGCGCAGGTTTTTTCTCTTGATGGAACATTGAAACGTCTCTTGACCGAGGCGGAAGTCTCCGGAACCCAGATTAACTGTAAGCCGGTGGGATTGACGGTCGATCCCACCGGTCGAGTTTACATGCTCAGTATTTTAACCAGTACCATTCATGCCTTTACCATTAATCCGGTGGTTCAGTATCTGGGGAAATTCACCAGTGGGACTCCTGACCCGGCTTATGATCCTATCACCGGGAAGGTTTATCCCTGGACGGTCGGGATGATTCCCTCCCCGGCTTTTGATGTGGTCTATGATTCTTTGACCAATCGTATCTTTGTCGTGACAGACGGTAACGGTATCCAGATCTTCTCGGTAGATGGTTCGACTAATCCGGTAAAGACCAATAATGCTCCTGAAGCACCGGCTCTGATCAGCCCTGTTCAGGACGTTGTCGTCGCCACACTAACCCCGACTCTGCAGTGGTCGGCGGCCGTAGATGCAGATAATGATGTTCTTTCCTACAATGTTCAGATCATGGCGTTAGATGGCACGATCGTCAGCAGTAACTCTAATATTGCAGCGACCAGTCATCCGGTTGCCGCCGGTAAATTGGTTGAAAATAGCTGGTACACCTGGCAGGTTCAGGCCGCTGATGCCGAGTTGACTTCGCCCTACAGTGCTGTCGGGAGTTTTTGGGTCAATGCGGTTGAGGAAGCGCCGACCGCAGCGCTCCTCCTTTCACCCGACAACGCTACCAGGGCCGACAAGGATACAATTTTCAGTTGGCAGGCGGCAACGGATGCCGACCCCTTGAGCTCAATCAGTTACCGTTTGGAAATTGCCCGAAATGCGGATTTCACCGCACCAATCATCAGGATTGAACAGAGCGGGCTTAGCAGTGCCCCTCTGTCGACTTTGCCCGGTTATGACGACCTGCAATCCGGGACCACCTACGACTGGCGAGTTGTTGCAGTTGACAATAGTGCTAGCCGCTTGATCTCAACCAGTGCTGTCCGCTCCTTCTTTAGTAACAGCGCCCCCGAAATTCCGGTGATGCTCAGTCCGCTTCAGGGTGACGAAGTTGCAACCTTGACGCCGGATTTGCAGTGGGCGGCCCCTGTCGATGCCGATGGCGACACCCTGCGTTACAATGTCAGGATCGTTGATGCTGCCGGCGTGGTCGTGAGTACCAACAACTCTGTTGCGACGACAAACTTTATGGTTACGGGCGGAGTTCTCCTTGAAAACAATCAATATGGCTGGCAGGTCCAGGCCGATGATGGCAAGCTCACCTCTGACTTTAGCGAAATTAAATACTTCTGGGTCAATGCCGTTGAGGAGGCGCCGACCGCGCCAGCCCTTGACGCTCCGGCAGCTGTAATCAATGCTGACAAGGACACGACTTTTCATTGGCAGGCAGCAAGCGATCCTGATCCCCTTGCCTTCATCAGTTACCGTCTGGAAATTGCCCGGGATAGCGATTTCGCGACGCCAGTGATTGTTGTTGAGCAAGCGGAACTCTTCAGTGCCGTCCTCTCAGAAATGGCCGGTTATGACGACTTACAGGCGAATACAACGTACCAATGGCGTGTTCTTGCTATTGATAATACCGGCTTGAGTACAGCGAGCGAAGTTCGCGCATTGACTTATGTCAGTACGATTCTGACGATTGACGCCACCTTCCCCGGCGCCAAAGTCTATCTCGGCGGCAATAGCGCTTATAGTGGTCGCTATGTTGGCGAAGTGCCGGTGGCGCTACGCGACATCGATCCCGGAACGATCGAAGTTGTTGTCGAACTTGCCGGTTTTGAACCGTGGATCAAAAGTGTTGTTGTGAACCAGTGGCAGGGTGTTGTTGTGACTGCCGACCTCGTCGTCGCCATTCTCCCCGGCGAGTTCAAGAAGGCCTCCCTGTTCGCCGGTGGTGTAAAGATTCAGGGCGGGCCTGAGGCTGCCCCGGTGCTTGTCGATTTCGATAGTGACGGAATCGATGATCTTCTCGTTGCCGATGGCAGCGGAAAACTCCTTCTCTACAAAGGGCTGGCCGGAGATGTCTGGTCGCTGGCGGCCGCTGTTCAGCTCCCGGGGGTGACTCTCCCTGTCGGTGCTGTTCCTTTTGTTGCTGATTGGAATAATGACAATCGGAAAGACCTCCTGGTCGGAGCCGCGGATGGTTCGGTCTCTCTTGCTCTCAATGTCGGGACACAGGAATCGCCGGTCTTTGCCGCACTCATCTCGTTGCAGGCTGACAATGCTCCCTTGAGTGTCGGCAGCAATGCCGCCCCGCTCCTTTTTGATCTTGACGCTGACGGTGCTAAAGATCTTCTGGTCGGGAGTGGCGATGGTACACTCTACAGCTTCCGCAATATCGGTAGTGATGCGACCCCGGTCTTTGCGGCCCGCGAAGTGCTGATTGCCGCCGCTGCCGGCGCCTCGAATGCTTCAGCGCTTGTGTCGGATTGGGATGCGGATGGCAGTAAAGAGATCCTCCTCGCGGCAAATCAGGAAATTGCTTTGTATGAGCGTCAAGATGACGCTTATGTTAAAGGGGATCCTCTCCTCGTTCATCAGTCTCTCTATAATACTCGCTTGCGTTCATACGAAATGCAGAGCAGCAGCTTCGGCGAAAAAATCCGTATGATTGCAGCTAATCCGGATGGCAAGTTTGGCAAAGACTTGCTGATAGGCAATGCCGCCGGAGAAATTTTGTTGGCAAATTCGACGATGAATAAATCGCGGGCGATCTCTCCTCATTTTGATCTGGCATTAATGGCAACGGTCGCTGAAATCGAAGCACTGATTCAGGAGAATAGCTTGAACACGCCACTGCTCACCTTGACCTTGAGTCAGTTAAAGACGAATATTCAGTCACAGGCTGTCAATAAGTTGAAGAGCTACGATAAAGCCAAACAAAATGTGCTCTCTATGCAGTCCGCACTGCAAGAAAACACGGAAATTTCCGCAGTCATCAGTAAACTGCAGACCCAACTGAACAGCAAGATTCCTTTGAAATAATACAGGGACTATCGATGCAAAACTGGAGAAAAAAGATGCTTAGAAAATCCGTACTGGTTGTTGCTCTGCTTCTGGTCGCAACAAATCTATGGGCGGCGAAAACCATGGATGTCTCAGGGACACGACATAATCTGTCGTCAACCTCGGTCAATATCCCCGGCGGCAACTATTATATGGCGACGAATGAAGATGAAGTCTGCATCTTTTGCCATACGCCGCATGGTGGCACCATGAACACCCCCTTGTGGAACCGTGCCGTCCCGACCGGAACCGGTTTTACTCACTACACCAGTGCCACCCTTTCCGGCTATATGACGGGAGCAGGGATGTCGACCCGACCCGTCAATGCTGAGTCGCTCCTTTGTATGTCGTGTCACGATGGCTCTACGGCGATGAACAGTATCATCAATAACAGTAATCGCACTGCCGCTGCCCCGGATAATACGAGTAATATCCAACCCATGTTCTTTGCCATCGGCGGTGCGATCGGTGATGCTCCAGATCCAAGTGGGTGGGGCTTTTTAGGGGACACCAAAAACCTTTCCGACGATCATCCGATCTCCTTCAGTTATTCTTCATCTTATAACCACACGGATAACACCGGTGAGTTTCGTGCGCCGGCCGATGCCAAGACCTCGGGGATTCGCTTTTTTGGTGCGGATATTGCCACCGGTAATTTTGTCGAATGTTCGTCGTGCCATGATCCGCATGTGAATTACGAAGCCGCAAATGGTGGCGATACTGCTTATACTCCCTTTCTAGTAACACCGAACACCGGCAGTGCTCTTTGTCTCGCTTGTCACATTAAATAGAAAGCTTGCAAGTGTTTAAAAAGCCCCAAAAGTCGGGGCTTTTTAAACACACATATCATTAGAAAAATTGAATTGAAATATTTTCCTAAAAAGTTTTTGCTCTGACAGGAGTACGCAATTATGCGCTTTCATGAAAATTTACTTGGTATAGTCCTGGCCATAAGTTTGTGTTTACCCCTGTCTGCCTTTGCAGCCAAAGTACATGATCAGGGATGTAATAACTGTCATCGGAGTGGCGCTAATCCCCGCACCTTAGCGAATCTGTGTACTCCCTGTCATCTCTCCTTTGGATTAACAAAAGCGAGTGCCGCCTTGGGGAGTCATCCCTCTCCTCCAGAACCAATCTCCGGCGCAGAGACGGTCCATTTCTGGGGAGGATCAACGACAACACAGCTAGAGGCGGGAGCAACCAATCCGCCGACGGCTTTTTATACCAGTCGCTATTCCATATCAAAAAACCGCGTGACCTGTACAATATGCCACGATCCGCATGCTGATAAGGTCGTCAAGCCCACACTGCTTCGTGCCACAGCGGACGGAGACCTGATTTGCCAGCAATGTCACAGCAGCAGATTCGTTTCGAATGTCCCGGATACCAATGCCACCCTGACCCATCCCCTTGTCAGTGATTATGAAGCCTTTGCAGCCGCTAATCCGACTAAATACAAAACGCTGAGCAATTCAGCCAGCGGCGCTGTTCGTCTGGTTGCGGGTGATGTATCCTGTACCTCCTGTCATTCTCCGCACTTTGCAGACTCCTCCTCTGCGACAGAAGACGGTTTGTTAAATATTGCTGGACTGACTTCCGGAGACGGCTATCTCCTCCGTTCTGACGGTCCGCTCCGTACCGGCGCTAACCGCGACGGTGCTACCGGCACGGGTCAGCTTCGCTCCAACCTCTGTCAGGCCTGTCATACTTACAAGATGCACGGAAAAGGTGGCAACCAGCAGATGATCGGTTGTCTCGACTGTCACGGTGGACATTCCTACAATAACGGAGCGATCAGCGCCTACGTTCTTGCCGGTAAGTCGCCGGATGCCGTACCGGTACGCGCCCTTCGTGCTCCGGCCGGGACAGCTCAGGTCACTTATGCGGCCTTTCCTGACGGCGGCAGTGTTAGAACCAAGTGGTCTGACAATACCAAGGGAACGGCTAACGGGTTCTGCGAAAAGTGTCATGGTGATGTTCAGAATGATGGCCCTGGCGGACTTGGCAATATTGAACTTGAGCATTTGGAGGGCGGTTTAGCCGAATGTACCACTTGCCACAAACATGGTGAAACCACCTTCAGTTTTGCCAATGACGCAAACGCCGCCACCTGCGGCCAGTGTCATGGTTTCCCCCCTTATAAAAATATCAGCGGCTTCCGTAGCGAAATCGGTGATGCGAATGACGGCGGCTGGGCGGATAACAATGTTGATTTGCCCCGCTATGGTTATACCGATAGCAGTCATTTCCTGGATGAATCAAAAGCCGGGCATAAAACCCATGCCGGCGCCAAACTGGCGGTGAATCCGGGTGAATGGTACTTTGTCGGCACCTCCGGCATCGACAACTGCAAACCTTGTCACGGTAATCAGTCTGGCTCCCTCGCCGGCGGCCATCGTGTTCCGCTGTCAACCGATGCCAATACTTTCCGTGATGTTCATTTTGCTTCCACAGCAACTGTTGGTGGTTTGGTTCCCTCCTATAATACTGTTGCTCACAAGTGTGACAACACCTACTGTCACTCCAATGGTGGAAAACGCACTGGAGATGGACCGGTCCGCAGTTATGCTGCCCACACCACTCCGGCTTGGGTCGGCACCGGTGCTAACTACACCGCTGGCGGTTATGGTTCAATCTTCCTGCAACCGGTTGCAACCCGTTGCGCCGACTGCCACGGGTACAGCGCAGCGACGATGACAGCACAGGGGAATTCGCCGGTACATAACGCCCATCTCGGCGCCGGTGCCACAGGGATCACTTACGAATGCGACGTTTGTCATGTCGCAACGGCCGATAGCACAAGAGCATCAAAGCTGAAACTGGATGCGACCGATGGTCAAAAAGGTGGTAAACACGTCAACGGACAAATCGAAGTCGGTTACAAAACCAGTGGTAACGCTTTGTTCGCGTCACTGGCAACTAATGCTGTCGGACCGAATTATGATCCTGTCACCGGTACCTGTTCTGTCTATTGTCACGATCCGGCTGATATCGGATTGACAGCAGATTGGGATGATACCACCGACATGCAGTGCGATACCTGTCACGGTGGTATCGCGACGGATACCTCTGCCAATGGCGGAATCGGGATCATCACCTCCGGATCTCATACCAGACACATCACCACCGCTAACGGTGGCCCCGGGCTTTCCTGTGAAGTCTGTCATGGCGCCAATACCACTGCCGGCACCCATAGCGGCCATCTCGACGGCATGAATAACATGGTGCCGCCGGTGGATGGTGTCAATTTCGCGGATGTCTGTGATGAATGTCACGGCTATGACGCACAAGCCGGCGAAGTCAAACCAATCTGGGGAAATCCGGCGACAACCGACTGCGCCACCTGCCATTCCGGAACGCATAAGTCCTCGGGATGGGTCGGGGCACCGAATGCTCCACTCTTTGCGCTCGATCGCACGACTGGACATGGTCGTCCCGCCGCCAGCGGCAACTATCCGGTCACCGGCAATGCGCCGGGTAACTCGGCCTGTCTCGATTGCCATGTCGCCACCGCCAGCGGTCACTTCAGCGGCGGGCTGGGTGATGCGCTGATGCTGCGCACCGACCTCGGCTTCCCGGCAACCTACAGCGGCAATGAAAATGCTTTCTGTGCCAACTGCCACGGCACCGCGCCGGCGCATCCGACCAAAACAGCCAGTGCCGCAACCCGCAATATCGGCACCCATGCGGCAAAGCGTTGCATCGGCTGTCATGACCTGCACGGCACAGCGAACATTCATATGGTCACGGAACTAAGGGCCACCCAGAATGTCAAGGATAACTCCGCCACCGGTAAATATAGCGGCAACGTCTCCTTCCTGCAGATAACCGGTCTTAATTCCTACGACGAGGATGACGGGGAGGTTGGCGGCGCTGGTGAAGTCAACGCTGATGATATCTGCGCCACTTGTCATACCGTGGCTGGCGGCGTCCTGCACAACAACAGCAATAATTCGGCCGTTGATCACTTCCAGGGGAAAGATTGTATCACCTGTCACGGCAATCATCAGATCAGCGGCAATGCTTTCAAGGTCAGGCAGTGCGACGATTGTCACGGTGGTATCAGTACTGATACTTCTGCAGACGGCGGAGTCGGGGTCATCACCACCGGTTCCCATACTCGTCACATTACCACCGCCAACGGCGGTCCGGGCCTGTCCTGCGACATCTGTCACGGCGCAAATGCAACAATCGGCACCCACCCCGGCCACATCGACGGCACAAATAACATGGTACCGACCAACTATCCGGCCAGCTTTGCCGATATCTGCGATGAGTGCCATGGCTATGACAACGAACCCGGCGAGGTCAAACCGATCTGGGGCTCCCCGGCAACCACCGATTGTGCCACCTGTCACGCCGGATCTCTGATCAGTGATGGCTGGCCCGGTGCAGCCAATCCCCCGACCTTTACCTTTGCCCGCACCAGCGGCCACGGACGTCTCCCGGCCAGCGGCACCTACCCGGTCTCCGGCAATGCCGCCGGTAACTCCAACTGTCTTGACTGCCATGTAGCGACGGGCAGTGGCCACTTTAGCGGCGGACTTGGCGATGCATTGATGCTGCGCACCGACGTCGGCTTCCCGGCAACCTACACCGGCAACGAAAATATCTTCTGCGCCGCTTGCCATAGTGCGGCCCCGACCCATCCGACTAAATCGGCAACTGCCGCGACCCGCGGTATCACCACCCATGCGGGAAAAACCTGCATTGCCTGTCACGACCTGCATGGCACCGGCAATATCCAGATGGTGATTGCCTCGCAGACAGAGCAAAATACCAAAGACAATTCATCAAACGGTCAATATACCGGCAGTGTTTCGTTCCTGGCGATTACCGGCGCCAACTCCTATGACGAAGACGATGGTGCAGCCGGCGGTGCCGGAGAAATCAACGGCGACGATATCTGCGCCACCTGCCATCTCCTGGCAGAAGGGGTTACCCACAATAACAGCAATAATTCAACTGGTAACCATTACCAGGGTGAGGATTGCTTTACCTGTCATTCCGGCCACAAAAATGCGACCAACTCCTTCATCGCAGGTGCCGGTACGGCTTGTAACGATTGTCATGGCAACCCGCCGAATACTGGTGCGCACGGTACCGGCAGTAACAAACACACCCGGGTTTCGTCGAATGACCGAACCCTCGAAGATCTGACCGATTGTGCTTACTGTCACACCGGCGCGAACGATTACACCTACGATCTTGGCGCTGACCAAGGCGCCGTTGGTGCCCGCGCCAACCACGGCAGCGGCAATCGCGTCGCGGTCCTTGCCACGTCCATCGGTTACAGCCAGAGCGGTAACCTTTGGGGCTGCGCCAACGTTTGTCACACCTCGTCGGCAGCCGATAGTTTCTGGTTCGATAAGAGTAGCGGCAGTGACCCGGCGACCTGGATCAAAGATACCAACGGCATTTCCTGTAATGCCTGCCACTTCTATGCGCCGACCGTTTCTGCGGCCAGTGTTCCGAACAATCTTTCGGATGTTCACGACGAGCACTTTGCCGCCGGCAAAGGGTGCGCCGAATGCCACCCGATGACCGGTGACTACAACAGCGGCGTCGGGCATGCAGGACCGTTGACCCATATCGACAGTTTCGATTTCGGTAGCGGTAAAGATGACAATGACGGCCTGGCCCTCGTCGATATGGCGCAGGCAACTCAGGATGAAGCCGGCTACGACAAAGGCGGCGGCGTTCGCGATGTCGTCCGTGCCGGGATGACCTATACCGATGCCAATACCTGCTCGGGCGGTATCGGTCTCGGTTGCCATGCCACCGGAGTTCCGGATTGGGATATTCCTATCCCCAACAACAATGCCGGTTGCCTGGAATGTCACACCGACACCAACAACGGCGCGGTTGGCAACCCTGTCTCCGGTATTCATGACAACAGTCCCAACGGCCCGACAGTCACCGGCGTCGCTCACGACGGCAGCTTCGATAACGGCAGCGGCGGAATTGCCGATTGCGTGACCTGCCACTCCCTTACCCCGACAGTTGTCGCTGCCAATCACATGAATGGCACCATCAACACCGGCACGGCGATCACCGTTCTCCCCATCGCCGGCTATAACCAGGCAACCAGCAGCTGTACAACTGCCTGCCACAGCGCTGGTACGGCCTGGGCTTACAAGTGGTCGTTGAGCGCATACGCTACCAACGGGACCGAGTGTGCCAACTGTCACGGTGACTATGCTACCGGTTGGGTCAGTGGCGTGGCGCCACATACCGAGAACCCGACCCGCGGCAGCAAGCACAACGCGACCGGCAATTTGACCTATCCCTGCGCCGAATGTCATGGCATTGGATCTCCCGGCTACAAATGGACGACCATGTGGGATCCGACCGGCGCCACCAGCCATCATGGCGACGACAAGATCACCATGAGCAATTCGGCAGTACATACTTTTGCCATCGACACCGCCCCGAACCCGGATCGTGCCGGCTGTACAACTACGAGTTGCCACGGCAACGACAGCTTGCACAACTTCCGCGTTACGACGACATCCCTGCCGACGGCAACAGTTACCGGCATCGAGGCGGCGATTCTCTGTTCAAGCTGTCACGGCGGTTATGTCGGCACCAATGCCAACGGCTACTGGCCGGACGGTGCCAACGCTGTCGATAATGGTAGCGAAGACAACAGTGGTGCCCACTTAAAGCATATGGTCTATCTCGCGAAGTCGATCTACGATGAGGATCTTGCCGGGCTGCTGACCGATAATGGCAAGGGAGACGCTGATGCAAAACAGAAGGAACTCTGTTCCTACTGTCATAATGCGCCTGGTTCCGACGGTGACCATGGCCCGGTTGCCAGCCTGCCGGCCGAAGTCAATAGCATGTACAAAGGTTGGCTGCCGAAGACCGCTGACAACGGCGTCTGGAGCGCCGCCAGCAAGACCTGTGCGACGGTCGATTGTCACTTTAACAAAACGACTCCGACAACCAACGACTGGTACGCCCCGCTTAACAACGGCAACTGCGCTATGTGCCATGTCGATGTGACGGTTGAAACCGCCCACACCAAACATACCTCGGCGGCGACCGCGACCACCTTCGGGCGCGCCTCCCTCTGCTCCGATTGCCATGAAGCCGCGACCAACTGGGGGACCAACACCGGTCCGGCCACAGGTCACATTGACGGTGTTTATACGGTCGCCGGCAGCAAAATGACCTCCTATGTCGGCTTTACTTATCCGGCGGTGAAGGGCACCTGCGGCACCAACGCTTGTCACAACAACGGCATTGGCGGCGCACCGATTATCGATCCGGTCTGGGGAACGACGCAGGCAAACTGTACAATCTGTCACGCAGGCACCCCGGCGACCGGCACGCACGTCAAGCACATGAGCAACACGGCATGGGTGTCGGGTGGCTGCAGCGACTGTCACACCGACTCGACAGCTTCTGTAATATCGGCATCTACTCACATGGATGGCGTCCGTAACGCCGGCGGTAGCAAGAATGTTGTCAATAACGCCAACGGTTCCTGCACCAATACCTGCCATCTCTCTGCCGAGGCCGGGAACTGGACCGGCAACAGCAGCAATATTACTTGTACGGACTGCCACAGCGGCAGCGGCGCGTCGGCTTATATCGGCGGCAACAAGACCAGCGTTGGCGGTCCCAACTACATGCCGCAGTACAACATGCACCTGACGGTTCCGACGGTCTCTGGCAAGGTCCATACGGCTGCCGGTCTTGCCACCGCCTGTACCACCTGCCACAGCAATCTCGCTGACAAGACCACCCACATGAACGGGGTCTGGACAGCAGATGATGCCGACAACACCAATGACCAGCACCGTGGTCTCTTTGCCGGCTTCACTGACGGGACGGTTCCGACCTGTAACACCGCCTGTCACAGTGCCGGTGCCGCCTGGGCCTACAAGTGGTCCGCTACTGCCGGGGCGACGAACGGCACTCAATGCGATAACTGCCACGGTCGCTTCTCAACCGGCTTTAACGCCGGAGTTATGCACCAGCTCATGGACAGCCGTGGCAATAACGCGCATACCAACAGTGGCAACCTTGCTTATCCCTGTACCGACTGCCACGCGATCGGTGCCAGCAGCGGTAATTATCCCTTCGCCAATATCAGCAACGACTGGAAAGCGACCGACGCCGGTGCAACCACTCCACACGGCGATGGTTTCATCACCCTGAACAGCAACGGAACCACCTGGGCCCGCCTTGGCGGTCGCTCCGGTTGCTCTGCCTGCCACGCTGGCGCGACCGGTACGGCGAATAATTATGATTATCCGACAACTGCCTGGACGTCTCAAACGGTTCTCGGCGATCCGCCTGACGTGAGCGGCAGTTGCACCGCCTGCCATGGCGGCGCGGAATACTGGCCAGACGGCACAGTCGCTCCGGATCGTACCGGAAAACATTCCGCCCATGTCCACGCCATTGCGGTTCAACTCGGCGGCGACACGGCGGGGAATCGTAACGCAACCTGTTCCTATTGCCACCCCAATCCAGGTGAATCCGGGCACAATGACGGCGGCTCGGCCGAAGTCGGACTGTTCAAGAATATCCTCACCGGCGCCTTTACCGATCCTGACGGGGTCCTCAATACTGCCGACTCAACCTGCAGTCTGGTCGATTGCCACTTTAATAATGCCGTCACTCCGCATTGGTATACCGACATCTATCCGCCGGCACAGGTGACCTTGACCGCCACCACCGGTGTTGCTGCCAAGCCGCGTTCGATCAATGTCAGTTGGACCTCGCCGGGTGATGACGCTAACGTCGCCAACACCACGGTGCACCGTTACGATATGCGTTACGGTACCAGCAGCGCGATTGCCAGCGATTTTGGTCGTACGGACAATTATGCTGGCGGGTTACCTTTGGCTTATGCCCAGGGGACGCTCCAGGATGTCACTATTGATAACCTGACGCCGGGAACGACCTACTACTTCAGCCTGCGCAGTCAGGATGTTGCCGGTAACTGGTCAACGCCATCCGCTGTCGTCAGCGCCGTGGCGAGCGGTGATACGGTTGTACCGTACTTCGGTGGCGTCAACCGTGCGGCCAAGGCCGATGAATCACAAACCATCAATGTCGAATGGTCGCCGGCTGAAGACCACACCATGCCGATCACCTACAAGATCTGGGTCAAGCCGGTTTCGTCCGGTGCCCTTGATATGGATATTGATGCACCGCTGTTGACCGGCGTCAAAGGCTACAAGTACCAATTGACCTCTGCCAACGGCGTCGTCAATGACATGATTTATCAGGTTGGTGTGCGTGCTTGTGACGGCGTATTGCCAACTCCCAACTGCGATAGCAATACCCACGTTGCTTACGCCACTCCGACGGATATTCCTTCGGTTGGCAAGACTTATCATGTCTATCGGGCGAATGGTGCCATCGCTTCAGGTTATGTTGGTATGGAAAAGGATGCTTCTTTCACTGCCGCAGCCACCTCGGCCCTGCCGGTCACCTTTCGACCGGCGGCAAACCTTGAGTATCCGACGATGTACTACTCGGATTCCTTCAACGTCTATGTCGCCAACGGTAACGCCACCTCGACCATTCGCGCTACTCTCGGCAAGTCGACGGGGAACAACTTTACCGCCTTCTCGCCGGCAGTGACGGCGGATATCACCATGAGTGCACGCGCCAAGGGGATCAAGACCTTCAAGATTCTCGACATGGACGGTAGGCAGGTGAACAGCGGTGAGAGTATTGCCGTGCAGTTGACCGTGGTCTCTGGAACTGTGACCAGTGTTGGCTGGGGAAGTGCAGCCAACGGCGGCGCGCTGGTTACGGCCGAGCGTAAGGTTAATGTCACACCGAGCAATCCGAATTTGCAAGGTAGTGTTAATGGGGCGATGGTGGAGCTGACATGGACTGCCTCCACCGATACCGCTGATGCCATTACCGATGATACAGTCCATTATGATCTTTACGGCTCTGATGATAACGGTGATACTTGGAAGTACCTGCTTGCCAGCAAACTACCGGCGGCCACCACCAGTTATCAGTGGAACACCCAGTTGGAAGGGATAGCTCTCAGCGCCGGAGCCACAGTGGCGGTCAAGATCAAGGCCGGTGACGGTTATGGTCATACCGAGTCAATCAAGTCCGGCCTTGCAGTCAATAACAGCACTGACAATGTCGCGCCCAACGCCATCAATGACCTGGTGGTCAAGCGTCGCGCCAAGGCCGGTTCCGTTATCCTGCGCTGGACCGCACCTGGTGACGATGCCGAAAATAACGGCCGCGCTGCTTACTATGATGTGCGCTATTCGACTGCTCCAATCACCGAAGGGAACTTCACAGCAGCAACTCGTGCCTATGGTGCACCTGCCCCCGCCTTTGGCAGCTTCATTCAGGAATTCGAGATTAACGAACTCACCCCTCTGACCAATTATTACTTTGCGATCAAGACTTACGACGAGCACAACAATGCCGGACCGATATCTACACCGAAGTACACAACACCAACTCCGTCAGACCAGGAGATTGGCGGACCCCGCTGTGGTATGTGCCACACCACCGCCCCGAGCGTCGTTGAAAGTGTCGGTAATCACCGCATCCATGGCATCACCATCAATGACTGCACCAAGTGCCATGGCGACCAGGTCGCAACCTTTGGGCTCGATCACCAGGATGGTCTGCTGCTCATGGGCTGGAGTGAATACGGCCCGCAACAACCCCTGATCAGTGGCAATCGCATCTACTATACTGATGACGGTTCGCCTGGCGGCAAAGTTCTTT
The DNA here is from genome assembly GCA_014859605.1 of Desulfuromonadales bacterium. Classification (GTDB taxonomy): domain Bacteria; phylum Desulfobacterota; class Desulfuromonadia; order Desulfuromonadales; family UBA2197; genus UBA2197. The sequence continues at coordinate 83,179 of JACUTW010000002.1, forward strand.
ATGACGATCCGGACGGTGGCGGTGGCTTCTACAATAATAACTACAACGGTATTGGTGACAACGTCGATGACGGCACTTGTCTGAACTTTGTCTTCGGTTGTCACGGTCCGGCCGGCAGCCCCGGCTATGGTGCCCCGAACTGGATCTCGACAGCCAAACTTGATTGTGCCGATTGTCATGGTATCCCGACCCGGACTACCGACACGTTCTATGGTTATGCTTTTGACGGGACAACCGCCAACGCCGGGGTTGTGCCGGAACAGATCAAAGGCTCACCGCCGATCGACAACCACGGTTATGACGGTGACATTGCCGGTGAAGAGGTGACCCGCAAGTTTGTCGGCGTCCATGAGAAGCACCTCAACTACTCCTTCCGTTTTGCCAAGGGGGACAGCTGCAACCTGTGTCACGATGGTCGCTACAAAGACAAGAACGATCTCGACGGCAAGCATGGTGACGGGTATATCGATGTTCACCTCGACCCGATTGCTGCCGGCGAAAATTCGCTCTGGATTCCCGGAGACGCAGTAACCGCGGGGAGTTGTTCGAACCTTGACGAGTTCTCCTGCCATCCCAAGGATCTTTTGGCTGGCGGAACGGCTCCGACGCCAAAGTGGGACAGTGCCCAGAACTTTGACTGTGTACAGTGTCATGGCTTCGGGGGTATAACCCCGAGTCACGTCACAGATCCGAATAAAGGGGTGAGTCTGGCCGACGATGGCACGTCGAGCGACCAGATGGCCGGTAACTGTACCTGGTGTCATTTCGGCGGCCATCCGCGCGGGGATGTCAGTGGCACGGCGTTCGTCGTTCCGAGAAATTCCCAGGTCGGGATCAACTGGTCAACCGGCATCCATCTCCGTAAATCGATTGGTGGGCGTCCGGCGGCAGCAACCGAGGCGGAGCTTTGCTGGGGTTGCCATGACAGCAACAGCATCTCCGAATGGGGGGCTGATACCGGTGCTAACAATGATGCGACCAAGCCACCCAATAATAGTGACTACAACTATGGCACTCTGAGCCAATCGAACTGGGTCGGTGCGACCTGGACCAGCGGTACAGCTGCCTTCGGTTACAAAACCGGTCTGATTCGGTCAACCCATGCCACCGCCGATGGTGCCAGTACCGCCGCCGTAACCACGGACCGCTTCCGTACCAGCAGCGAAGAACTCGATACGGTTGCCAATATCCGCTGTTCCAACTGCCACGATGTCCATAACCTCAATCTCGCACCGGGTGACGAGACCACGGGGCAGCCGTACCTGCGTGGCAGCTGGATTCGCAACCCTTATCCGGAGGACGGTGCACCGCTATCGACTTCGGTCTACGCTGCCCCGAACAAGTTCATGGCTGTGCCGCGTGGAGGCAGCACACATAACGAAGACGGCGGCTTCCAGATCGACCAAAACAATGGCTTCCCGACTGCAGGAATGTCTGTTGCCGGTTCCGCTGGACTCTGTACCCTTTGTCACGGTACGAATGTTGATACCATGGACAAGGTGGAAAACGAGAACCTCTGGCTCAGCACCAACGGCCACAGTAACTCCGCCCTCGGCGGAACCGGGAATTTAGCTGCTGATATTTTCAGCTATGCATGGCGAAATCCAAGTGCAGCACCTGTTACCTACACCGCTGATTATAATCAAGCTGGGAATCCAAATATGGGATATGTTAATGCAACAACTACTGGCAGCACGGAATTTAGGGCAGATGGCTTCCGCTCGGCTTACAAATCGATGGGCTGGGGTGTCTTGCCATTAGTTATAGGCACATACTACGCGTACGCTGATTTTGATTGGGGAGTGACACAGGATACTGGTACCAAAGATATCGGCTACCATGCCTTTACCTGTTCCAAGTGTCATAATCCGCATGCCTCACGGTTGCCGAAGCTGATGATTACCAACTGTCTCGATACCCGGCACAATACTTGGGATGACAATCGTCCGACGGGTGGTCTCAGCGGCACCTCGGTGGGCGGGCGCATACTCGGAAATGACAACGTTGGCAGGACCCTCGCAGATGTCGGTTCTGCTCAGAACTGCCATCGTTTTGTACCGAAGTTCAGCACGACAGCGACGAACATCAGTTTTGTCGCCCCGGACAAAATTGTCAGCGGTACGGCCATATTTACTGCCGCAAACAAGTACCATGTCGGAGATATGGTCAGGATTACCGGCGGCACCAATGCCGGAAAAGTTGGCAAGATTAGTGCCATGACTACAACTCAGTTAACGCTGATAGAGATCACCACATCAGCCGGTGCCACGACAACGATCACTGCTGCCGGAACCGGAACCAGTATCACCCTGACCGGCGCCCGCGGCGGCTGGAATAAAGTAACCCCGTGGTAAAAGACCCCATGACGAAAGGAGAATGACGATGAAGTATGTGAAACCGATGGTGGTAGGGAGCGGCAACGTTCATCCCTGCTAAAATGAAGGCACAACGAGTAAGGGCCGGGAGATTTCCCGGCCCTTACTCGTTGGAGTATCGTTTTGTTCCTCTGAGAATTTCCAGCGTTAA